>NZ_ABEQ01000008.3 GCF_000171335.1 Candidatus Epulonipiscium viviparus
TATATTGATGAAGGTTTTTTAGAGATTTCAGACGTATTTGCAAGAGAGGTACTAGATTCTAGAGCAAATCCTACTGTAGAAGTGGAAGTTGTTGTTAGTAATGGTACACAAGATTATATTGGTCGTGCAATAGTTCCTTCTGGAGCATCAACTGGTGAACGTGAGGCACTTGAGCTTCGTGATGGAGATTCTAGTCGTTATCTTGGAAAAGGCGTTCAAAAAGCCGTTGCGAATGTTAATGAAATCATTGCGGACGAAATTATTGGTTTGAATGTTTTAGATCAAGCTGCTATTGATAAAAAAATGATTAAACTTGATGGAACTGATGACAAATCTAAGCTCGGTGCAAATGCAATATTAGGAGTTTCTATGGCTGTGGCTCGTGCTGCTGCTGAAGCGCTTAGTATGCCATTATATCAATATCTTGGTGGTTTTAATGCGAAAGTTCTTCCAGTTCCAATGATGAATATTTTAAATGGTGGAGAACATGCAGATAACACTGTTGACTTACAAGAATTTATGATTATGCCTGTTGGGGCTAGTTGCTTTAAAGAAGCACTTAGAATGTGTGCTGAGGTTTATCATGTTCTTAAAAAAGTTCTTCAAAGTAAAGGTCTTTCAACTGGTGTAGGCGATGAAGGTGGATTTGCTCCTGACCTTGCAACTTCTGAAGAAGTACTTGAACTTATTGTAGAAGCTGTTAATAAAGCTGGCTATATAGCTGGTGAAGATATTAAGATTGCAATGGACGCGGCGGCTTCTGAGCTTTACAATGATTCAGATGGTAAGTATTACTTTAAAGGCGAAAGTAAAATGAAGGGCGAAGAAGTGGTTAGAACTTCTGATGAACTTGTAGATTATTATGAAAACCTTGTAAATAAATTCCCGATTATTTCTATCGAAGACGGTGTTGGCGAAAAAGACTGGGATGGTTGGAAAAAACTTACTGACAGAATTGGTGATCGTGTTCAACTTGTTGGGGATGATTTGTTCGTTACAAATACAAGCATTTTAAAAGAAGGAATTAAGAAAAGTATTGGTAATTCAATCTTAATTAAAGTTAATCAAATCGGTACTTTAACAGAAACTTTCGAAGCAATTGAAATGGCAAATAGAGCAGGATATACTGCTGTTGTTTCTCATAGATCAGGTGAATCGGAAGATACAACTATTGCAGATATTGTTGTTGCATCTAACGCTGGGCAAATTAAGACTGGAGCTCCTTGTCGTTCAGATAGAACTGCTAAATATAACCAACTTCTTAGAATTGAAGAAGAGCTTGGTGATGTTGCCGAATATCACGGTCTTTGCTCATTCTTTAATCTTAATAAGTAATAAGAATATTTACTTCAAGAGAATAGCCGCGATTGTGGCTATTCTTTTTTTTTAAAGGAGACATAATATGAAGACTAGAATTTTGAAGTTGCTAGAAGAAAACTGTAGATATTCTCCACAAGATTTGGCAGTAATGTTAGACTCTACCGTCGAAGTTATCGAAAAATTGACTGCAGAGCTTGAGGAGGACAAAATTATTTGCGGCTATAAAATGCTGATAAATTGGGACAAAGTATCGGAGATTGATAATGTAACTGCTCTTATAGAAGTAAAAGTGGCTCCAAGTCGAGGCGAAGGCTTTGATAAAATTGCTAAGCGAATTTATATGTTTAAGGAAGTAGAAGCTTTGTATCTTATGTCGGGTGGATTTGATTTAACTGTAATTGTTAAAGGTAAGAGTTTAAAAGAAGTTGCTATGTTTGTGAGTAAAAAATTATCTGCTCTGGACGAAGTTTTAAGTACTGGCACGCATTTTGTATTAAAGAGATATAAAGATCATGGTGTTATTTTTGAACAACACAAAAAAGATGAACGAATGGTGGTGTCTCCATGAATATAGCAGATAAAATAGCAACTAGAGTAGCAACAATGCCTCCTTCTGGGATACGAAAATTTTTCGATGTTGTAACAGAAATGGGAAATGCAATTTCGTTGGGGGTTGGAGAGCCAGACTTTGATACCCCATGGCATATTAGAGAAGAAGCAATATATTCTTTAGAACAGGGTAAAACTGTGTATTCTGCAAATGCTGGAATGTTGCCTTTACGACAAGAAATTAACAAATATATGAAACGTAAATTTGATTTATCTTATAATGAAGCTGATCAAATTCTTGTTACAGTTGGAGGTAGCGAAGGAATTGATGTTGCGCTAAGAACGTTACTAAATGGTGGAGAAGAAGTTTTGATTCCAGAACCATCATTTGTTGCGTATATGCCATGTACAGTATTCGCTGGAGGAGTGCCTGTCCCTATTGCTACAAAAGCAAAAAATGAATTTAAACTGACGGCACAAGAATTAGAAGAGGCTATAACTGAAAAATCTAAAATCTTAATTTTTCCATATCCTAATAATCCTACAGGTGCTATTATGGAAGAAGATGAGTTGCAGGCTATTGCAAAGATCGTTAAGAAACATGATTTAATTGTACTTTCAGATGAAATCTATGCAGAACTCACTTATGGAACACGCCATGTTTCGATTGCTAGTGTAGAAGGAATGTATGAACGAACAATTATACTGAGTGGACTTTCGAAAGCATATGCAATGACAGGATGGAGAATAGGATATGCTTTAGGACCAGCTGCTGTTATTGGAGCCATGACAAAGATGCATCAATATGTTTTGATGTGTGCACCAACAACGAGCCAATATGCGGCAATAGCGGCTTTAAAAGATGGCGATGAAGATATTGAGCATATGAAGGAGTCATATGATGTTCGGAGAAAGTTAATGATAGAGGGATTTAGAAAGATGGGACTTTCTTGCTTTGAACCCAAAGGAGCTTTTTATGTATTTCCTTCGATTAAAGAAACAGGAATGAATAGTTTGGAATTTTGTGAAAAATTGCTTCAAGAAGAAAAAGTGGCAGTAGTACCTGGAGATGCATTTGGAAAATCAGGTGATGGTTATATTAGATGTTCGTATGCGTATTCGGTAGCTGAGCTTAAAGAAGCTTTAATAAGAATTGAGAAATTTGTCAAAAAATTTATATAATAGACCAAATGAGGGGTAGAGAGTATACTTTATTCCTCATCTTGACATACTTTCCCAAATAGGCTAAAATAAAATTAAATTTAAATTAGGAGGAATTATTATGGCAACTACACCAGCTAAATCAGCTGCACCGGCTAAACCCACCAAAGAAGCATTACAGTATTGTACTACTTTAATTAATTACGAAACAATTAGATTAGGAAAAGTTAAGTATGATAAAAAGATGTTAAATGATCCTAATAGAGGTCATTGGGAAAATACAAATATACCTTTTAGAGAATGCACTGGAACATTTTATCGTGACCCTGTTTTAGATATTAAGGAAGGCTACATAGGAATAAATTTTGGTTCAAAAAATGTTACTGTTGCAATGCTAGATGATAATTCTTTAATTTCACCATTGCGAATAGGTGCTAGAGATTTGCAAAAACCAATTAATAGAAATGATTTTCAAATTCCAGCAATTTTACATTTCAAAAATTTAGAAAATTTTTTGCAAGATTATAACTCATTAATAGGTAGACCACTTACAAAGTGGGCAGATGTTGCAGCATCTCATACTGTATTAGCAGAATATTGGAGAGCTTCAAGTCAGATATTTTCAAATTTTATGTATGATATAAAACCATGGGCGGGTAGAAATAGTGGACATTTACGTATTAAAGATAAAGTAAAAAAGACATATGATTTACCACCATTTTTAGAAATTACAGAAAATGAATTTAATCCAGTAGAAGTATATGCATATTATTTAGGTTCACTAATTAATAATATGAATAATGGTATTCATCTTAAATATATTTTAGCATGTACGAAGTCATTTAATAAAGACGTTGTAGATAAAATATTAGAATCTTTTACCAACGGAATTAAAAAATCTTTACCAGTATCAATATTAGAAAATGAAGAAGTGATGCAAAAATTTAGTGTAGAATTGGGAATTGATGAAGCGACAGCATATGCTTTAACTGCACTTTCTGGATATAATTTTCAACCTAATATTCAAGAATCTGTATTTTATGGAGTGTTCGATATAGGTGCGTACACTACAGATTTTGCATTTGGATCATATAAACCTTCGGAAGAAGATAAAAGATATACATATATGTTGGATGAATTAGGAGCTAGAGGAAATAAATATTTAGGTGGTGAAATTTTATTAGAAGCAATGGCTTATGAATTACTTGTTCAAAATCAAAAAACACTGTTAAAAAAGCGTGTTCAATTTACCAGACCTAAGGATGGCAAGAGATTTATAGGTGAAGACGCATTTATTAGTAGCTCGGAAGAAGCAAAGCGGAATACTGTTATAATGATTGATGCTTTAAGACCTCTTTGGGAAAATATGACGCGTATTAACACCAAGATGAAAGTCATGTTATTTGATAGGGAAGGTTTTAAACGTAAAATTAAGTTTAAAATAAAAAAACGTGAATTATTAGGTATTTTAGAAGAGCGTATTGATGCTGGACTAAAAGATTTTTTTGAATTTATCAAAAATACGTGTAATAAATTTAATGTTTATCCAGAAAAAGTTAATATATTTTTAGCTGGAAATTCTTCAAAGTCCTTAATGGTAGAGCATTTATGTAAAAAAATTTCTAAAGATTCAGTGATAGAATGGAATATAGAGCTTTTAGATACTTATAACAAGAAAATGGAACAACTTAGAGAAGAGGCCAAAATAGCTAGTGAAGAAGCTAGGTTAGAAAGAGAAAGATTAGAGCTGGAAGCCAAGTTAGCTGCAGAGGAAGCTGCAAAATTAGCTGAAACAGAAGAAACAGAAGAAACAGAAGAAACAGAAGAAACAGAAGAAGTAATTGAATCGGAGGTATCTGTTGTAGAAATAAATATTGAGTCCGAAGAAAAGGCATCGACAAAGGAAACTGTATCTCCTCAAAAAATAATTTTAAACGAGAACATGTATGAAATATTCCCATATATTGGTACAAACAATAGTTTAGATAAAATGAAAGAGAGACGTATTGCGATTACAGAAAATAACTATTTTGCAACTATGGGTGCTATGGGTGTTGCCTTTGGAGTTTTAAAAGGGCGTCAAGGAGGAAAAATTTTAGTTAATGATTATAGTCTTTCTGAAGATGGACACATCCAATTTCAATATTATGTGGGAGATTGTGATGCAAATAACCAATTGCAAGTATTAATTACGCCTCATACACCTTATGGTCAATGGATTAAGTATATCCCGGCAACTTCATTTGAAACAGAAATATACTATACAATTTACCCAGCTTTTAAAGGTAAAACTCTCAATATTAGTAAGGCAAAAAAAGCTGTTCTAAGAATAGAAGAGGTGGATATTGATCATAAAGGATTTATATTTATTAGAGCTATTAGTCCATCTAAAGTGGAGTATATGTCAGGATCTGATGAACTGGGTGAAATAGTTCCTAATGGTGAGATTCGTGAAATTATTTTAGATTATTAAAATCAGTAGCTTTCCTTTTGATATTATAAATATCTTGAGGGAAGTTATTTTATTTAAATATTTAAAGAATATAATATGGCTGTGCTTAATAAATATATTAAGAATGATTTTTAAAATCAAAAATAAGAAAAAAAAACAGTAACTAAAAATAAAATATGACACATTTTGGCTGTTTACAATTTGCTAAAAATGGATTATAATGTCATGGTAAAAAATATTTTATAAGGAGTGATGTAAGTGAAGTCAATAGAATTAAAAAAATTGATTTATAGTATGAGTATCTTGGTGTTTAGCTTAAATATAGTTTTATTGATTGTAATTCTTTTTTCATTTAATCGTATGTCTCTTTCAAAAGAAACATTGTCTGTGGAAAATAATATTATCGATCAATTACATAAAGCTGAAATTGTACATTATGAATGGTCAACAGATCTTTTAGGTGCGATTTTGAACGGAGAACCTTTTGAAGGAAGTTTAGATCCTAAAACGTGTGATTTAGGTACATATATGTATAGTCCTGAAAATAGAAATAATGCAGACATTATTAATTTGACCAACGCTATTGAAGAATATCATGATGCCATTCATAATAATGCACACAAAGTGATGGACGCTTTAAACATTGGTATTGACGAAGCTATAAATGAGTATTTAATAAACGTAAAACCAAATATTGAAAAGTTAATTCAAGAAATAGATATATTAATAGCGGAATCGGAAGACAGAATATTGGAATCCGAAGAAGAATATGATGTTATAGAAATGACCAGTTTAATAACAATTATTATATCGTTAATTATAATGTCCGGTATGCTATATATTTATTTTAGATGGATTAGAACTGATATTCTTGTAAATATCATTAAAATGGAAATAGGGCTAGAAGAGCTTTCAACAGGAAACTTGAAAGGTAGAGTAAACCTTAAAACTAGATTTATCGAAATTCAAAAAATGAATGATATGTTTAATTTTTCAATGAAAGAATTGTCAAAATATGTTAATTCTTTAAGTGATTTATTGGCTGATTTTGCAAAAGGAGATTTTACTCATAGTACAAAAATCACGTTTCTTGGAGATTTTGAAGAAATAATAGTTTCTATTGAATTATTTAGAGAAGAAATTAGTAAATTGTTAATTAACATTACCACTTCTAGTGAGCATTTAAGTCAGGGAGCGGAAGATATTTCGCAAGGTGCCCAAGCGCTTGCTAAAGGAGCTGAAGACCAAAATCTTAGTATTTCAGATTTGTCTAATTCACTTAATGAGATATCTAATCAAATTAAGTCTTCGTCTGAGTATGCTACTAATGCTCGTATATTAGGCGAAGAATCTAGCCTGATTATTAAAGATAGTTCTAATAAAATGGCAGGAATGCTTAATGCAATTAATAAAATTTCTGTGGATTCAAAAGATATTCAAGAAATTATTAAAACTATTGATGACATTGCATTTCAGACCAATATTCTTGCTTTAAATGCAGCAATTGAAGCGGCTAGAGCTGGTGAAGCCGGCAAAGGGTTCTCTGTTGTAGCTGAAGAGGTTCGAAGTTTAGCTCAGAAATCGACTCAAGCCGCCAAAGATACGACTGGTTTGATTGAAAATACAGTTAATAATATCAAAGAAAGTGAATCACTTGCACATACTACTGAAAAAGCATTTGTAAAAATTTCGGATAGCTCAAATCAAATTACAAATTTAATTAAAGAGTTGTATCAAATAGCTACTACTCAAGTGGTAACTGTTGATGATATGAATAAAAGTATGGCAGATATAATGGATGTCGTAAATACGAATGTTTCGACAAGTCAAGAAAGCGCAGCAATTAGTGAAGAGCTTGCCGCAAACTCTGAAAGTTTATACAATTTGACAACAAAGTTTAAGCCACAAAAACTTTAAATAATATTTTAAGTAAACTATCCATAGATAATGGTGTATATTCAAATACTTGCACCGTTGTTTGTGGATTTTTTAGTAAATTAATATCATATGGATTACGCATGGCRATGCAAATTACTTGATTGTGCTCGGCAAGGAGTTTATTGGCAAGCTCTATTTGAGAATGCATAAACTGTGCGTTATATAAACACAGGATTATAGTATCATAAATTTGGCTCTTTTGAATAATCTCATTTATTGACTTTATGGAAAGATCGGATTCTAGCTTGATTGAATCTGCTATCACGTGTTCAGCAGCATATGAAGCAAAGTTTGGAATATACCATAGACCATCTACTCCGGTTAATCCTCTGGAATCAGGTGCAATTATTAGTAATTTTCCTGGATCTATAGGTAATGAGATTCCCTGTTCGATTACTTTTATGGCATTTTTGCTAATTTTTTTTGCCAATTTTATAGCAGCAGGTGGGTTAAGCTTGTTGGCAATGTCTGCGATATTACGTTTTAGATATTCGTCAACATTCAGAACTTTCTTGATTGACAAAATACGATCAGCCGCAGTATCGATTTTAGCTTGTAGYTTCATATTTTGTTCGGCTTGTATTAAGGTTTCTTCGAGAGCTTCTCTTTGTAATTTTTCTGTATGACTTATACACACTATATCTGCGCCAGCCGCTATTGCCATAACACTAGCTTGTTGAGTAGTATATGTGTCACTGATGGCTTTCATTTCCATACAATCTGTGATAATTAAATTATGGAATCCTAAATCTTGTCGTAGCAAATTAGTTAATACCAGTGGTGAAAGTGTGGCAGGATATACCGGTTCATAAGCTGGAAAAATTATATGAGCAGTCATAATACTTTTAACTCCAGCATCGATTGCAGCTTTAAATGGATATAATTCCACTTTTTCTAGTCGTTCTTTGCTATGTGGAATACAAGGCAAAGTTAAATGAGAATCGATGGCAGTATCGCCATGACCTGGAAAATGTTTTGCTGTTGAAATTATACCTGCGTCTTGAAATCCTTTTATACAGGCTAGTCCCATATTAGTGACTGTTTCTGGATTTTCACCAAAACTTCTAATGCCTATTATTGGATTATTCGGATTATTATTGATATCTAAGCTAGGTGCCAAATTATAATTAATTCCAAGTGCTTCTAACATTTCTCCAGTATACTTTGCAACTTGATAGATTTCTTCTTCGGTTGCTCCATTGGCTTGTGCCATATTGCCAGGAAAAGTACATACCCCCTCTCCTATGCGTGTAACCATTCCGTTTTCTTGATCAATTCCAATAAACATGGGAACTCCATTATATTTTATAGCTAATTTTTGTAAATTTTGGATGAGCTTTAAGATTTGTTCTGGAGTTTTGCAATTGCGTTCAAATAAAATTACATTTCCTACATTAAAATCCTTAATCAAATTTTCGATATGCGAATTTATTTTTGTATCATCAAAACCTACCATAAATAATTGTCCAACTTTTTGCTTTAATGTCATAATATCCGTCCCTTCTAAGATAGGTGTATATTAGTATAGATGATATTTAGATTTATCTTTTTTATATTGTTTATTTTCAGATTCCCATTTGATATATAATGCTTCGGGATCAAAATCTGATGTGCGCACTGTATCGCTCCCTGTGTTATAATCAATCATTGGTTTTCCCGCTGCTGTATATGGTGCAGCAAATTTAAACTTATCTGAATTGCGCTGACGAATTTCTTTTAATAAATATAATGCAATTTTTATAGGTTGAATTTCATCACGATTGATAATATGAAGCTGTACCCCTTGACATAATTGGTTTTCATACTTGGAAAAGGTAGGTGTAAAATATATAGGTCTAAAATATATACCTGGTAACGATTTTTCATTTAAAGCAATGGCTAGTTCTTCTGCATTGAGCCAAGGGGCTCCAACGAGTTCAAATGGAATGGTAGTGCCACGTCCCTCAGAAATATTAGTTCCTTCAAATATGCAGGTGGCATTATATAATAGAGCAGTATTGAGAGTAGGCATATTGGGGGAGGGCATAATCCAATTTAATCCGGTGTTATCATAGTACATATCGCGTGTCCAATTTTTCATTTTTACTACGGTTAATTGGGCATTAATATTAAATTCTGAATTAAAATACATAGCTATTTCGCCAATTGTAAGTCCATATCTATAAGGAATAGGATATAGTCCGATAAATGATCTAAATTCTTTGTGAACTAAATTTCCTTCCACTGCAGAACCRCCTACGGGGTTAGGTCTGTCAAATACTATTATTTCTTTGCCCCATTCTTTGCATGCTTGCATACAATAAGCTAATGTATACAAGTAGGTATAAAGTCGTGATCCAACATCTTGAATATCATAAACTAATATATCAACATCTATAAGCATATCCTGAGTTGGTTTTTTATTTTTGCCATATAAAGTCCATACTTTGGTACCAGTTTTAGCATCAATATAAGATTCAACTTTTTGACCCGCTTGAATATTTCCGCGAACACCATGTTCTGGAGAGAATAATGCTGTTAAATTTGTATATTGTGCAAATAAATCAATTGTGGATATAAAATCACTATTTATTCCTGTTGGATTTGTAATGAGCCCAACTCGCTTATTGTCAAATAAATACATAAATTCTGCAAGTCTATCGATACCTAATATAACTTTTGCCATTTAATTGACCCTTTCATAACGTAAAATAGATGAATTGTAATATCTTTTTTATACTATAGTTAACAAAATTTTTCAAGGAGATAATAACTGGAAATTTTACAACGGATTAAATATTAACAATTTGGGTAATATAATTATTATATGGAGGTGTTTTATATGCTGAGACGAAAAAAATATGCAGGAGTATTGCAATCAGAAGAAGAGGGATTTAGTTTTCCGGTTTGTAATAGTATTGCTATAGACATTCAGGCGACCAATGTAGCTGAATTAGAGATAAAATCTCAAGCGGAAATCAAAGTTGAACAAAAAGAATATCAATAATAATATGTTTCTCCCTTTTTCAATTAAGGGAGATTGGCGGATTATTGGCCTAATGCATCTGCAATTAAAATTGCACCATACACATCGTCGGCAGTTACTTTAAATGGCAAGTTGTGTATAGTTTCTGTTGAAGCCGTTGCTGCTTGCGCAACTTGTTTGATTTTGTTCGGATTAATTTTTTTGATGCCTAATTGCTTTAATGTAGTAGGAAGACCGACAGATTTACAGAAATTGATTACATCAGAAAGTTCTGGAGCATCTTCTAATACCAATTGTACTATTGTACCAAAAGCAACTTTTTCACCATGATACATATTGTGGCATTCCTCCATTACGGTAAAGCCGTTGTGAATTGCATGTGCTGCAGCAAGTCCGCCACTTTCAAATCCAATTCCCGAAAGAAGAGTATTTGCTTCTATAATGTTTTCAACTGCTTTAGTACAAATTTTTTGTTCAATAGCAATTTTGGCTTTATAACCATAATTTATTAATGTTTCATAACATAATTTGCCAATACCTTGAGCTGCAAGAGTGGATTCGCCTCCGGCACAAGATGTAGCACCAGAAATTTTGCAGGCCCTTGCCTCAAAGTATGTGGCTAACGCATCTCCCATTCCCGAAATTAAAAGTCTTGCTGGAGCATCAGTAATTACTTGAGTATCAACTAAAACTAAATTTGGATTTTGTGGCAAAAATAGATACTCTTCAAAAACACCTTGGTCAGAGTATATAACAGTAAGTGCGCTACATGGAGCATCAGTAGAAGCGACGGTAGGAAGAATGATAATTGGACATTTTTTATAGTATGCTACTGCTTTTGCGGTATCCAGAATTTTTCCGCCACCAACACCAATGACATTATCGCAATTGTTTTTATCGAAAAGTTYTTGAAGTCTATTGATTTCGTTTTTGCTAGATTCTCCCTTAAATGTTTCAAATATAGGAGTAATATCTTGGTYTAGGAGCGTTTTTTCTATAACAGCCATAAAGCGTTTTATGCCCGATTCACTAATCAAAATTAATGATTTTTTGCCATAATCTTTTACATATGAACCTAGTTGTGCCATTTCATTTTTACCTTGGACATATTTTGATGGTGATATAATTATATTTGCCATAATTCTCTCCTTATTATCAATATTAATTGCATATTTATAATACTATACGCTAGATGACACTGTCAACGGCATAAAAAATATAGAGCACAAATGCACCCTATATCCCTTTGTAATATCTAGCATTTTTAAGCATATCAATGTATTTACCCCTTTCGAATTAAGTAGCAATAACTATGTATTTTACTCCTAAGAATAAAATACATAGCGTCGYAAATAATTATTGCATGTCTTTATATCCATCCACGATAGCAACACCATTGCTAGTTCCAATTCTGCTTGCACCAGCTTCAATCATAGCAAGTGCTTGCTCGGTAGTRCGAACTCCACCAGATGCCTTAATTTTAAGGTTATCTCCAACACATTCTTTCATAAGCTTGATATCTTCTATTGTTGCACCTCCTGTACCAAAGCCGGTAGAGGTTTTAATAAAAGTAGGTTTAACTTTAAGCGCGACTTCACAAAGTTTTCTTTTTTCATCATCGGTTAAATAGCAAGTTTCGAATATAACTTTGCTGGTAACATTTCTTTTATTACATTCTGCAACAATTCTTTGCATTTCATCTTCTATATAGGCCCAATCTCCTGACTTGATTTTTCCTATATTTACCACGTAATCGACTTCGCCAGCACCTTTTTCGATAATATCAATTGTTTCAAATACTTTGGTCTCGATTGTACATTGACCAAGAGGAAAACTTACTGCAGCATCGCAAAGCACATCTGTACCTTCTAAAAATTTTTTGCAAAGAGACACAGGGGCATTGTTAATAGCAACTGTTTTAAAGTTATATTGCTTAGCAATTTCACAGTGTTCTTTTAACATATCATCTGTCGCATATGCGGCTAATATTGTATGATCAATCATTTTGGCTAGTTCTTGAATTGTTAATTTCATTTTATTACTCCTATTTCTGTTTTATTTTGTATAATYATAAAATTTAGTTTTGTCAAGCTCATCAAACATAGCGTCAAGCATTTCTTTGGCATATGGAACTTCGTGACTAGGACCTGCAATATATCCGCCATTAGTACCCTTTAATTGTTTCATACGCAATCGAACTTCTGCCCTCACATCATCTGGAGTTGCACCAGGCTTATTAAGCACAAATTGACTATCGAGCCCACCAGAGAAGCAGAACTTTCTATCACCTAATTGCTGCTTAAGTTTACCTAGATCATTACAAGGTTGGCACATATTCCATACATCTGCGCCCATGTCTACCATATCGTCGAAGATTTTTGCAATGTGGCCACAAGAATGTTGGTTTACAATTAAACCTAAGTCATGAATAGCATCATAAATACGTTTGGTAGCAGGCTTGATGCATTGTCTCCAAGTCTCTGGAGGCATAAATAAATTATTTTGCGTACCCCAGTCATCRCCATACCAAATCATATCTAGTTTGATTTCTTTAGCAAATCTCTGTATAACCTTGATTTTGTAATCGGCTATAACTTCTGCAATCTTTGCCATTTCTTCTGGGTGAGTAATGAAGTTCATTAAAGCTTCTTCCATTCCAAACAGTAAATACAATCTTTCGAAGACGCCCATTTCYACAAGRCCCATTACAACATTGTTTTCGTAGTCGATAGAAGCAACATCGAGTGGAAATTCACCCCAATTTTGGGTAATATAGCTCCAATCGACATCTTTATCTAAATCAGGAATTTTGAGTTCTGCACGCCAATTGTCAATATTATGAATAATTTTAGAGCCATGTGCGACATACGTGCCACCTTCTGCGTGTGGATCATAAGCCCATTCAACGCCCCAAATATCAAAACCAGCTTTAATGGGTCTTTCACAGGTAGGACATTTAACTTCAATAAGATGTTCAAGTGCATTTGGAACATATTCAGGTCTATCGTTTTTAATTGCTCTTAACATATTCTCTCTTGGATTCATCATAATTTTAGGCTCCTTTCAATATACAAATTAAAATAATACACCAATTTTAGTGACTATCCAGGCAACTATAGATGTTGCACCTGTGATCAAATTTGTTACAGCTGATGCACCTTCTGGCATATGAGTTCCAGCCATTTCCTTTAAAGACCAAAAATATAATGTTAATTACAATAGCTCCGATTACTGCAAATGGAACTATGGCGGTTCCCCAGCCTATTTGTGTTTACTAATTATGAGATATAAAACAATCTATTTTTGAAACTCTTTGCCCAAAATATTAGCCATCATAATCGCATCATAAACCATTTGGGCGGTTATAGCAAAAGGTTCGGTGTCCCAATACGATTTTAAGGATTCTTGTGCAACCTTCATTATATCTGCAGATGTTGCGTCTGAAATTCCTAGCATTTCAAATGTTGATGGAAGACCTACTGCATTGAAGAAATCATACATTTCCTTAATTTCATCTTTGCAACGACCTTCAATAACTAGTTGAACCAAAATTCCAAAGGCTACCACTTCACCATGAAGAAGTTTAGCGCATTCAGGTAAGATGGTAATTCCTTCTGCAATGGAATGAGCACCTGCACAACTGGAATTTTGAACTCCTAAACCAGATAGCAATGTATTTGCCTCGACAACATCTTCAAAATCTTGGGTACATAATCCTGCTTCTGCAGCAAGTTTGGCGCTGATGCCTTTGTTTAAAATTGTTTCATGACATGCCTGAGCGATTGCACGTACTGCAACTGTGGCACTATAGCCTTTGCCAACATAGTTTGGAGAAGCAGATTGAAAGTTTGCACGAGCCTCGATAAATGTGGCAAGCCCATCTCCCATGCCTGCAACTAAAAATCTAATCGGCGCTTTGGCTATAATATCTGTATCTAATAATACTAAATCTGGGTTTTTAACATAATGCCTTGCCCCTATGTGTACTCCTTGTTCGTTATACATTACAGAAAGGCCAATTGCGGGAGCATCAGTGGATGCAGTGGTTGGAACAATGATTGTTGCCGCTTTAAAATCATCTGCAACAGCTTTTGCGGAATCCATAGTTTTTCCACCACCCATACCAACAACTACATTTGGATTAAATGCTTTAGCTTCATTTACGATAGCTGCAATTTTATCGGCTGTGATTTCACCCTTATATTCATAAGTTTTAACTGTAGAAGTTCCATTTGCATACATTTCTTCAAATTTCTTTGAATAGTTAGCATAGAAGAAAGTATCAATTAAAATTAGTACGCGATTGCCATAAGCATCAGTGTATTCTTTTAATAAATCAAGTTCATTTCTGCCTTGAACATAACGACTAGGGGAACCAAAAGCACGTGTTTTATTTGTAGTTTGTGACATAATTTAAAACTCCTTCACGTTATTATTTTTGGATATTAATTCATAAGCGGGTTTTAAAGCGTTATAGTAAATTTCAAAATTTTCTTGATAAACTTTATAAGCTTGAACTGCAGTTGGGTTTGGCATTTCAGAATCAGTGAGCTGGATAAATTTGTCAATTGCATTAAAATCATCATATAGTCCCGCACCGATACCAGCTATAACTGCTGCACCCATGGAACCGGCTTCTTCTAAAAGCTTTGGTACTTTAATCTCAGCATCAAAGATATCGGCCATTATCTGACGCCACACTTTACCTTTTGCACCGCCACCAATTACCAGAACTTCGTTAATTTCAACTTGTGTTCTTAGTATATCTAGACAAATGGATAAGTTAAATGTAACGCCTTCCAGTACACTACGAAGCATATCTCCTCTGGTATTTTCTGGCTTTAATCCTAGCCAAGAACCTCTAGAAGCCATATCCCATCTGGGAGCTCTTTCGCCTAACATATATGGCAAAAACATTACCCCGTTCGAACCTATCGAGCTTTGTTCAATTTGTTCATTCATATATATAAATGGTGACGAATTATTGTGTTCAGCTTGATGAGATTCCAGTGTGCAAATAGTATTTTTGAGCCAACTGTATGAGCCGCCAGCATACTGCATGGTTCCATTTGGAGCGTACAAACCAGGTACAATATGCGCCCAAGTTACAGTTCTCATTTTGGGGTCGAAAACAGGTTTTTGAGTGGTTGTAGTAATCCAAGCTGATGTTCCAAGACAGCAATAAGTTTTGCCGGGTGCAATTGATCCACAACCAATATTAGCTACAACTCCATCGCCACCACCCATGACAACCTTTGTGCCTTCGGCAAGCCCTGTTGCAATGGCAGCATCTTTGGTTACACCTCCTGCAACAAAAGTGGATGGCTTAATTTCTGGAAATTTATCTTTACTTATTTTTGCAGCAGCAAGAATTTTATCTGACCATTCCCAGGTGTTTAAGTCAAAACAAGCCATACTGTTTGCATCAGAAGGTTCAGTGTAAAATTGATTAGTTAGTTTGAGAACTATAAAGTCTTTAGCATTTAATACTTTATAAGTTTTTGCATAAATATCTGGTTCATTATCACGAATCCACATCAACTTTTGTAGTCCATATGATGGTGTATTTCTATGACCAACTATATGATAAAAATCTCGCTGTGTAATTTGTTCTGCGATTTGATCTGATTGAGCTGTTGCACGTTGATCCGCCCATATAATGGATGGTCGTAACGGATTACCAGATTTATCAACGCATAAGGCGCCCATCATTTGGCCACTAAAGCTGACTGCAGCAATCTCAGTTGGGTCAATTTGTGCATCTGCAATTAAGGAGCGAGTGGTGATACAAACGGCATTCCACCAATCATTAGCATCTTGTTCAACCCAAGTTTCGTTAAAATAATGAGTATTATAGGCATGAGTTACACTAGTAATGAGTTTTCCGTCTGCAGAAAAAAGAGTTGCTTTATTACCAGAAGTTCCAATATCATGAGCTATTAAATACATAATGATCTCCTTTTAATTGTAAGTTATAATGCCTTTTTTTAGRATTTTACGTGCTAATAATTTTTCATATGCTTCAACGCTGTCTTCAAATTTAAAATAATCAGAGATAAAATCTTTAATTACTAGTTGCCCATTTCTAACCCACTCGAGAACTTGATCGGTTGCGGCACCTTCTTCGTCTTTTCTAGGCATTTGTTGATATATAACTCTAAAATTGTAAGAAGCTTTACTAAAATCAATGGTAATTTCTTCTTTTTCAGGAACTCCATAGCAAAGAACAGCKCCGCGGTCATTAATTAATGCCATTGCTTGATTTACAATAAATGGAAGACCTACTGCATCTAATACGAAATCTACTCCATCTGGATAAATAGCACGAACAGCGGCAGCTAAATCTTGATCTTTACTGTTAATAGTATGTGTAGCCCCGATGGATTTAGCGATTTCTAATTTGTCGTCAAAGATATCTACTGCAATAATATTTTTTACACCTGTAAGTGATAAAAATTTGATAAATGTTGATCCGACAGGTCCGCACCCAAACACAACAATTGAATTTGCAGCTTTGATGTCAAAATATCTAATACTACTTAGCACTTCCCTAAATGTTACAAGCATGACAGCATCAACGGGATCAATGTCGTCAGGAAGAACAGTTTGTGCGAATCCCCATACAGGCTCCTCGCCTTTGGGAAATGCTTTGACATCATCGACCACTGCATATTCACTGAGAGCTCCCCAACCAGATCCGTATCCTTCTGATGTTGCAAATGGCAAAAGAACTTTATCTCCAATTTTATAGCCTTTGACGTCTGTGCCAACTTCTATAACTTCACCAACGCCTTCGTGTCCTAAAGTTATAGGATAAACATCTTCTGGAAAACCCTTAAATGTTCGGTGAATCAATTTAATATCTGTGCCACACATTCCACAAGCAATAGTTTTTACTAATGCCTGAGTGGAAGATATAACTGGTTTTGAAACTTCACCAATTCTCATTTTACCGTCTTTTTCTACTATAAAACTTTTCATATTAAAATTGCCTCCTACAAATTAAATTTGATGTTGCGTACGATGAATTAATTCATCTTGAGCTTTTTTACCCATTTCAACAAAAAATGCACTATACCCTGTTACGCGAACACATAAACTGCGGTATTTATCTGGATTTTCCTGTGCAAGTTTTAAGGTTTCTGCATCGATGACATTGAGTTGAAGCTGCATTCCTCCTTTTTGCATATAAGTTTTTAATAATGCGGCGACAGTATCAATACCTTTATCTCCTGCGGCAACTGTTGGATGAAGCCTTAAGTTTAATGGTCCGCCTGTGATGCGGTTGAAAGGTACTTTGCTAAGAGAATTTAACATAGCAGTTACACCTTCAAGATCGCTTCCATCAGCAGGCGATTGATTTTCACTAATAGGCTCTCGAGCTAGCCGTCCATCTGGAGTTGCTCCGACATGTTCACCCATAATTGTAAATGCTCTATCGGTTGAATATGTGGGCCAAAATTGATATAGATATTCAGGGCCATTGTGTTTTGCTATTATACGCATGAATATATCAGTTATAATTTGAGCATATTTATCAACTTCATCAATATCGTTACCAAATTTTGGATATTTGTTCTTAAATTTTAAACGCCAATGTTCATTGCCCTCGTAGTTATTACGCATCATTGTTGCAAGTTCTTCTAATGTTAAAAGTTTTTCATCGAAGACTACTTTTTCAATTATATATAATGCATTAATAACAGTTGCAAGACCGCAGCCTTGCGCTACAATTTTATGATATTTGGTTCCGCCTTCTGTCCAAGTGACTGCATTTTCAATGGTTCCTTTTAAGAAGCAATCTTCAATGCGCATCTTGCCAACAGTTTCGTGTTGTTCAATAATAAAATCTGCTTCGAAACCTTTTCGAAATTCTGAAATGAGATGATCGAATTGTATTTCAAAGATTTTTAGAAATTCTTCCATAGAGTTGATTTCGTTAGCAGGCTTGGTTTTAATTCCATAATATGGACCTATCATTATTCCCATCATGCGGTCTTCGATGCTCCACGCACATTCTTTGGCTACATCTTCTTCTTTTTTAGGCTCTAATGGATAATCACCTTGATGCAAAGCAAGCTCTAAAGGTTTAGCCATATTCATCCACAGTTGTCGAAGTCCGCCTTCATAGGCAGCAATATTGGGATCGTTGCATCCCCAAAATCCATAATCATACACTTCAGGTGCAGAAATATTGTGATATTTTAATGCTGGGATCATAGTTTCGTCATTATATACTACGACTGTCGCATTGTTTCGCATGGCTTTAGCACACAATTTCCAAAAGTCTTCAGCAATTCCTTCATGGTATCGTACAACAATAAATGGATTTCGAAGACGCATTTCATTTGCAGCTTCTAGCATTATATAAGAAAGTTCACATACTGCGGAAGTCCCATCTGCATTTATTCCTCCAAGTGTTAAATAGTTAGGGTCATCGAATGCTAATTCAAGAGTATCCTTGGTGCCAGTCGTTTCTTCAGACATATGATCAGTTTGAGCCATCATTTCGTTGTTTCTAAAATAGAATTCTTCAACTAAGTTTAAGGCTTCTTCGCGAGTTAAAATGCCAGCCTTGATATCTTGATCATATAACGGTTGTAGATATTTATCTAATCTACTAAAATTTAAAACTCCGCATCCTGAAACTTTTTGTAATACTAATGTGTTTAACCAAATATGCTGTAATGCTTGTTTGAATGTTTTGGCAGGTTGATGCGCTATAGTTTTTAGATCATCGGCAAGATCAATTTTGCCCGCAGCCACAGCTGCAGTAGCATAACGCTCATAAAAATTGCTCAATGCTTGAATAGAAATAATTATGCCGTTTAAAAACTCTTGTTGCTTTTCATTGCAACTTTTAGTTAATCTAGTTTGTGCACGTTTAATGATAGAATCATATCCGTTGAACACTAGATCCTCGTAATCTATGCCAAGATGACCAAAGCTAGCAAACCAATATGGGCGACATTTTAACCATCCATTTGTATAATAGAAAGCGACCTTTTTAAATCGATCTTCAACAGACATATCCCACCAGCGATGATATACTTTTAATATTTCCTCGACTTCGGAATCTTCGGGTATACGTACTTTAACACAACCAACGATTTTCATATCATCTTCTAGAACAACCGAAATATTATCTAAAATATGATATAAAGTTTTTCCGTATTTAACTGCAAAGCTGTCATTTGCAAACATAAATTCGGTTTCAAACGTATATTGTATTCGTTCCATAAAAGTTTCTTTTACAGAACGGCCAAATAAAGCTTCTATCTTTTTTTCTAAAATTGAGTCCATTAACTATGACCTCCTTGTTTTAATTAGCATTTTTAGCTCATTTAGGCAATTTTGTAGGGGTGGCTCAAATGTTGTGCTTTCTATGCCGATCATATTGGATTTGTTGATGCCCATATCATGATAAGGTAGCAATTCGACTTTCGTGACATTATCATATCCTTCGATAAAATCTAGTAAAGTATGCATATTTTCTATACTATCATTTATATTTTTAATTACTGGAACACGTATATGGACTTCAATCCCAGTGTCGAAAAGACGTCGTGAATTATCTAGTATTAGTTCATTTTTAACGGCTGTATATTTATGATGTTTATGAGAATTCATTAATTTTAAATCGAGCAAAACTAAATCAGTATATGGCAAAACTTTTTTTATATTATGAAAAGGTACATTAAGAGCCGTATCAAGTGAGTTATGTATATTAAGCTCTTTAGTTTTTTTAAAAATGTCTGCAGCAAAATCAGATTGCAGTAAAACTTCTCCTCCAGATAGAGTGAGTCCTCCGCCAGAATTTTTATAATATATCATATCTTTTTTTACTAAGGCAACTAATTCATCAGAAGATTTTTCTTCACCTGATATTGTTAATGCCCTATATAAACAAGCATTGACACATTTTCCACAATTTTGACATTTTTGGTTGTTTATGCGATTGTTGTGTGGTATACTGCTAGGACAGTTTATAGTACATGCGTCACAAGAGACGCATTGCTCGCTATTCCACATTAATTGTATTGTTGGAATATAAGATTCAGGATTGTGGCACCATTGACATCTTAAGTTACAGCCCTTAAAAAAAATTGTAGTTCTGATTCCGGGTCCATCACTAGTACTAAAACGCTGTATATTAAAAATTATTCCTGTCATTAGTTACCTCCTATACAAATTTTATGTATCAATGTTACAACATTATAATACCAGCATTTTTGTGTTATGTCAATAGCTTTTTATAAATTTTTTTTGATTTTTTTAATATTTATTAGAATACATATAGATGTTTTTTATGAAATATTTTTAACATAGATGTATAAAGATTTTGGCTATCTACTCTGTTATCTTGATTTTCGGCGAAATATAAGATAATATTACACTTACTATCTAGTAGAAGGGAGATATTTTTTTGGATAAACAAACCAAAACCATTGACAAATTAGCACCTATTCCTATGTTTTATCAATTAAAACAAATTCTACTGAGCGATATAGAATCAAACTTTTATCCTGTTGGTACAATGATTCCCACTGAACTCGAATTGAGTAACATGTATAATATAAGTCGTACTACTGTACGGCAAGCAGTGCTTGATTTGGTCAGAGAGGGTTATTTGACACGTCAAAAAGGAAAAGGGACTATTGTTGCAAAACAGAAACTGCATCATGTTTTTGTACAACAAATAGAAAGCTTCAATAGTGAGATGCAAAGACTTGGCAAAATTCCAACAACTGAAATTCTGGGATTTAAAAAAATTAAAGCTACATCGTATATTGCACAAGTTTTGAATTTAGCAAATGGAGCAGATATATTATATATGCATCGTAGACGTATGGTAGATGGAGAACCTATAGTTACTATTATCACATATTTACCATTTGAGAGATGCTCATTTTTGATTAAGTACAAGATGGAAAAAGAAAGTTTATATGATCTTTTATCATTAAATTTGGACACTAGAATTGTACAAGTAACTAGAAGAATTGAAGTAACTGAAGCAAATGAGCAAGACATGAAATTATTAGATATAAAAAAAGGGAAGCCTATACAACTTTTTTATACAGTAGGTAAAAACAAAGAAGGTGTTCCTATAGAATATTCTATTGCTAGATATCGAGGAGATAGAAGTAGTTTTAATGTTACGATAAGAATGGAATGAAAAGACCTATATAACTAGGTCTTTTTTGTTGCAGAAAAATAATATGTATTATATAATATTTATATAAAAAATAAATTTATTGAAATATAAATTTATAAATCATTATATATGTAAAATTATATTTAACATATAACTGTATTGTAATAAAGTGTGTTATAAATGGAGGGATTATATGGTTAATAAACGGGAACGTGAGTATTTACGTATGCTGGCAAAAGAACAGCGGGAACTAGCTAATTTGCCTATCATGGCAGAAAAAACAGATCATTGGTATGCACATAATGAATTAAAAGGAGATATACCAATGATTGTAATGGAAGAGTTAACTTTTTGGAAAGATATTTCACCTGATTTATTCTGTGAAAATATTTTAACGAGAGAAATAGAAGAGGAACTTTTGAGGAATATTATTCCATATAATCTGTTTGGTGATGATAAAATAGTTCCTAACTATTATCCTCTAAAATTTGAAATAGAGGGATTAAGATATGGATTAGATAGTCATAAAATATGTTCATTTGATGGTCAAAATTTTTATATCAAACCTCATTTGGGATCTTTGAAACAAGATTTTCAAAAACTTTCATTTAGTAACTATACATATAAACAACAAGCTCTGAAAGTTAAGAAGCATAAAATTCAAAATATTTTAGGAGATATTTTAGATGTAGTTCCAGTAAATACAACTAATCATTGGAATTGTAGTTTAACACAACAAGCATTGGAGTTATTAGGTAGAGATAATATGTTTTATTCAATCACAAGAGAACCTGAAGAATTTAAAAATTTAATGACATTTTTAGCAAATGATACTATYAGGTTACTGAGGTTTCAAGAACATGAACGTTGTATATGTTTGAATAATAAAAATAATTATATAGGTGGTAGTTATTGTTTTAGTCATGAACTCCCGCAGCAGGGATTTAATGGAATTGTAAAAAGTAGTGATACATGGGGTCATATAAATGCTCAAGAATTTTTTGAGGTATCATCAAAAGTATTTAAGGAGTTTATATTGCCAGAAACCAAACGTGTTGCTGAAGAGTTTGGAATGATATACTATGGCTGTCGTGAACCTATTAGTAATTTTTGGGAAAATAATATAGATCAAATAAAAAACTTACGTAAAGTTTCTGTTTCTGCGTTATGTGATGAACAATTTATTGCACCAAGACTCTCTCAAAGAGGAATTATATATTCTAAGCAAATTCCCCCCTGTTTTTTGGGAGCTGAAAAATCTTTTGATGAAGAAGCATTTAGAAAATATATAAAAATTTCTATGGATATTATACGAAAAAATAATTGTAAAGCAGAATTTATATTTAGAGATATTTATAATATACATGGAAATTTAGATAAATTAAGACGTGCGGTAGAAATAGTACGCGAAGAAAGTGTATATTAAAAATTTTCCGACCTTTGTGTAATAAGGAAAAAAAATATTTATAGTTGAAAAAATTTTGAAATTCCCATTTGGTCATATAATTTATTTCTCATAGTTAATAATTCTAATTCTAATTTTTCAATTTTAGTGACTATTTGTTGTTGTTTAGTATTATATGAGTCTATAATTTCGGTTTGATTTTGAGTTAATGGTTCAATAAATGGAATTTCTTTTAAATCTCGGATATTAATTATTTGGGATGCGCTACCTGCTCTTTTTGTATTAATAAGATATTCTCCTAAAGGACTTTGTAAAAATTGTTTAATATATTCTGGATTATATCCTTTATGCAATCTAAGACCTATAAAATTTTGGGAAATTAATAAATTGCCTTTATGTTTTGGAACTATACATATCTTTAAGGTCCCTCTATTTGAAATAATCAAATTACCTTCTTGAACACGGTACATATCTAATCTAGCACGATTATCTACTTCATATGTTGTTAAAGTTGCCATATTAATTTCTCCGTCTTCGACGTTAGCAAGGTTAATAACTCGAAAATCACCATTTGGATTTTGGAGATAACTACGTAAAATATTTATGCCTCTGAAAAAAATTCCTACATCATCTAAAGTCTTGTTTGAAACTATATTGGGCATAGATAATTTAATTTCACCATAAATATTACTTAAAAACGAAGTTTTGGTTACATATTTACTAGGCAAAATATTGGAAGACCGAAGATTAGTTAAAGAAACAATTGTGCTAAGGTTAACAATATCTGTTTGAGATTTATAAATATTTACTATTTCATTTATATTATCTATACTTAAAGCTCTTTTAGCACGTTTTTGAGATTCATATAAYTGTGTAGCATCAATGAATTGAATCGAATTTTTTAATTTGATAGATTTATTCTTGTTAAATATTATTATAGCGAAATTAGTAGATGAATTTGTAACGATTCTTTCTGGAAGTTCTATAATTGCTTCTATATAATCACAATAAATAATTCTAGTTCTAAGCTTTTCTTCCATTCCGGTTCTAAATAAAGAACCCACAGGGGTAAGTACTACGGCTTTACCGGTTTTATTTAGTAATTTTAATGCTAGTGATAAAAAAAGCCAATCAGAAGTAGTAACTTGAGGAAATCCAAAACTATATAAATCTGGTCTGTCGATAATTTGAGATTGCTTATCTTTCCATTCAATGTTAGCAGGAGGGTGTATTGCAATATAGTCAAAATTGTTAATTATAGGAGAAGTAAGCATATCAGATGCTAATATATGATGTGATGAGATTCCATTGACGTATAATCTAATAACTGCAAGCGCGTAGATTTGTAAATTAATTTCTTGACCRTAAATTTCTAAAGTATTTCCAAGATAAGCAGCGTATTGATATGCCATAATCATAGTAGATGCAATACCTAAAGTACCTGAATAAAAAGTTCCGCCTATAGGCTCCAGTAATTTAATTAATAATTCATTAATGTATGAAGGTGTACTGTATATAGGCAATGTACGTTCTATAATTGTAAAAACATAATTGATTGCCTCAGTATATTGAGTTTTATTTAATTTCCAATGATTTATATCGGTAAAAATTTTTTTTATTGTCTCATTATTTAAATTAGTTTTGCTTAAATATTGTATAGGTAAACGTAAAAATTCATTCATTGCAACTGAATGAAATATTTCTTTTAATAAAATGGGTATATCTGATTCATTTGCTATAGTTAATTTAGAAATTATTGTTTCATCTGCTTCGCGGGTCACGAGTAATAATAAAATAGTATTACTTAGACTTTCTTGCTCTGAAACTTCGTTAAGTTGAATATTCATAATATTTAAAATGTTTTGTGTATTCAAAAAATCGCCTCCTTAAATTTTAAGTATATAGTAATAACATTATATTAGTTAGTATATTGATTACTATTATAATGAAATATAATATCGTTGTCAATGTATTATTTKACTGCTTGTTCCAAAAAAGCTCCTCCTCTAAAAAAGAGAAAGAGCTAAAAAATCAATTTGTTTATTCAATAGATTAAGATAAACGTACATACTTATCTGTAAATTCATTTATAGGCATTGGTTTGTCGAAATAATATCCTTGACCTTTTACACAATTCATTTGTTTTAAAATATCATATTGTTCTTTGGTTTCTATTCCTTCTGCAACAGAAGTTAAGCCATCAAGTCTTTCGCATAGATTAAGAGCAACTTCGGTCAAGACTTTAGACTTTTCATCACGGTGTAGATTGTTTGTTAGTTGCATATCAATTTTTAATTCGTCGAAACGAGATTTTACAAAAGTAGAAAGATTTGAATATCCGCTTCCAAAATCGTCGAGAGAAACTAAGAATCCAGCTTCTATAAAATTAGAAATAATTTCTGATAACCTAAGGTTATTTGTAGAATTAATAGTTTCAGTTATTTCAATAACAATTAAAGAAGGTGAAACGCCATTTTTTTGACAAACCTGAGCAAATCTATCTACGATATCATCTTCCGTAATAGTGGAACGAGAACAGTTTACAGAGACTTTATATTCTTTGTCAGGTCGAATTTCTTTCCATTCATTTATAGCTTTGCAGACAGTATCTAGTACAAAAAGGTCAATTCTAGAAATAATACCTTCTTTTTCATAGAATGGGATAAACATAATAGGAGGCTGGATACGACCATCTGCGTATTTTCGCCTAATTAATGCTTCTGCACTAGTAACATCATCGGTTTGCATGTCAATTTGAGGTTGCAAGAAAACAACAAATTTGCCTTCTGCTATTTCGGACTCTAGCCCCTTAGTTAAAATTAGGCTATATTTATTATGGGAAAGAGAATTGATTTGTTCATCATGTGTTTCAATATGTCTATTCCAGGTATATCCTATGGATAATTTATAGTCCTTTTCTTCACGACCTTTTCCATCAAGGAGTTGTACCTTGTTTTCAAAAACATCTTCACTGACATTTTGAACTATAACAACAAATTCATCTCCTCCTACGCGATAAACATTATTACCGAAGATAGTCTCTAAAAGATTTGCTACTCTAACTAAAATTTCGTCTCCAAAGGTTGTACCTCGTGCATAATTAATTGAACTTAGTCCTTTAATGTCGATATATACAACACCTAAAGATGTAATATCAAACTTATTAATATCTTGCATAGTATCACGATAGCTATTACGATTTTTTACATGCGTTAATGGATCATAATAATTTAAGTGATTAAGTTCAGATACAAGGGTTGATGATTCAATCATTAGAGAGATTATTTTAGACATATATTGTAGAGTATTTACTTCTTTGGCTGTCCAAACTCTAGGCAATGAGCAGTCATCTATACCAAGTATAAATTTCACGTAAGTTTCTTTTTTTATTTGAGAGTGTAAAAAAGAGTGTGTACCTTGGTAAGTGCTTTTTTCAAAATCACCATAGTTTCTAAATGTTGCATAAAAATCTTTTGAATAAATCATACCATTATGAGAAGCAAGAAATAAATCCTCTAATACTGAAACATCAACATGTGAATGTGAGCTAAGTTTTCGAACAACATTTTTTCTACACCACTCATAAGTTGCATGGTATGTTTCACCTTCATCAAATGTTTCTAAAATATAACATCTATCAGCATTATATTTTTGTGCTATCAATCGAAGTGCTGAATTAATACTAGATAATTCACAACCTGTTTCGTATAAAATATTGAAAACAGAGGAAATTAAGTCATGATCAAAATATAATCCAGCAATAATGTCATTAGTCTCAAATCTAAGAGGAGACATGACTTTTGTATGAGCAATTGGGTCTGTGGAAAATACAAAACGTTTTTTACCATTATTTTTTGCAAGAGATAATGCATCATTAGCAGATTTTAAGATTTGTCGGTATGTGGTTCCAGCTTCAGGGTATTGAGCGACACCAATACTAGCTGAAATTTCATAAACGTTGTCTCCATTTGAATAATGCTTATTAAGCGCATCAATAATTTTTGTACTACGTGCAACAAGTAAATCAACATTTGGAACATTTTCTAAGAAAATAACAAATTCATCTCCTCCTATTCTTGCAATGACATCATTGCTTCTAAATAATTTTTTCAAATCCTTTGCAACTTCTTTTAAAACATCATCACCAAATAAATGCCCAAAGGAATCATTAATGACCTTAAAATTATCTATATCTAGTATAAAAAGAGCATGTTTTAATTCTTTCTTTTCTGTTAATTTTGATGCAATCATTTGCTCGGCACTGACTTTATTAAAGCAGCCAGTTAAAAGATCTAGTCGAAATTCATCACTAGACATTTTTTCTTTATTTATATTTATAGTCTTTCCAATTACAAAGTTTAAATCTCCATTTTTATCATATATGGGTTGATAAGAAGAAGTATAGTATTCATAGGTTCCGTTTGGAATTAAATATCGGATATCTAATTCTTCATAGCGCCCCTTTTGCATATTTCTAATAAGCTTTAAATATAATTCTGTATCATCCTCATGAACTAAACCTTCTTTAGCCTCATATCCAAGAGGTATAGACCTTTTATTTGATCCAAGCTCAGTATTAAAATAGTTTCCATAATATTGTATAAGAGACGTATGAACATCAAGTACAAATATAGAGTCGTCAGATAAATTGGCGATTATGTTTATTAGCATTTTCTCAGGCAATGTATTTAAGAAATTATCTCCAACTGCAAAAGCATTTCTTAAAGCGTTTGATTCGTTATTGTTCATAAAGTATTAATCCTTTCTCAAAATATTAATAATATACCTTATTATACCACATATGCAGATAAATTTATATAAAATATAGTTTTCAAGTTCAAAATTTAACTGAATGCTGTAGTTATATATACTTTAAAGGTATTCTTTAAAGTTGTCAAATATCATTATAAAATAATTGTCAAAAGATTACTACAATAAAAAACAAAAAAAAGGTTAGACTAATTATAGGCATATGTTTAAACACAAGGAGGATAACAAATGAAAAAATGTTTAGCAGTTATACTAACACTAGCACTTTTTTTTATACAGCCTCACGTGGATAAAGGAGAAATAGTCAAATCGAATGCCAGTAGAGCCATTTTTGTTATGGCTCCTTTATAAAATACCTATTGAAAAATCATATTTTTTATAGTATAATACCTTTAAAATATTTTTTAATGTATTTAGGAGGAACTTACAAATGAAAATCAATCTAAAAAATCAAAAAATATACATATTAGTTGGAGGATGTTTAATCGCTATATTATTGACGCTTGGTATAACAATTAATTTTGCATATAAATATTTTAATCCACAGTTGTTAGGCGAATGGACTTCTACTAGTACCAATGAAAATATAAAATTTGAAAAAAACGGTAATGTTAGGGTAGGTACTAATCCAAAATATGCATATTATGAAATTTTATCTCCAACTAAAATGCTATACATAGTAGGTGACATATCTGTGGATATGTATTATGAATTAGAAGGTCGTACTTTATATTGGGGCGAAAGTGCAGACAATATAGAAATTTTTAAAAAATAGATACATAAAAAATGCTGAATATATTACTGATTCAGCATTTTAAACTTAATTATACATAACCATAAATACCTCGTACTGAAACTTCTCCACTTTGAATTTCATGTTTATTCCCATACATATCAATCACTTCTAAAAATCCTTCTTCATTAATTTTTTCAACAGTAACTATCTCAGTTGTATTTTCTGTATTTACATATACTTTTTTTCCTGTATTTATACATAAATTAGCATAGTCTTTGATAAAAGGAGAAAGATTTTTTTCAATCAGATATGTTTTATACATTTCATCAAATATTTTTGCAAATTCATCTATTATTCTTTGTCTAGAAAACTCGACTTTATATTCTAAACGTAAAGATGTGGCATAAGGAAGCGTAGATGGAAAAGTAGTTTGATTTACATTTACGCCGATTCCAATAATAATGAAATTTTTGCCAGTATTATTTCCGACCAATTCACACAATATTCCACAAACTTTTTTTTCATTAATTAATATATCATTTGGCCATTTTATGCGAGTGTCGTTACTACCACATATATTTTTAAGTGTATGACACATAGCCAATCCGGATATTAATGTTAATTTTGGAATTTGATTTATCGCTAAAGTTGGACATACGACTATGCTCATAAAGATTCCCTCACCTTTTGGTGAGGACCAACTACGACCGAGTCTTCCTTTGCCTGAAGTTTGTGTATCTGCTATAATAATGGCTCCGCTTTGAATATTGCTAGTTTTTATTAATTCTTTTGCAATTTGATTTGTAGATTCAACTTCGTCGTAAAAAATCATATTACTTCCTATAATTTTATCCATAATAACCTCATTTATACGCCATACTATACTTTTAATGTTTATGATTTTTATTTAAAAACTATTGTCCACAACAATTTTTGTATTTCTTGCCACTGCCACAAGGACAGGTATCATTTCTATTTATTTTTTCCGCTTTAGCTGGAGTTTTTGGAGTACTATTATCTTGTATATTGGTAATGACATTTTTAAAAACAGACTCTCTTTTAATTTCTCTATTAGTTTGCATTGGGATGTGGAAGACAGCTTTAACAGTATCTTGCTTAATATTGTCAGTCATTTCCTCAAACATATCAAAGCTTATATATTTATATTCTACTAATGGATTACGTTGACCATAGGCATGTAAATTTATTCCTTGACGCACTTGTTCGATATTATCAAGGTGATCCATCCATTTTTGATCAATAACTCGCAGTAACATAACACGTTCATTTTCGCGCATTTGTTCGCCGATATTTTCCTCTTTAAATTTATAAATTTCTTCCGCTTTTTCAAATAACAAATCTTTTAATTTTTTCTCAGATAAATCTTTTTGTTCTTCAGAAGTGAATGTTAAATTATCATAAGGAATAATAGCATTGAGATATTCCATAAGTTTTGCCAAATCCCAGTCTTCCGGATACTCTAATCCAGCAGTTGCATTCTCTACTGCTTGATCAATTACGTCACGAGTCATGTTCATAATGTTTTCACGGATATTGTCTTGGGTTAAAACTTTATAACGCTCCCCATAAATTAATTCTCTTTGCTCATTCATAATTCGATCATATTCCAAGAGATGTTTACGAATACCATAGTTATTTGATTCTACTTTTGTTTGAGCACGCTCAATGGCTTTAGTCATAATACCATGTGTAATAGGTTCATCATCTGGAATACCGAGAGAATTAAACATTTTAAGGGTACTTTCAGGCATAAATAAACGCATTAAATTATCTTCTAATGCTAAATAAAAGCGCGATTCTCCGGGGTCACCTTGACGACCAGAACGTCCTCTTAATTGATTATCAATACGTCGAGATTCATGTCGTTCTGTACCAATAATCTTAAGACCGCCAAGCTCAGGGACACCTTCTTCTAATTTTATATCAGTACCACGTCCAGCCATGTTAGTTGCAATTGTGACAGAATTTTTTTTGCCAGCTTGAGCAACAATTTCAGCTTCTTGTTGATGATATTTGGCATTTAAAACTTGATGTTTTATACCTTCTTTAGTTAATAATTTACTCAAATGTTCCGAAATATCGATAGTTACAGTACCTACTAATACAGGTTGACCTTTGATAACGGACTCTTTAACATCTTCTATAATAGACTTGTATTTTCCAGCTTCTGTTGTATATACAACATCTGGATGATCAATTCTAAGAATAGGTTTATTGGTAGGAATAACAATAACATCCATGCCATAAATTTCTCTAAATTCACTTTCTTCTGTTAAAGCTGTACCAGTCATTCCAGATTTTTTAGAATATCGATTAAAAAAGTTTTGGAAAGTTATTGTTGCCAATGTTTTACTTTCTTTTTTTACTTCTACATTTTCTTTTGCTTCTATTGCTTGATGAAGCCCGTCTGAATATCTTCGACCATCCATTAATCGACCGGTATGATCATCTACAATTACAATTTCTTCTTTTTCATTCACAATATAATCTTTTTCAAGATGCATCAAATTGTGAGCTTTTAGCGCTATAGTGATGTGATGTTGAATTTCCATATTATTGGGATCAGCTAAATTTTCGATACCAAAATATTGTTCAGCTTTTTTTACACCTTCTAAAGTTAGAGTTACGGATCGTTGTTTTTCATCTACGATATAATCTCCCTCTTCTTCGATTTCTTCGCGCATTAATGTCGCCATAGTAGATTCATCGCTAAGCAATTGTCCTTTTTTTAATCTACGCACAAAAATATCTGCAGCTTTATAAAGATGAGTGGATTTTGCACCTTGACCAGAAATAATTAATGGAGTTCTAGCTTCATCGACTAAAACAGAATCCACTTCATCTATAAGAGCATAGTTTAATTCACGTTGAACCATGTCTTTTGCATATAAAACCATGTTGTCTCTTAAATAATCAAAACCATATTCATTATTTGTACCATAAGTTATATCACAACCATAAGCTTCACGGCGTTTGTTGTTATCCATATTACTTAAAATACATCCTACACTCAAACCAAGATAATTATATAATACACCCATTTCAGCCGCATCACGACTTGCTAGATAATCGTTTACCGTAACAACATGCACTCCTTTTCCGCTAAGAGCATTAAGATATGCTGGTAATGTTGCAACTAAAGTTTTTCCTTCACCAGTTCTCATTTCGGCAATACGTCCATAGTGTAAAATAATTCCACCAATGAGCTGCACTGGATAATGTTTCATGCCCAATGCACGAACGCTTGCTTCACGACAGACAGCATATGCTTCTGGCATCAAATGGTCTAGTGATTCACCATTTTGTATTCGTTCTTTGAATTCTTCAGTTTTAGCTTTTAATTCATCGTCACTTAATGCTTGCATTTCTTCATCATATGATTCAATTTTTTGTAAAATAGGTTCTATTCGTTTTAACTCTCTTTGAGAGTGAGTACCAAAAATTTTTTCTACTATACCTTTCAAAATTTCACCTTCTTCTATTATACTTTATGTGCTATTATTTAATTTTTCCAAAATGGCCATTTTTATAACCTTTTTAGATATTTAAGCAAAAAAAAACATGCCCAAGACATGTTATGTATAATTCTGTGCACTTTGCTTTGACAGCAATTCACAAGCGTTACCCTGACAGTTAGCTCAAATCCAGCACCCTTACGGCACATAAATAAACTTACTTAGTGCTGCTTCCGTCAAGACCTGACACGGTTCATAAGCACTTATTGCGTAAGACTGAACTCTCAACACCACTTTTCAGGGGCAGACCAAACAAATAACTGCCGCAGACAAAGCATCACTCTTGCTCTAGCGGGTTGCAAGTACAGGGCACCGCTACCTCCCCAGCTAGCACAGAATTGTCTTGATTATATACTATAAAATTAGATTTGTCAATAAATTTATTGTTAAATTTTTGTATATTTTATTACATTTTTTGTGTATTCAATTTAAAATACATTGACTCCTGTTTGATAAATATGAAAAAATATCTTAGTGTTAATTTCTAATATTATAAATATATATTTTTTATAATTTGATAGTATAAGCCTATATTGCAGTATATTACTTAACATGATAAAATAGAGTTAGGGGGGATATCATGTTGAAGTGGCAAATTTTTAAACTTAATTTAATAATAATTTCTATTTGTTTATTATCATTTAATGGACCAATAACTTCTTGCTTAGTTTATATATTTATTGACTTGCTATTGACAGCATACATGATTTTCATATCTAAGAGTAATCTGAAAAGATTACTAACTGTTATAGCATATATGACACTAATAACACTTCAAGTTTGCTATTGTATTTTTATTTTAAATGGTACAGATTTTATAGTAGGAAAAATGACCATGCTAATTTCATATTTATTTTTAGGTTTTTCGTTTTATTTAAAAGAAATATTGGATTTGAACTTAGATAAAGTTTATATTTTTTCTGATATTAATGTAGAACGAAATTCAAATTTGTCCTTTTTGTCCTTTGATAAGATAGAAGAATTTAATCAAATTTTATCCAATAAAATAGAATTTTTAAAAAATTCTAAAGAAGTTTTAACCAAAGAAGTTATTGAAGAAGTTATTGAACAGGTTAAAAGAAATAGTTTTTTTTCATATATAAATGAAGGGACTCTTAATGAAAAATATTTAAAAAAATTGGAAGAAAGTATACAAGATAACCATATTTATATAGTTCTTTCTGATACTGGAAGTCCAACCAGTAAAGTTATTTCAATTAAAACGCATAAAACTTATAATCATGTATCTATTGCATTTGATAGTAAACTTAATACTTTAATAAGTTATAATGGAGGTGAATATATAAATCCACCGGGATTAAATGCAGAAATGATAGAATATTTATTAAAAAAGGAAGATTCTTCTATTTATGTATATAAATTAGAGGTTAGTAAAGAACAAAAGCAAAAAATGATTGATAAGATTCGAGAAATAAATTTAAGTGGAAGTGCTTATAATTTATTAGGATTATTCTCTAAACAATCATATAAGCCAAAATCAAATATTATGTATTGTTCACAGTTTGTATACTTGTTGTTACAGTATGCAGATGCTGAATATTTTGAAAATAAAAGTGAAAGTATTAAACCTACTGATTTAGTGGAACTAGATTATGATAGGAAACTGATTCTGGTCAAAAAAATAACATTATTTGGTTAATTATAGACTTTAAGGCAAGTACAACTATCATCTGCCTTAAAGTTGTGTACAAAATTAAAATAAATTTTTATATATCATTTAATTTGGCAAAACTTGCTATCAGCGCTGGATATAGGTGTGTATAAATTTCATAATATTTTATATAATCTAAATGATTATTAGTAATAGGAGAAATCTTTTCTTTAATTTTCACCATAGTATCACAAGCAATTTCTATATTTTCATACATGTTACAAGCAACTGCGGCAAGAATTGCAACACCCAACGCTGGTCCCTCCTCGTTTTTAACTGTGGTAACATCTATATTATACATATCAGCCATCATTGTGCGCCAAATTGGACTTTTTGCACCCCCACCACAAGCATACATAAGATTAGTTTTAACTCCTAGTTCCCTCATTACATTTAGACATTGCCATTGAGAAAACATAACACCTTCCATAAGCGCTCGTAACATATGATATTTAGTGTGAATGGTATTTAATCCAAAAAATACACCTCTAGCCTTTTCGTCAAGAATAGGTGAACGTTCTCCCATCAAGTAAGGTAAAAATATCAATTTATCAGAACCGATAGGAATGTTAGCAACCCCTTCATTAATTAGTTCATAACTATCTTTTTCAAGATTCTTAGCAACATTGATTTCATCACTACATAAATTGTCTCTAAACCATTTTAATGACATTCCAGCAGATAATGTACAGCTCATTAGAGTATATTTATTAGGAACTGCAGAACAGAAAGTATGAATTCTACCTTTTTTGTCAATCAAAGGTTTGTCTGAATGAACAAAAATTACACCACTAGTTCCTATTGTAGTAAAAGCTTTGCCTGTAGATACAACGCCCGTTCCTATTGCAGCGGCGGCATTATCTGCTGCTCCATAACATACAATGGTGTTTGTACTAAGTCCAGTTTGCTTTGCAATTTCTTTTGTAATATTACCCGCAATATCTACAGAATCTTTCACTTCTGGTAATAAATTTATATCAATATCTAAATTATCTAAAATTTCTTTGGACCACTGCTTAGTATTAATATCAAATAAATTAGTCCCAGAAGCATCAGAAACTTCAGCTCCATAATTTCCAGTAAGTTTAAACCGAATATAATCTTTTGGAAGCATCATTTTATGACACTTAGCATAGTTGTCAGGTTCATGTTTTTGAACCCATACAACCTTGCCAGCAGTGAAACCTGTAAGAGCTGGATTAGCAGAGATTTCAATTAATCGTTCTTTTCCGATTTTTGTAGTTATTTCTGCACATTCTTTGCCAGTTCTACCATCACACCATAGAATGGCATTTCTAATAACAGTACCATTTTTATCAACCATTACAAGTCCATGCATTTGACCAGAAATTCCCAATCCTTTGATATCAGTTGCTGCAACACCAGATTTTGTTATAACATCTCTAATAGTAGTAATAGTTGCACTTAACCAATCATCAGGATTCTGTTCTGCCCAGCCATTTTTAGGTGTAAATAATTCATATTCTACAGTGCTAGATGCAATTTTAATACCCGCCTTATCAAATAAAACTGTTTTAGTTCCGCTTGTTCCAAGATCAACGCCTAAAATATATTCCATATCTCGCTCCTATGCATTATATTTAATTTTTGTAACAGTCATTTTACTTTCTAAACTGCCTTCAACAAACATTCCAAGATATACTCCAGTGTAGGTAATCTTAGCTACTTCAGTTGAAACATGTCTTGTGAGTCCTGTTGCCACAATGTTATTAGCAGCGGTTTGTTCAGTATCTCCAAATCCAAAATAATATTTAAATTCATCTGCTTTTATATATAAAACTATATTTGTTTCAGTTGTATTTGTTTCAAAGGAAACTTCTTTAATATCATCAAATACTTTTTTTAGCCAAATAGACTTCTTACTTATGCATAAATCAAAGTGTCGTGTGCTATTATAAAATACTGTAACACCACAAAAATCATCAAGCTGCATTTCGGCTTTTATGTGAAAAAATATTTCTACATTAAATTCAGTTTGTCTAAATCCGATAAATGCTGGAGTACTAATTTCGTTTATTGAAATATTATTACCATATAATATTAAACCGTTGTTGATTTCATACTTTACAGATGAAGGTTTACGCAAAAAATTATATTTAAAGTCTAATTGAGAAGTTGAAAAAGTATCTATGAAGCTTTTGTTTACAATAGTTGGTATTGCTGGAAATTGAGATATATCAATTTCGGTAGTAATAGGTTTGTTATCATTAATTATAGGAAATTCATTTTTTTTCCATGTAACAGGTGCAACAAATGTTTCTCGTCCAAGATGATGAAAATAGCTTTCCGTTAATCTAAAGGCTAAAAATACTGCAAAAAACTTTCCATCAGCAGCTTCAACTATATCCATATGACCAGTACCTTGAATATTGCTTTCTACATTTCTATGAGTTAAGATTGGATTTGCAGGATTGGATTCGTAAGGACCGTATATATTATCTGCATAAGCAATGGTTTCCATATGCCCCATTGATGTTCCGCCTTCAGCAACAAGCAGGTAATATTTGTTGCCATGTTTATAAATATGAGCTCCTTCTGGATATATTCCGCCAGTACCTGTCCATAAAAAATGTTTTTCTTCAAGACATTGTCCTGTTTTGATATCAATTTTAGCCATCTGAATTCCGCGATTACCATTTTTGTCTATTCCGGTTGTATTACAATAAACATCTTCACCTTCAAAATATAAGCTAGGATCAATGCCTTTAAAATCTACTCGAATAGGTTCACTCCAAGGTCCTGCAGGATTTGTCGCAGTTACAAAAAAGTTACCAATTCCAGAAACATCAGTTGTTATCATATAAAATATTTCATTGTGATATCGAATGGTAGGAGCAAAAATTCCACCACTAATTTTAGAATTAGTAAGTTTTACATAATTTTCATTTGATATGCAGTGACCAATTTGTTCCCAATTRATTAAGTTTTTACTTTTAAATATTGGGACACTAGGAAAATATTCAAAGGTACTAGTTACCATATAAAATGTGTCGTTTGCTCTGCATATAGATGGATCTGGATAAAATCCAGATAATATTGGGTTCATAGAAAACTCCTCCAAAAGAATTGATATTCAAGGTGCAAGAAGACTTGAACCTTGATAGTATTTATTAAACCGTAAACATTACATTATTGAACACTGCTTCAAGATATTCTTGTTTACCAGGATGAGGTTCAACAGGAGGCAATTCAAGTGCATATTTTTCAAGTTCTTCAAGATTTGTTCTACCAGCAATAATGTCGGCCCCAATTCCAGTTTTATAACTTGCGTATCTTCTGGATACAAATTCATCAATTCTACCATCTTCTATAATCTTATTGGCAATTTTTAGACCGAGTGCAAATGTGTCCATACCTGAAATATAAGCTAAAATGATATCTTCCATAGTATATGATGCTCGCCTAACTTTTGCATCAAAGTTTAATCCACCATTTGTAAATCCGCCTGCTTTAATAACTTCTAACATACAAAGTGTTGTGTCATAAACGTTTGTAGGGAATTGATCAGTATCCCAGCCAAGCAGAAGATCGCCTTGATTGGCATCAATGGAACCAAATACATTATTTACTCTAGCAACATTAAGCTCATGTTGGAATGTATGCCCTGCAAGAGTTGCATGGTTTGCTTCAATATTCATTTTAAAATCTTTATCTAAACCATATTTTCTTAAAAATCCAACAACGGTTGCAACATCGAAATCATATTGATGCTTTGTAGGTTCTTTTGGTTTTGGTTCAATATAGAAATCTCCTGTAAATCCTTTGGAACGAGCATAATCAACGGCCATGTGCATTAGCTTTGCCATATTGTCAAGTTCAATTTCCATATTAGTATTTARTAAAGTTTCATATCCCTCACGACCACCCCAAAATACATATCCTGTTCCACCGAGTTTGATCGTTGCATCTATAGCATTTTTTATTTGTGCTGCAGCACATGCAAAAATATCAGCTTGTGGTGAAGTCCCTGCACCATTCATATAACGAGGATGACTAAAACAATTAGCAGTACCCCAGAGTAACTTGATACCGGTTTTATCCATTAATCCTTTGATATAGTCTGTTATTTCTATTAAATTATTTTTCAATTCTTTCAGACTGTTTCCAGTAGGTGCAATATCCAAGTCGTGAAAGCAAAAATATTCTATGCCAAGAATTTGCATAAGAGCAAAGGCAACATCGGCCTTTGTTTTTGCTTTTTCCATCGGGGTTTGACCGCTATAATCTCTATCAATTGTACTGGATCCAAAAGGATCTGTACCATCTCCGCACAAAGTGTGCCAGTAACTCATTGCAAATTTAAGATAATCTTTCATTTTTTTGCCTTGAATCATTTCGTCAGGATTATAATATTTGAAGCTTAGAGCTTTTTTACTATCTCGTCCTTCAAATTTGACTGGTGGTATATTGGTAAGTCCATTAACCATTTTATTGCCTCCATTAATTATAAAATTTACCATAAAGGTATTTTTATTTTAATACAAGTACTGAAAATATACAACTATTTTTAGGAAAAACTACTAATTATTTTTTATATATGCCATAGTTACTGTAAATGAGGATGAATAAATTAAGGCTGCGTTATATTAATCTACTTTAAAAAATTGCATCATACTGGTTAAATGCTCAGCTTGTGCAGCTAATTCTTCACTTACAGCGGCACTTTCTTCAGCTGTACTAGAGCTTGATTGAATTAGATGAGCAATTTGTTTGGTTCCTGCTAAAAGTTCTTCTATGCTAGTTTGTTGTTGAGCAGCAGCTTCTAATAGAATAACTGCAAGAGCACTGGTTTGTGCAATAGTTTCTACAATATCATGTAGACTCTCAGAAGTTTGATTAGCCATTTTTTGTCCTTTAGAAACATCGCTTATACTCACTTTAATTATATCATCAATTTCTTTTACGGTTTCACTACTACGATTTGCTAATTCTCTAATTTCGCTTGCAACAACAGCAAACCCTTTTCCAGCTTCTCCTGCGCGCGCTGCTTCTATTGCTGCATTTAATGCAAGAAGATTGGTTTGTCCAGCAATACTTTCAACAGTTTTTAGTACAGTAGAAATTGTGTGACTAGATTGATTAATAGTATTCATAGAAATTAACATGTTTTCCATAATTTGAGTGCCTTTATCAGCTTTAGATTTTGCTTCTTGAGAAATTTTAGCGGTTTCTTGTACGTTGACTACAGAATCTTTAATTAAGGTTGCGATATTTTCGGTAGAAGTACTAAAATGTTGAATAATTTTACTTTGTTCGACCGTTCCGTCAGCAAGTTCTGTTGCACCAGTGGCAATTTCCTCAGCGCCATTACTAACCTCTAGAGCAGCAGAAGATATATTCGATAAGGTATTGCTTAGCACATCACCTATTTCGAGTAATGAAGATTTAATTGGAGCAAATGCACCAATATAATTTGCTTTAGTTTTCTTTGTAACCGTAAAATCTCCTTTTGCCATTTCGGAAAGTATAAATTGAATGTCTTGAATCATTGTTTGTAATATATTACTCATTTTAATAAATGCAGTTCCAAGTTGACCGACTTCATCGTTAGTGTGTACATTTAGTTTGAGGTCTAAATTACCATTAGACATTTGATCTGCTGCTGCTAGAAGTGGAGTTAAAGGCTTAAGTGATCGAGTTAATAAATATATAATGAACATTATTAAAATTACCAATGATATAAATGAAATTACAATAATTGTGATAGTAAGATTGGTTGAAGAACTGAGCATTTCATCTCGATCAATTTCGACATGAGCCCACCAAATATTATCTCCAGCACGAACAGGATATAAATATCTTTGTTGAGATGCGTTGTCTTCATACCCCATATCGTTAAGAGAGTCTGTAACAAGAGAAAAAGGACGATTTTGTGCAGCTAAATTTGTCCATTCTATTACATCTTCCTCTGATACGTAATCACGTACATTTAATCCTATGCTATCATTTGTCATTGAATCATAAATTATAGTCCAGTTATTATCACAGACAGCAGAAAATAATGTTTGATAAGTTGTACTATTAATTTTAGTTTTTGAAAAAGCCTGAATATCAATATCAACAGCTAAAGCACCTTTAAATTGATTTTGATACATAATAGGAAGTGATACCGTAATAACTAATTGATTTTTTATTAATTTAGGATTAGTAATATATGTTTTCCCTGTATTTTTAGACATAATATAAAAATCCTTATTTGCATAATCTGAGTATTCATCTATTATAATTGCAGTATTATTGTGTGCCTGCTCACCGTAAACTTCAAATGCATATATTTCCTGAGTTGAATCAAATGCATATGGTTCAAAGTAAAGCCCAAATCCGCTCAAATTTTCATTATATTCAATAGCACTCCAAGCGGTGTGTAAAAAATAATTTTCAGCAGTGTAATTTTCAGCAGAAATATATTCGTTTAATATAGAACTCCAATTATTATTAGGACTTGATTTTCCTTCAATCATAAGAGGTTCGTTATAGTCTTCATATGTACGAATAATATAATGTTGTAAATCGTTTAATAAATTAAATGCAGAATCTAGAATGTTTTGTACTTTAGTAGCATTAAGTTCAGCTGTAGTATTAAATCTGGATGAAATTTCTCTCGAACTTGAATTTGAAACTTGAACAGAGACTACTATAATTAGAACAATTAACACAATAGTTTGTACTAATCCAATTAGCTTTGCTAATGTAAAGGCTAGTTTCTTGTTTTTCTTCATTGTATTCCTCCTTATTAATATTTTTTTAATACATATATATATTATACTAATTTTGGAAAAAATACAATGGAAAAGTATTATTTTTTTTGCTATGTTGAATTGTTGTGCATTATATTAAAAGTAAATTCAATAAATTTAATTCTCTTGAACAGAAAATATATCTGTCATTATATATTTTGTTGCGAATAGCTTGTAAGTTGTTGCTTTTAAAAAGTATATAAGGGACATTCTCGTAATTACTGGATATAGGTAATACACCAGTTATATTATAATGAGATCTTAAATAAGAATACAATAATTGTTTAAATGTATTTCTGTTATTTGTTAGTGTATTTTCGGTAAAAGCTTCAAATTCTGAAAAAGTAAAAATACCTATGATAGGCATAGCTATAAACATTGAATCATTACAAGTAATATCTTGAAGTTTTTTAGATATATTACTTGTATACACATGGATTAATGTATCTAATGCTGTGTTTAAGTCTTTTTTTATAGTATTTGGTATATTGTCATTATATTGAATCTGTTCTAGAAGTTGTTCACGTAAATTATTGTCTATAAATTGTTTTCGAATAATTTCATTGTTAAAATGCAAAAAACTCTCTATGCTACATTTAAGTGGAAAAATCATTAAATCTCCTAAAATAATAGGTTCTATCAAAGGGTTAAAATCTAATAATTTGTCCATACCATTATCCCATACAGTATGAAAATTATTTTGAATTTTCTTTAATGAAGTATTATTAAAAATTTCTCCTTGAGTATGGATACTAATAGAAGAAAAAGTTTCTGTTAATTGATAAATTATATTTTCAAGATTCTTATTGGTTAGATCTCTGCGATAAGCTCGTTTTAATTGTATAATTAAAGAACTTAATGTTTCAATTAGACTGGTTGAAGATGAGTCTATTGCTTTTTCACCGGTTGGTATTAATGAAATATTTTGATTTTTAAATTTAGTACTGCCATAAATTCGTGTTAAAATAGCGATTTTGATTATTATTAGCATGGTAAATAATCCTATCAAAGATTTTTGAATCCTRGTACTATCCAAAGAATCATTGAAAAAAATCGTATCGTTGATAAAAAATTTTAAATATTTTGTTGTAAAATCAAGRTTACCACCTCTGCCTCTATATATTAATTGTAAAATTTCCATTAAATTGTGTTCAATATTAAAATTAGGTACATCTATTAGTATTCGAGTGGTATTTGGAAAAGAGATACCTCTACTAGCTGAAGATGTCATTAATACAAATTTAACTTGATCTTTATATTTGAGTACATTGGCTTTTTCTGCATCAGATAAAATAGAATTAATAATAATATAGTCTGTATTTTTAATCATTTGTGTACCAAATTTTTTTAAATACTTAATATTCATTATCTCTGAAATTTGTGCTAATCTATTTAAATTTTGTATATATATAATAACTTGTTTGGCTCTTTTAGAAGCGATAATATCGATTGCTTCATTACTTATCCTATCATTGAGATTATTATTATTTATATTGGTAGATATAGTAGATACATCTGGGACAAAACAAGTCTGGAGTAAYAAATCGTATTCTATAGATAACTTATTAGCAGGATAAGAATTAGTGTTAATACAGATAGAATTATATTTATTTCTAAATTGAAAGTTAAATATTTCTAATTCTTTGTTTGATTGTTTATTTTTGTTGAAATATATTTTACTATTATCACCAAGACTATTTCTAAAGTGTTGTTCAATGACTTTTATGTTGGTAATAGAAGCATCTGCTACAAGTATTTTGAAATTTACTTTATGTTTTTCATTGTGCGGTATAGCGTCATAAATTTGTCGATAAACTAATTTAATTAAATTATCCAAGAACGCTATTCCGGCACCATCACCTGTTATTTCATCTACCATTATAATTACATTTTGAAATTTTMTAGCAAAGTTATCAAAATTTTTTACTTGACGTGTATTTTCGTTATAAAATGTATCGAATATAGTTTTGATATGCGTTGCCGTTGATTTKCCGCCTGAACATTTTCGTAGGGATTGAATACAAGCTGTTGATATAATTTTATTGCTTAAGTTATTGGAAATTACACAATTAATAGCTTTTGTCAGTTTGGATAACACACCTAAATTATGTTCTGCAGCTTTAGAAAAAATTGTATCATTATGCTCCTTGAATTTCGTCGTCGAATATAAAAATTTTTTCTTATTATCAATAGSTAAAAAAGTAATATCACTTTTAACAGATATATATTTTTCAGGATTAGATGCTAAAAAATTTACTCCATTAATATTTTTTTCTTCTTGACTATTTGCTGTTAAATATACAGCATCGTCAGTGTATAATTTATTATTATTTAAAAACTTTTCTAATATATCATTATTTACTTGAGTTCTAGGACTTAAGTATAAAAATAAAAATCCCTCTTCTTTTTTGAGATATTCTACAATTGCAGTAGTTTTTCCAATTCCTGGATTTCCAGTTAAAAATAATAGTTGAACATCTTTATTTGCAATATACTTTGAAATTTGTTTTGCATGAATGTTTCTCAGGGTATCTGTGTCTTCTTCAAATGTATACTTTGCAGCTGTATTTTGAAAATCATCAAATGTTTCTGTGAACGATACCGGTTTAAAATTAACAAGTTTATTTAATGTATTTTCGTCCAACTTGAAAAATTGTTTGAAATTAGATCTAACTCTACTAAATAAGTCTTTATTTTTATCTTCAAATGTAGTTGTTTTATGTTGTTTATCTGAATAATAATAATGTTTAAAACAAGTTTCTAAAATATCTATTTGACTATCTGTTAAATTACAACTACAAACTTCTGAATCTGTATATCCAACGATACATATATTTGTGAGATGTTGTATAGTAGTTTTAGTAAATAATAATTTGATAAAATTATAGGCATAACTACCGGCTTGAATCATTTTTAATAAAGGTTTCTCTTTTGATGCTAATCCAATCATATAATTATTGAGTAATTCAGAAATATTCATATCAGAAATATCTACACCATCTATTGCTAGATTACTAAATTGACTTTTGCTGACTTGTGAATAAATAGAATGCTGAAAAATTTTTTTTATATTTTCTAAGTTTGAATAATCTTGGATATGGCTGATACTAATGGCATTATCTACTACGCATAAATAGTATTTTTGACTGACAGAAATTAAAATTATAGTATCGGCACGTAAAACTTGTCCTTTAAAAAATAATGATTCTCGTTCTGTAACATTTAACTTTATTTGAAGTTGAGTTTCTAGAGAATTAATAAAATACTCTTTTTGGTCTTGTTGATTGAATTGACCAAATACATTTTTAAAATTAGCTTGAAAATATTCCAATTTGTATTCTCGATCATGAACCTTGGTTTTTAACCATTCTTTAAAGAAATTTTTTCCAGAAAGTATTCCTTTAAATAACAGATAGTCTATATTTTGCTTTATTAGATTTTGCTCGTTAACATCAGTGATGTCTTTTGTATAAGTTGAATATACTGCAGATCGTATATAAGATTCATCCTTAAGATGAATTTTAACTTCGTTTTTCATTTTTTCTTCTAGGCATGATGCGATTCCCATGTTAAATCCTAATTCAAATACAAATCCTAAATAATTTTTATTCACGGTTTTATTCCATTTCTGTTTTTTTTTGTAGTATGACCATGAAAAAATTTTTTTAAACATAATTGCATATAATTAAAAAAAAATGTCTACACTTATAAATAAGAAAATGAAAAGAGTTGCGACGATGAATACAGGATTATACGTTCACATACCATTTTGTCAATCAAAATGTTATTATTGTGATTTTTTATCAATTGCAGATAATTCGTTAGAAGATGTATATGTCAGTGCTTTAGTTGAAGAATTAAAAAGATATAGTAGGAAAGTTAAACGAAAAATCAATACTATTTTTATAGGTGGTGGAACTCCTACTGCTTTATCGGTAAATTTATTGAGTAAAATTTGTGAAGTAATTGAAGACAATTTTATTTTAGATAAAGATATAGAATGGACAATAGAAGTAAATCCGGGAACTTTAACTAAATCACATTTGCAAATAATTAAAAATACGAGTATAAATAGAGTCAGTTTAGGATTACAGAGTTCGTGCAATAATTTGTTAAAAAAAATAGGCAGAATTCACACTTTTGAAGATTGGGAAAATACCATTAATGATTTATTAGGCATAGGGATTACAAATATAAATACAGATTTAATGTTTGCGTTGCCGTCTCAAACTTTGCATGATTGGAAATGCACTCTTGCAAGGGTCAGTCAGTATCCTATTACACATATTTCAGCATATGCGCTGATTTTAGAAAAAAATACAAAGCTCTATAATGATTACAAGAATGGATTATTTTTAATTACATCTGAAGATGTAGATAGACAAATGTATGCTACTGCAAAAGAAATATTAAGTTCATATGGATTTTTTCAATATGAAATATCGAATTGGGCTAAAAATGGGTATAAATGTAAACACAATATTCTCTATTGGACATTAGATGAATATATTGGTGTAGGGTTGGGTGCTAGTGGATATTTAAATAATATAAGATATACAAACACAGATGATTTGAAAAAATATATACAAGGAATAGATCACGGCACAGATATTATAAAAGAAGAAGATGTTATAACAAACAAAATGAGTATGGAAGAATTTATGTTTTTGGGACTAAGAATGATTAGAGGAATATGTAAAAAAGATTTTAAAAATAGGTATGGTAAAAATATTGAAGAAATTTATGGATATGAAATAAATAMATGGAAAAATGAAAAAGCTTTAATAGAAAATGAAACAAATATTTATCTTACAAATTTTGGAATAGATATATCGAATACTGTATTTACAAGCTTTTTATAAAAAAGGGCAAAAGTTCTGCCCTTCTTGAACTTAAACATTAAATAAAGTAGACATTTGATTCATCATGTTCATAGCAGAAGTTTGCCAACGAGATTGCATTTGAAATCTATATTGATCTAATAAATTGGTTTTTAATGTTGTACTGGTTGCTGCAGTAGTGGCATTAGTATTAGCGGTGGCAGCTATATTTTCAGCATTAATATTTTCTTCAAGTGTCTCTTCCTGCATTTCGCTAATTTCTTGAGATGTTTCAGCTTGTTGTGCGTTAAGTTCTGCTTCTCTTTCACTGGTAAGTGCTTCTTGTTCTGCTTCTCTTTCTGCACGTGCTTCAATGATTCTAGCTTCTAGTTCCTCTTGAGGAGAAGGAGTGTCTTCGTATAAAGCCAAGGCATCTTCTTCTTCTTCGGTAGTATATAAACTAGTGGTATCTTCGGGTGGCTGAATAGTTAAAATATTATTTTGAGTTAATGTAAAATTCTGAGCCGTGTTAGTTGCGGTTTGAGTGGTGTTTAAAGCACTATTATCAGAAGTGTAATTCTCGTTTTGGCTTTCTACATTTGAAGTTTCAACAGTTAATCCAATATAAGCGGATACCATTCTAGATCCTACAGAGAGTCCGGCGGGAATATTAGCTGATTGCGGTAATGCTTCTGCGGTGGCCTGTTCTTGACGTCGCTCTTCGAGATTTTGTTGAATTTCTCGAATTTGTGCAGTAGCACGATCAGCATTTCTGTCATTGTTTTGTATAGAATAATTCATATCGGAATTTAGACCAAGTGCCATAATTATCCTCCTAACTTTTTTGTACCTTAGTACATAAATCTAATATATATATCGGTGAAGTAGTTAAAATAATTTAGTAAATTACTGTACGTTTACAAAAATATATTTACAAATTTACAAGTTGATTCAAATTACAGCATAATGCTCATCTGATTTATCATTTGAGTTTGCATTTGACTTTGCATTTGTAACCTATATTGATCTAATAAATTGTTTTTAAGTATTGCACTAGTGGATTCGGCATAATCTGTATCCTGCATTTGGCTAACAGCAGCCATGGTATTTTCTGCAGTAATATTATTAGATCTTACTTCTGATTCATTTGCATTGTAGTCTGCTCCTACTTCGGCTTGCATCGAACTAACAGCAGAGGACATTCCACGAATTTGGCTAAGTGCATTAGGATCTGTCACATCAACACTAAATGAACCTAAAGTATCTTCACTGAAATCAATACCTTCTTCATCGAATACGGCTTTGGTATTAAATTCTGTATTTTTAGAAATTGATCCTAATTGTTCCCCTAGTTGATCCATTTCCATCTGAATATAGGACCGATCTTCATCAGTTAAAATTCCGTTATTGGCTTGAAGTGCAAGTTCGTTCATCCGAGATAAAGTAGCTTGAGAATCACTCAAAGCACCATCAGCAACATTAGAACGACTCATTTCGGATTCAATATTATTACTTTGTGCATTTAATCCAATATATGCTGATACCATTTTAGTGGCTATTGCCATAACTGCAGGATTGTCTGCTGCTTCATTAACCTTTTTTCCGGTTGAAAGTTCTTCGTTTCTTTCTTCGCGTTCTCGTTGAAGTTCTCTTGTTCTATTGATGTTTTGATTTTGAGGATTGTTAATAGAGGATTGAAAGCCTGTAATTGAGTTTATTGCCATAAATAACCCCTCCTAAAATATATTTAAGTACAAAAATAAGCTTCAGTATACATATCGACACTGGTGTTTGAAAACTTTAAAAAAATATACTGCAATATAAAATAAACATAAAATATTGATAATAAATAATAAAGTATATGGTGTCTGAATACATTAGATGTAGCGAGTACAATGTAACGTGTGTCAATTAAATAAAAGTAATTTTAGGGTAGAGGAGAATTATGATGAATAATCAGATGTTAAGATATTTATTAATAAAAAATACCAGTACTGCAATTATGCTATCAATAATACTATTAGTTAGCTATCAGTTTATATTAGATAAAATACAACTAACAAATCTACATATACTGATGTTGATAATAGGTATATTTGTATTKATGTGGMTAAAARCAATTTGCAACACAAAATATTGGGGATACAGTTATAACCAAGAGAGGATTATGTATACTAAAGGATTTTTTAAAGTGGTTACTGTTATAATTCCGATTAGAAGGGTTCAGCAAATCACGACCATYAGCAATCCGATTTTAGATAGGATGGGGCTTGCAATTATTAGTATTGTTACAACTACTGTAGTTCACACTTTATTACCTGTAAAGACAAGAGAAGCCGGAGAGATTGCTGAATTTATTATAACATTTTTAGGCAAAGAAAGTGATGGTACAATGAATGAAATATAGAGAGAGTTTTCGAAATTTAGTATTTACAGTACTAAGTTATATCGTATCATAYTATGTATTTGCCTCATTATTTGATTTTCGTAAGATTGCTATTTATTCTAGTTTAGTTTTGTTTTTTATAAGTTGCATCTATACAATTTGYACTTGGATTAGCAAAAAATTTTATGTAGAGAATGGTTTGTTGCAAATAGAGGTCGGAGTATTTAATAAGAAGATTACTAAAATTCCTCTCATTTCCATTACAAGTATTGATATAACAAGAACTTTTAAGCAGCGTCTATTGGGTTTATATACAATAAATACATATACTAAAAATCAAAGCGAAGATATAAAATTAGTGCTTAGTAGTAAAATTATTCAACAACTACAAAAAACTTTATTAAGAAACCAGGAATCGACTAAGATAAAAGCTATTTACAGAATGAACAAAAAAGAARTTTTGCTATTTTCTTTATCTTATAGTACACTAGTGGTTAATCTCAGTGTTATATTATCACTATTGGTGCTGGGATATAATATTGGATTCGAAGTAATATTAGATACTCCTATGACCCAGGTTATAGCTTTGTTGCTATTTATTATATTAATTAAGGTGCTTAGTTGTTTATGGAACCTAGTTAAATTCTATGATTTTAGAATAGATCAACAAGAAGAAATTATAACTGTACATTCAGGACTACTAAATACTCAAAGTGGAATAATTAATAAAGAAAGAATATCAGCAGTTCATATTAGTCAAACTCCCATTTTTAGGTTATTTAATAAAGCTACAATTTCGATTAGTATAATAGGAGTAGATGAAGCAGATGAGAAAATCAATGTTATATTTCCTATTTTACCGTTTAATGAAGTTTTTGGCGTAATTTACACCTTTTTTTCAGAATTTGATTTTGTAGATGAAAAGAAAAGAATAAGTCCTACACATAAGCTAATATATAATACTACATTTTATGGTATGTCTAACACAATGCTCTATTTATCTAGAGGAATATTAGTCAAACGCATAGCAATTATTAAGTTAGGAGAAATTGATAGCATTCAAATCAAGAAAAATATTATTAACCAGTGCAAAAGAACTTTATGTCTACGAGTAAATTATGCCGGAATGAAGTTTGAGGACCTTAAAAGTATTAATGGTATTGAGAGTAACAATTTCGATAATATATTTAGAAAATTGTTTTAAAGCAAAATATACGCGAGAGAAAATTCTCGCTTTTTTTGTGCTTAAAATTAGGACTAGTTGTGAAGCTAAACATTTCGCAAAACACGCGTTTCGCGAAATGTTCTCATAAAATGAATTTTTATGTTTTTTTAATCCCTTGATACATAAGGAATATAATCACACTGCTTTAGTTAACATTATCAACACCCCACAAGAATACGATCTAATCGAAGATTATTTTACTTCAAGAATTATTGCAGGTGGAATTTTTATCGGATTTCCATATCAACTTCAAATATTACAAGAACTCGCTCAAAAATATAATATAGTATTAATTGACCAAATTACTCTTACAGAGGATACGCACAACAAAATTAAAGTAGTTAACACCGATAATATTTTAGGAGGATATATAGCAACAAAACATTTAATCTCTTATGGTCATACCAATATTTTGCATGTAGCAGGCGATGATAGACTATCTTCTATTGAACGCAAACAAGGATATATTAAAGCTATGCTAGAACACAATCTAAACACTCAGGTCATTGCAGGATTATATCGTGAAGATATTGCTTATGCAGTAACCACGTATGGGTTTACACAATTGGTATGGGATGGGGGTATACATTATTTGCATATTTCTGCTATACTATTTGTAGTTTCATTCACACTAATGAAGCATTCAACCATTAATTTAATCTAAGATCACAACATACTGTGGTCTTTTTATTTTTAACAACGAAGGGATTGATTACTGTGATTCAGTTTAGTAATAACACTTTTCATATTTATAATGATGATGTGAGTTATATAATTAAGATTTTAAAAAATAATCATCTTGGACAATTATACTTTGGAAAAAAGATTAGACATCGTGATGACTTCGATCATTTGTTAGTAGAAAAGGGCACCAGTCTTGCTCCGTGTGTCTTTAAAGGTGATCTCGATTTTTCGTTGGAGGTCCTAAAACAAGAATATCCAAGCTATGGTACAGGCGATTATCGTGATCCTGCGTATCAAGTTGTTGCCGATAACGGTAGTTCTATTACAGACCTTGTTTACAAATCTCACATCATAAAAAATGGAAAAGATGCTATTACAGGTCTACCATCCACTTATGGTAATAACGTTGAAACTTTGGAGATCACTTTACAAGATGATGTGATCGGCTTAAAAGTACTTTTACGTTATCATGTATTTTCTGATATAGCGGCAATAGTTCGCAGTACTGCGTTTATCAATATCTCTACAAAGCCTTTAAGAATAGAACGCGCAATGTCCGCTAGTCTCGATTTATATGATAGTAATTTTGAAATGATTACTTTAGATGGAGCTTGGGCTCGAGAACGTCATATCTCTACTCGTAAAATTACTTCGGGTATTCAGTCTGTTGCTAGCAGTCGAGGTGCCAGCAGYGCTATGCACAATCCTTTTATTGCACTCAAACGCCCCCAAACTACTGAAACTGCTGGAGAAGCGTATGGATTCACTTTAATTTATAGTGGCAACTTTTTAGCCCAAGTGGAAGTAGATGCGTATGATGTTACTCGTGTTTTGATGGGCATTAATCCGTTCGAATTCAATTGGACATTATTGGCTGGCGAAAAGTTTGAYACCCCAGAAGCCGTTCTGGTCTATAGCGATTCGGGTCTAAATAAAATGAGTCAAAATTTTCACAATTTGTTTAGAAATAATCTAATGCGTGGCAAGTACAAACAAAAAAGTCGTCCTATCTTAATTAATAATTGGGAGGCAACATATTTTGACTTTAACGAAGAAAGCATTTTGAAAATTGCAGCAACTGCAAAAGCTGCCGGAATCGAACTATTTGTACTCGACGATGGGTGGTTCGGAAAACGAGATAACGATTCCACTTCATTAGGAGATTGGTCGGTATATTTAGAAAAATTGCCAAACGGTATCAAAGGACTCTCCGAAAAAATTAATGCTATGGGATTAGATTTTGGATTGTGGTTCGAACCAGAGATGGTTAATGAAATTAGCGAACTTTATGCTACTCATCCAGACTATGCTATCGCAACGCCAAATAGAAAATCCTCGTATGGTAGAAATCAATATGTATTGGATTTTAGTAGAACCGAAGTGGTAGACTGTATCTTTAATAAAATGTGCGAAATTATTGATACCGCCAATATTGCATATATCAARTGGGACATGAATCGCAATATTACAGAAGCATTTAGCCACTCACTAACTGCTGCTTGCCAAAAAGAATTCTTCCATCGATATATTTTGGGGGTATATAGCTTATACGATAGACTAATTGCTAGATTTCCAGAGATATTGTTTGAATCTTGCGCATCTGGAGGTGCCCGATTTGATGCCGGAATGCTATATTATGCTCCCCAGGCCTGGGCTTCCGACAATACAGATGCTGTCGAGAGATTACACATCCAATATGGCACATCTATGCTATATCCTATTGTATCGATGGGTAGCCATGTTGCTGCAGTTCCAAATCACCAAGTAGATAGAGTCACTAGTTTAAAAATGCGTGCAGATGTCGCTTATTTTGGAACCTTTGGCTATGAACTAGATTTAAATAAAATTTCTGCCGCCGAATTAGAACAGGTTAAGGAACAGATCACCTTTTTCAAAAAATATCAGGATGTTATTCAATTAGGTGATTTTTATAGATTATCACAAGGCAATTTTTATTGCTGGTTAGTTGTTTCCGCAGATAAATCAACGGCCATTTTAGGC
>NZ_ABEQ01000007.3 GCF_000171335.1 Candidatus Epulonipiscium viviparus
AGAGCTTTACCGATTTCGAGAGGAGATTTAAAGCCGTAGACATTCCAACACAAGAAGAAGTTATGGATATTTTATCGGATTTAAAAAAACTCTTTTAGAAAAGGAGGTCGAGCGTAATGGCCAGTATATTTCAGATATTTGGTGAAATTTTCGTAGATAATGATAAGGCGAATAAAGCTTTAGAATCTACAACGGAAATTGCTGGGAAAGTTGCAAAGGGGTTTAATGCGCTAGGGACAGCGGCAATGGCAGTTGGTGGAGCGATTGTAGCTGGAGTTGGAGCAGGGGTTGTAAAGGGTGTTTCTGCTGCAGATGAGCTAAGTGGAGCCATGACAAAGCTGCAAAATCAAACAGGTGCTACCAATGAAGAGATGGAGGGCTTTTCTTCATCAATAAAAAATATTTATAATGCTAACTTGGGTGAAAGTTTCGAAGAGATCGCTACTGTTATGGGGACTGTTGAATCTCAAACGGGGCTAAGTGGCATTGCTTTAGAAGATGCCACTAAAAGTGCGATGAAGTTATCTGAAGTTTTTGAGATGGATGTAAATGCGTCAGTTAATGCAGTAGATATTATGATGAAAAAGTTCGGAGTTACATCTGATGAGGCTTTTGAATTGTTAGCTCAAGGAGCACAAAATGGTCTTGATAAGAATCAAAATCTTGCAGATTCTATGAATGAGTATTCAGAGTTCTTCTCTCAATTAGGATATACTGCAGAAGATTCATTTAACATGATGTCTAATGCGGCAAAAGTTGGTGTATATGATATTGACAAAATGGGCGATTCTATCAAAGAAATGTCTCTTAGATTATTAACTGAAATGAGTGATGAGCATGTTTTAGCTTTTTTGGGAAATACTCAGGAAGCTGGTGTGGCTCTCCAGCAGGAGCTTATGAAGGGTGGAGATGCTGCTGCAATAGCCATGGATACTATTGTTGCGCAATTAATGGCTATTGAAGATCCGTTAGCGCAAAATCAAATAGGTGTTCAGCTTATGGGTACGATGTTTGAGGATATGGGGCGTGATGCTGCATTGGCGCTTTTAAATACTGAAGGAGGTATCAGTAAGACTGGTACTGCAATGGAGGATATGACTCAAAAGTATGATTCTATTGGGTCTGCTTTTTCGGGTCTTCAACGTATTATTGAGACTTCAGTATTAATTCCTATTGGAGAATTATTATTGCCTGTGTTAGAGAAAATGGTAAATTATCTTCATGAGAAAGCTCCTGAGATTGAAAAATTTGTTGAAGGAGTTTTTAACAAAGCAGAGTCAGCTATAGTTGGTTTTATAGAGCTGTTAGGTCCAATTAAGCAAGTAGCATCTGATGTTTTTGGAAGCGTGTCATCTTTTGTCTTAGGTATTATTGATGTTGTAAAAAGTCTTGGAGAAAAATTTGAAGATACTTTTAATGGTATTACTCCGGTAGTTATGGATTTTATGGAAGGTACTAGAAATATTATTAATAGTTTTATTGAGAACTTTACGCTTGTGATTTCACAGTTGAAGGAAAAATTCTCTGCAGCTTTTTCTGAGGCTTGGGAAAATATTAAAGCGTTTTTTGATGCGATTATGCCAATTGTTAATACGCTAGTAAGTAATATTATGCCTGTTGTAAGCGATTTGGTTCAAGATATTATTGCAGGATTTTTAAAGGTTCAAAATTTTCTGTTTGAAGTGTTTGGAGAGATATTGCTTAAAGTTATTGAAGTTTTTAATGCAATTATGCCTGTGATCATCGATTTTATAACACAAGCAGCTCCTATTATTGAGGCTTTTATAGATAATTTTATTGAAGGTTTTAATAAAGTCAAAGAGTTTGTTATTAGCGTTTTTACAGCTGTATGGGAGAGTGCTAAGTCAATATTCGAGTTCATTGAATCTACTGCAGATGTTTGTATAAATGCTGTTATAGCAGGTTTTGCTTTGTTTTTAGAAAATGCAATAAGTACTTTTACAGCTGTATGGGAGAGTGCTAAATCAATATTTGAGTTTATTCAATCTATTGCAGATGTTTGTATAAATGCTGTTATAGCAGGTTTTGCTTCGTTTTTAGAAAATGCAATAAGTACTTTTACAGCTGTATGGGAGAGTGCTAAATCAATATTTGAGTTTATTCAATCTATTGCAGATGTTTGTATAGATGCCATCATAGCAGGTTTTGCTTCGTTTTTAGAAAATGCAATAAGTACTTTTACAGCTGTATGGGAGAGTGCCAAGTCAATATTTGAGTTCATTCAATCTATTGCAAATATCTGTATAGATGCGATGGTGGCATTGTTTGATTTCTTCAGAGAACATGCTGATGCAATATTTTCGAAACTACGAGAAATAGCAGAGTCATTCTTCGAACGGGTGGAAGCTATTGCAACTGTTTGTATAGATGCGATGGTGGCATTGTTTGATTTCTTCAGAGAACATGCTGATGCAATATTTTCGAAACTACGAGAAATAGCCGAGTCATTCTTCGAACGAGTAGAAGCTATTGCAAATATCTGTATAGATGCGATGGTGGCATTGTTTGATTTCTTCAGAGAACATGCTGATGCAATATTTTCGAAGCTACGAGAAATAGCAGAGTCATTCTTCGAACGAGTAGAAGCTATTGCAAATATCTGTATAGATGCGATGGTGGCATTGTTTGATTTCTTTAGAGAACATGCTGATGCAATATTTTCGAAACTACGAGAAATAGCAGAGTCATTCTTCGAACGGGTGGAAGCTATTGCAAATATCTGTATAGATGCGATGGTGGCATTGTTTGATTTCTTTAGAGAACATGCTGATGCAATATTTTCGAAACTACGAGAAATAGCAGAGTCATTCTTCGAACGGGTGGAAGCTATTGCAAATATCTGTATAGATGCGATGGTGGCATTGTTTGATTTCTTCAGAGAACATGCTGATGCAATATTTTCGAAGCTACGAGAAATAGCAGAGTCATTCTTCGAACGGGTGGAAGCTATTGCAAATATCTGTATAGATGCGATGGTGGCATTGTTTGATTTCTTCAGAGAACATGCTGATGCAATATTTTCGAAACTACGAGAAATAGCAGAGTCATTCTTCGAACGGGTGGAAGCTATTGCAAATATCTGTATAGATGCGATGGTGGCATTGTTTGATTTCTTCGGAGAACATGCTGATGCAATATTTTCGAAACTACGAGAAATAGCAGAGTCATTCTTCGAACGGGTGGAAGCTATTGCAACTGCTTGTATAGATGCGATGGTGGCATTGTTTGATTTCTTCAGAGAACATGCTGATGCAATATTTTCGAAGCTACGAGAAATAGCAGAGTCATTCTTCGAACGAGTAGAAGCTATTGCAAATATCTGTATAGATGCGATGGTGGCATTGTTTGATTTCTTCGGAGAACATGCTGATGCAATATTTTCTAAGCTACGAGAAATTGCAGAGTCATTCTTTGAACGATTGGAAGCTATTGCAAACATTTGTATAGATGCCATTGCAGCTTTATTGGGATTTTTAGGTGAAACTGGCGATAAAATCTTTGCAGGATTGTGGGAAGCTGGTAAAGAATTATTTGAACTTCTTGAACCTTTTGCTACAGCCTGTGTCAATGCTATTGTAGCCGTCTTTGATTTTTTAGGAGGGCATGGCGATAAGATCTTTTCGGGGTTATGGGAATCCGGCAAAGAATTATTTGAACTTCTTAAGTCTTTTGCATCTGGTTGCGTTGATTCTATTGCATCTTTATTTGATTTTTTAGGCGAAATTGGAGCTAACATGTTCTCTGAATTATGGGAAGCTGGTAAAGGATTGTTTGAATTTTTGGAACCTCTTGTATCCAATTTTGTAAATCTGGTATCAAGCTTTTTTGATGTTTTAGCCAAAGATGGTAAAGAGATTAGTGCACTTTTATGGAAAGAATTAGGAAATTTATTTAAAAGTCTAACCTCAGGCATTCAGAATGTATGTGACAAAGTTGGATATATGTATGATAGTTTTAGAAAAGTGGTTTCATGGGTCAGTGACAAAACAGATTGGTTATTAGATAAGCTTCGTTTTTGGGAAAAGAGTGAAAAAAAGATGAAAACCAATGGCTCTCATAAAAGTGGTTTGTCTTATGTACCTTTTGATGGATATATTGCAGAGCTGCATGAAGGAGAGAGAGTTTTGACTAAAGAGGAAGCTAATTCTTATAATAAAGCTTCCGTAAATAATACGGTTAATCAAAATAATAATATGATTGTCGACAATTCGAGAATTGAGGAGCTTTTATCTCAGTTAATTCAGCGAGTTGATGCATTGCCAAATGGCTTAAAAACAGCAGCAAGGAGAGGATAGAATGTCAACAAAAGAAGTCAATGTGATCCAAAATATACCAATGATAACTAGTTTTTCTTTGTCTTCGACGAATAAAGATGAGTCTATTGAAATGCAATGGGAGTCAGCTAATGCGAATATGTATCGATTATACATCAATAATATGACTTATCCAATTGCAGAAACTTCAAATACTGTGTATACCCCTAAGCCAAAATTCTTAAAATTAGGTCTAAATACTTTTAAAATTATACCCTTTATGATGAATACAGAGCCTGCAGAAGAAAATGCATATATAGAAAAAATTAATTTATCTGTTGCTAATATGCCTGTTATTACTTCTTTAGAGCCATCCAATATTAATCAAAATATTGAACAACCTATTTTAATTACTTTTGCAACGAATGAGTTTGTAACTGAATGGGAGTTGAAGATAGGAAAGAAGATTTATAGTGGTACAATTGATAGAAGTTTGACTCTTCCTCCGAATACTTGTATTGCAGGTATAAATACGATTACCTTAACTGTATGGAATAATCCTAGTGGTCAAGATAAAACCGTATTTGTATCTAAATCAGTTACCTTTGAAGGGTTTGGAGCCCCTTTAGCACCTACTTTACTGGAAGTTGAAGATGTCTATGCCACCTCAAAAATTAGCTTAAAGTGGGATACTCAAGAAGATCAAAAAGCTTTTAAAGTTAGGGTATCAAGTAATGGGGAAATATTTGAAGATGTTACGCGTCCATCTGAAGAGATGACATATAATATAGATTATATTTTTATTAATAATCGTAGTTATACGATTGAGCTTGCTATTCAAAATAAGTATAGTATTTGGTCTAATTATGCATCACATTCTTTTGAAGTTATATTTCCTTTGATGCCAGCTCCGGCATTAAGACTTGCTTCTTCGGGGATGGGTGAACAAGTTCAAGTGTTAATTTCTTGGATTAAGGCTGGAGAAGATTTAGAGGATGCAGATGGAGTTTTTTCGCGTATGCAACTTTTTAGAAAAGAGGAAAGTAAATGGATACAAATTTCAGATGGATTGCCAGAAGAGGGAGAATTTACTGATAATACTCCGATGAATGGCTATTCTACTTACAAAGGACGGTATGTTTATTCTGATAATTCTTATGCGGAGTCAATGCCGGTATCTATTATGATCAAGTTACCTCTTTTGACTTTGACTGATGTTGAGAGTGACACTAGTATTCCTTTGAATCATTCGAGTGTGGATACAAATAAGATAACAACTCAGGTAATAAAGAAATTTGCAGGTTCTAAGTTGCCAGTAGTTTATACTAATGGATTAATGTATGAGACGGGTGTTATTACTGCACATCTTGTGGACAAAGACGCGGAAAATTTAATTAAGATTATTGATGCTGGTAAGCTTTGTTGGATTCGTGATAACAGAGGAAAGAAGTTGTCAGCGTATGTAACTTTAATTTCTGATAATTATGCAAATCCTTGGTGGCATACGGTTAAGTTATCTTATGTTGAAACAGAGGTGAAAGAGGAATCTCATGAATAAAGTAGAATATTTTAAATATCATCTTCTAGATAAAAAAAGGCAGGTTATTAAAGAATTGAAAAACGTTGAAAGTGCAAGTATTACTCATGATGCACTTTCAACGCTTAAATCGAGTTTCGATATTAGGTTCTCAGATCTTGGTTTAATAGACGAACAAATTAATATCAATAATTTAATTAGAATTACTCATGTATTAGATAATGAGGAAAGTATTTTAGGGAGCTACTTAATAGCAACTCCAAAACACATTATAAGTCCTCATTTATTTGAAACAACAATTACTTGTTATAGCACACTTTGGTATTTGCAGGCATATAAGACAACAAAACGTTATGTGCTAGAAAAGGGTACAAATGTTATAAGTCAAGTAACAAGAATGGTTCAAGAGGTCATCTCAAATGTAAAATTTACCGCCAAAAACAAAAATAAAAATACTTCGGTACAAAGAGAATGGGAAATTGGAACCAGCTATATTACTATCATTAATGATTTATTAGCTTCTATAAATTATCGCTCTATTTGCATGGACGTAATGGGCGATTACTATGCAGAGCCCTTTATCCTGCCACAAGACAAACCAGTGGAAATCATATATGATGAATCGGATGAAAATTCAATAATATACGAAGATGTAATAAGTGATTTAGACATGTTTGATTTGCCAAATGTATTCATCAAATACGTTAATAATCCAGAGAGTTCTGAATTAATAGGTAGATGGGAGAATGCAAATCCTCAATCACCTATTTCGACATTTAATCGACCAATAAATGTTCATGTAGAAGCAGTAACAGATGCACCGGATGTTTCAACATTGGTTGATTTATGCAAAAAACAAGCTAGTGAGATTTCGAATGCATATCACATAGTAAATATTAAAACCGCGATAAATCCATGTCATACAGACTATAATATAGTTTATTTGAATTTAAATGGCATTCAAGGTAACTTTATAGAAACTGAATATAGTATAGAATGTTCAACAGGTGGAGTGATGTCACATACATTACAGCAAGTTATTGATTTAAATTAACCAATGTTTTCTTACCTAAAAAGATTGTTGCGCATGAATTATTATGACCAACTTTTGCATTTTTATACCAAAAAGGAGGAAAAAATTTGAAAATTAAATATGCTACTGTAGTGGAAGTCGGTAAAAAGATTAAGGTAAAGTTTCATGGTGAAAGTGAACCCAGTGAAGCTGAATATACAAAGTTAAAAAATGCTATTGAATTAGAATTAGAAGTGGGTGACGTTGTTGCTTTTTTAGTAGATAATAATCAATATTTATGTATTGGGGCTATTTAAGATAAGAAGGGGGATTTATTTATGTTTCATGAAAAAGTTATAGAACTTCAAGCAGGAGATAAGCATTATGCTGAATCATTTAATCAAGTTTATGGGCAGTTATTAGAAAATGACTTGCATTTAAAAAAGCAGATCAGTGAGAATGCTGAAATACCAGGTCCTAAAGGAGATAAAGGTGACCAAGGTATAAAAGGTGATCAAGGAGATAAAGGTGATCAAGGGGACAAAGGAGATAAAGGTGACCAAGGTATAAAAGGTGATCAAGGAGATAAAGGTGATCAGGGGGACAAAGGAGATAAAGGTGACCAAGGTACAAAAGGTGACCAAGGACCACAAGGTGAAGTGGGTCCTAAAGGAGATAAAGGTGACCAAGGTATAAAAGGTGACCAAGGACCACAAGGTGAAACGGGTCCTAAAGGAGATAAAGGTGATGCGGGGAAGCCGTTTAAAATTAAAAAAATTTATGAATCTGTGAAGCAAATGAATGCAGATTATGTTAATAACACAATTGAAATAGGTTCATTTGTTATCATAAACACTCTGGATATAAATGATGCAGATAATTCAAAATTGTTTATAAAAGGCAATACTAATTTTATGTTTATTACTGATTTATCTGGTGGAACTGGTATTCAAGGACCACAAGGTTTGAAAGGTGAAGATGGAGCAGTTGGTCCAAAAGGTGACCCTGGACTACAAGGTGAGATAGGTTCAGCAGGTCCAAAAGGTGATAAAGGCGATAAAGGYGATGCTGGGGCAGTTGGTTCGAAGGGTGATCAGGGCCCACAAGGTCCACAAGGTCCACAAGGTATAGCGGGTCCACAGGGTAAAAAAGGCGATCAAGGTATTCAAGGAGAAAAAGGTGATGCCGGAGAACCATTTAAGATTAAAAAGATTTATGAATCCGTGAAACAAATGAATGAAGACTATGATAGTGAAAATGTTAAACTAGGTGAATTTGTTATTATAAATACAGTTAACTCTAATGATGTTGATGATGCGAAGTTGTTTGTTAAAGGTAGCACTAGCTTTATGTTTATCACTGATTTATCTGGTGGAACTGGTATTCAAGGTCCAAAAGGAGAAGTAGGACCAGCAGGCCCAGCAGGACCACAGGGAGAAATAGGACAAGCAGGCCCACAGGGAGAAGTAGGACCAGCAGGACCACAGGGAGAAGTAGGATCAGTAGGACCACAGGGAGAAGTAGGACCAGTAGGCCCACAGGGAGAAGTAGGACCAGCAGGACCACAGGGAGAAGTAGGACCAGCAGGACCACAGGGAGAAGTAGGACCAGCAGGACCACAGGGAGAAGTAGGACCAGTAGGCCCACAGGGAGAAATAGGCCCAGTAGGACCACAGGGAGAAGTAGGACCAGCAGGACCACAGGGAGAAGTAGGACCAGTAGGCCCACAGGGAGAAATAGGCCCAGTAGGACCACAGGGAGAAGTAGGATCAGTAGGACCACAGGGAGAAGTAGGATCAGTAGGACCACAGGGAGAAGTAGGACCAGCAGGACCACAGGGAGAAGTAGGACCAGTAGGCCCACAGGGAGAAGTAGGACCAGCAGGACCACAGGGAGAAGTAGGGACACAAGGTCCAAAAGGTGAATCCGGAGCTAAGGGAGATCAAGGTGTAAAAGGTGATCAGGGTAATAAAGGTGATCAAGGAGATAAAGGCGATCCTGGTGAAAAGGGTGACCAAGGTATAAAAGGTGATCAGGGTGATAAAGGAGACAAAGGTGATCCTGGCGAAAAGGGTGACCAAGGTATAAAAGGTGATCAGGGTAATAAAGGTGATCAAGGAGATAAAGGCGATCCCGGCGAAAAGGGTGACCAAGGTATAAAAGGTGATCAGGGTAATAAAGGTGATAAAGGAGATAAAGGTGATCCTGGCGAAAAGGGTGACCAAGGTATAAAAGGTGATCAGGGTAATAAAGGTGATAAAGGAGACAAAGGTGATCCTGGCGAAAAGGGTGACCAAGGTATAAAAGGTGACCAGGGTAATAAAGGAGATAAAGGCGATAAAGGAGATAGTGGATTAATCGGACCACAAGGTATACAAGGTGAAATCGGACCAAAGGGTGAAAAAGGTGAGGTTGGGCCACAAGGTATACAAGGACCGCAAGGAGAAATGGGTCCTAAAGGTGATATTGGAGAAACAGGACCACAGGGTGAGAAAGGTGAGGTTGGCCTACAAGGTTTACAAGGTCCACAAGGAGAAACGGGTCCTAAGGGTGATACTGGAGAAACAGGGCCACAAGGTATACAAGGACCGCAAGGAGAAATGGGTCCTAAAGGTGATATTGGAGAAATAGGACCACAGGGTGAAAAAGGTGAGGTTGGTCTACAAGGTTTACAAGGTCCACAAGGAGAAACGGGTCCTAAGGGTGATACTGGAGAAACAGGGCCACAAGGTATACAAGGTGAAATCGGACCACAGGGGATTGCTGGAGAGTCATTTAAAATTAAGAAAATGTACAAAACTATAGAACAAATGAATGCTGATTATGTTAATAAAGATGTTGAAATAGGAGAATTTGTTGTTATAGATTGCGTGGATCAGTTGAATCCAGACCATTCAAAGCTATTTATAAAAAGTACTAGTGATTTTAGTTTTATTGTTAAATTATCAGAAACAGTAGGGAAAGAAGGACCACAAGGCGAAGTCGGACCACAAGGTGAACAAGGTTTACGCGGAGATCAGGGAGAGCCGTTTAAAATTAAAGCAATTTATCTAACTGCTGAGCAAATGAATGCTGATTTTTCAAATAATAATGTTGCACTTGGAGAATTAGTTATGATAAATACTGTGGATCCAACTGATGCAGATAATGCAAAATTATTTATTAAAAGTATTAACGGATTTAGTTTTGTGACGAATTTGTCAAGAGTAGCTGGAATTCAAGGTCCTAAAGGTGATCCTGGTAAAGGAGTTGGTGAAATTGATTTTGGAGGCGGAAATAATAAAGGTGAGATTTTTAACTCTTATGAAGGGATTTTAAGAAACAAAGCAACAGGTAATTGTGCTTTCGCAACAGGTATGAGTACAATTGCAAGTGCAGAGGCTAGTAGTAGTCACGGTTATAATACTGAAGCGAGTGGAAAGTATAGTTTTAGTTCTGGTCAAAATTGTTTATCAAGTGGTGAATCAAGTTTCAGTCAAGGGCGAGATACTACAGCTACTTCAGATTATTCTAGTGCATTTGGTAAAAGCACTACTGCAAGTAATCAATATGCTTTTGCAACAGGTTTTGACACGACTGCACTCGGCTTAGCTAGTAGCAGTTTTGGTTATAATACAGTTAGTATGGGATCTTATAGTGCTAGTTTTGGTTGTGAGACTATTGCAGAGGGCGAAAATTCTTTTAGTCAAGGTTTTAATACATTGGCTAAGGCTAACTATTCTAATAGTTTTGGTTATAAYACAAAGGCTTTAGCGATGTATTCTTATAGCCAAGGTAAAAATACAACAGCTTCAGGCGTTGCAAGTCATAGTCAAAATTTAGGTACAGTTGCCCATAATTTTGCTAGTACTGCTATAGGAATGTACAATATAGAATCTACTAAATCGGCTGAGGAATATGCATTGAATGGAGAAGCTTTTGTTATTGGTAACGGAACAGAACAAGCAAGAAGTAATGCATTCAAAGTTTTGTTTAATGGAGATACTTTTGCTGGTGGGTATAATTCAAAATATTCTGCTATCGCTAATTATTTTGAGTGGGCYGATGGTAATCCAAATAATGAAAATAGATTAGGGTTAATAGTCTCATTGCAAAATAATAAGTTAGTAAAATCGACTTCTTCAACTGATATTTTTGGAGTTGTGGTTGATACTGCAATGATAACAGGAAATGCACTTGATAATGTGGGACAAAAATGTGCCAAAATTGCAATGTTGGGTATTGCAACAGTGAAACAAAATGGAACTTGTGTTGCGGGTAAGTATTGTTTAAGTAATAACGATGGACTTGCTGTAAATTCTGCTGAGAGAAGTAGTATGTACATAATGGAGGTATTAAGTAATACCGAAGTTAAAGTATGTTTGTCTCCTAGCTCTGGAAATAATGGAGATCAAGGCATTCAGGGGCCACAAGGAGAAATGGGTCCTAAGGGTGATGCTGGAGAAACAGGACCACAAGGTTTRCAAGGGCCRCAAGGAGAAATGGGTCCTAAGGGTGATGCTGGAGAAACAGGACCACAAGGTTTGCAAGGGCCRCAAGGAGAAATRGGTCCTAAGGGTGATGCTGGAGAAACAGGACYACAAGGTTTRCAAGGGCCGCAAGGAGAAATGGGTCCTAAGGGTGATGCTGGAGAAACAGGACCACAAGGTTTACAAGGGCCRCAAGGAGAAATGGGTCCTAAGGGTGATGCTGGAGAAACAGGACCACAAGGTTTACAAGGRCCRCAAGGAGAAATGGGTCCTAAGGGTGATACTGGAGAAACAGGACCACGAGGTTTACAAGGTAATAAAGGTGATCTTGGTGAACCGTTTAAGATTAAGAAAATTTATCAGTCTATTGAGCAAATGAATGGAGATTATGTAAATAGATCGGTAAATATGGGTGAATTTGCTATTATACTAACCTCAGATCCCAGTCATGAAGATAATGCAAAATTATTTATTAAAGGAAATATTGGATTTACATTTGTTACTATTTTATCTGATACAACAGGAATCCAAGGTCCAAAAGGGGATACAGGAGAAATGGGTCCAAAAGGTCCAAAAGGAGACACAGGTAACCCGTTTAAGATTAAGAAAATTTATCTGTCAGTTGAGCAAATGAATGCAGATTATGTTAATGTAGAAGTTAGTATAGGTGAGTTTGTCCTAATTAATACTATTGATCCTAATGATGCCAATAATGCAAATTTGTTTGTAAAAGGGAATACTGCCTTTGTATTTATTACTAATTTTTCTAAAGCTATTGGAACGCAAGGTCCAGTGGGACCAAAAGGGGATACAGGTGAACAAGGACTAAAAGGAGATATAGGTCCACAAGGTTTGCAAGGTAATAGAGGTTTGCTAGGCCCAGCAGGTCCGAAAGGTGATAAGGGACCAAAAGGAGACATAGGAGATACAGGTGCACAGGGACCAAAAGGWGATATAGGAGATACAGGTGCACAGGGACCAAAAGGAGACATAGGAGATACAGGTGCACAGGGACCAAAAGGTGATATAGGAGATACAGGTGCACAGGGACCAAAAGGAGACATAGGAGATACAGGTGCACAGGGACCAAAAGGTGATACAGGAGAACAAGGTTTACARGGACCAAAAGGWGATATAGGAGAACAAGGTTTACAAGGACCAAAAGGAGATACAGGAGAACAAGGTTTACAAGGACCAAAAGGAGATACAGGAGAACAAGGTTTACAAGGACCAAAAGGTGATACAGGAGATACAGGTGCACAGGGACCAAAAGGTGATACAGGAGAACAAGGTTTACAAGGACCAAAAGGTGATATAGGTCCAGCAGGTCCAGGTGGTTCAGGAGTTGGAAAAGAAGGAACTGGTGATTTGTCTACAATATTTAATTCTACCACTAATGAAGCTTCGGGTAATTATAGTCATGCAGAAGGACGGAACACAACCGCTTCGAATTCGTGTAGTCATGCAGAAGGATATAACACAACCGCTTCGAGTTCGTGTAGTCATGCAGAAGGATATAACACAACCGCTTCGGGTTCTCATAGTCATTCAGAAGGATCTGGCACAACCGCTTCGGGTACTGGTAGTCATGCAGAAGGATATAACACAACCGCTTCGGGTTCGTGTAGTCATGCAGAAGGATCTGGCACAACCGCTTCGGGTAATTATAGTCATGTAGCAGGATATAGCACAACTGCGTCAAATTATTGTGGACATGTTATAGGTAGAGCTAATATAGCTTCTACACAATCGTTGTCAGATTATAATGCAGATGGTGAAGCTCTAATAATCGGTAATGGGGTAGATGAGAATTCCCCCGGAAATGCTTTTAAAGTTCTATTTAACGGGAAAACTTATGCAGATGGATCATATTCCTCATCTGGAGCAGACTATGCAGAATATTTTGAATGGGCTGATGAAAATCCAAATAACGAAGACAGAGTAGGATTGTTTGTAACTTTATCAAAAGGAAAAATACGTATAGCAACTGAAACAGATGATTATATATTGGGAATTATTTCTTCGACTGCTTCTGTTATTGGTGATGATTATGCGGATAGATGGAAAGGTAAATATGTTACTGATGATTTTGGTCGTATCAAATATGCTAATCAAACAATGACTGAATTGAAAGTCATATTTAATCCACAGACAAATGAGAAAGAAGAAAAAGAAGTGGAAACAAGTTATTATGGTCCGATAATTAATGAAAATTGGGATAACTCGATGGATTATGTTTCAAGAGAGGATCGTAAAGAATTTGATCCAGTAGGAATGGTAGGTAAATTGTATGTTAAGAGTGATGGTAGTTGCGAACTAGATGATTATTGTTTCCCAAATAATCAAGGATTTGCAACGAAGTCTGAAACAAAAACTAAGTTTAAAGTTATAGAGATAGGCAAAAACAATGTAATTAAAGTAGTTATAGTTTAATGGTCTTTTGTATTAAAGGAGGGGTAAGAGTGGACAAACAAGACAATATGCTTATAGAATTATACGGAGTGGAAAAGGCTACAGCCGCACGAGTAGAAATCATCGAGAAAGTCCAAGAAAATATGGGACAAAAGATTGATGATATTCACGAGACTATAGTAATTCTAGGAGAAAGTTTTACACATATTGTAAAAGATGTTGGAAACTTTAAAGAACGATTTTCGCAAATAGATAATAGACCCCAAGAGATGCTTGAAAACGTGAAGGAACACGCAGTTAAATATATTGTTGCCGGATTATTAGGCGGCATAACAATTCTTATTAGTTCGATGATTACTCTTTATTTCGGGACGGTTTAAAATATGGCAGATGACAAGGTTTATCAAATTTATCAATATGTAATTTTATTATCAATTATTGGTCTTGCCTATTATTTTGCGGTGACTGCCAATGATTTAAAGCAAGAACTAATTACAGCAATTATTGCTGCTATGCAAGGAACCAAAATTGCGACGAGTAAAAAGGAGATTAAATAATGAAAATTTTTTTAGATGCAGGTCATGGTGGTAGGGATCCTGGCGCCATTGGTTGTGGTTATCACGAAGCAGTACTTGTAACAGAACTTGCTAATTTACTAAAAAATGAGCTAGAGCAAAGAGGTATTCAAATTTATTTAAGTCGATCTACTAATCAAGTAACATTAGCTTTGGGAGATCGTTGTAGGAAAGCGAATGCTACCGATGCTGATTTATTTATAAGTCTGCATATTAATAGTGCAAAAAATGTAGCAACCGGGGTTGAAGTGCTTTATTATGATAATGTCACCCTAGCTGCAAAATTAAGCACGATTATTGCTGATGTGCTAAAATTGAGAAATAGAGGAGCGAAACAAAGAAAAGATTTATATGTGCTAAATAGTACTCGAATGTCAGCGATATTGATTGAATATTGTTTTATTAATAATTTGGCTGATATACAAAGTTTATTAACTAATAAAATAAATGTTACAAAAGCTATTGCTGATACAATAATTAATCATTACGAATTATTACCTGTTGTAGATGAATTTTAAATTGCCTCTACTCCTACTGTTTCGATAGAAAAAATGAAAGATTGGGCTATTAAAAAAAAGCAACTAAAACTTTTATAGCGCATGCATCGGTTTGTTTTTATATTTGTTCAGCTATTGGAATTAATTCGATAGTTGCTTATGCTCAAGTAACTCATAATAAAGGGGTATTTGGTACAGCAAAAATTATTGAAGCCTTGACGCGAACATGATCTATAAGTGATAATTATGGAGCAGCTATAATGAATTTTGCTATTGCTAAGTTATACTTATTTCGTCGTACATATTTGCTGTGGATGACACAATGGGGGAGTGAGAAACTGGGTAGAGACGGGTTAAGTGCAGAAGAAATTCTCAGATACTTTTATAAAAATATTGAGTTCAAAGAGGCAAAAGCAGTCTATGGAAATCCGGAGTCTTTCCCAGGATATAGCATCAAAATAGGCAACGAGGGCGCAGCAGTAAGAACAATTCAAGAGCAGCTAAATCGTATTTCACAAAGTTATCCGCTAATACCAAAAGTACCGTCTAATGGTGTATTTGGTGAAAAAACAGAAGAAGCGATAAAAGTATTCCAAAAAGTTTTTTACCTAGCGCCAGATGGTGTTGTAGGCAAAGCAACATGGTATAAACTATCAGAGATATATGTGGCAGTTACTCAAATAGCATCATTGATGTAAGTTGCCACATTATTTGTTTTATTCTGTTTTATATTTTTGACCACATTTTCTAATAACTTTGCCGAGGTTTAAATATTGTTGATTTGGCATCTCAAATAGAATTGGTCGAACTTTTTCGTAATCAATTTTGCCATCTATAGTAAGGCAATCTGTRTGRACATATGTGTTAACAGGACGTACGATAAAGTTGTCGTGATGTTCAGTAGCATAAGTGTCAATTAGCTCGCATTCCATGGCAATAGGAGACTTTGTGATTAAAGGTGCATGCTTGAGTTCTCCATCATAATATTCAAAAACTGTGGATTTATCTGTTTTGGCTCCAGAATACATGCCGACGTAATCGGCCCATATGAGTATTTCTTCAGAGACCATATTTATAGAAAGAGTTTCATTAATGATGATGCCATGATTTGAATAATGAGATTGATTAATACTAAGAAGTATGCAGTCATGGCCGACGATGCCTATATGAGCAATATTGATCCAGTTGACCTTGCCCTCGATAACAGTACCCACGATAGTAACAGGGGTGGGGTATAGACCGACAACAGCACCAATATTTTTGTGCGGATATGCTGGTTGGTTTTCATTTGAAGCATCTTCTTGTAAAGTTTTCCAAATACTATGTGCATTGCCAATAAAAGAGCCTTGCGCATGATATTCATTTGCACCGGGTGAATATGAGAACGGTTGGATTTGGCTGAGGTCTGGTGTATTGGCATTGGTCAAAGCCGATTCATCTATTTTTACATCTATAACCTCACCAATAAACATTGTATGCAATCCGAGTTCTTGGCTGTTAAATAATTTGCATTCTAAAATTACGGGAAACTCATCGCAATAAGGAGCATCAACAACATTACTGCGTTTTGCGGTATAGTGAATAGAATCAATTTTGTCTTCATCTCTACCGGATTTGACTCCCAAATAGTCAACTTCTACAACTTGGCTGCTCTTTGGAATAGCAACGGTAAATGCTTTTTTTTGTAAAATTGAATTATAGGTATATGTGGCTTTGCGTAGTGAGACCGAAATCATAGGAGGCTTAGAGTTGACAATTCCAGCCCAGGCAGCGGTCATCATGTTTGGTTGATCATTTTCATCGTATGTCCCAACTACAACAGTTGGCGTGTTGAATAAAAAAGTATTTGGTCCTACAGATTTTTTCATATATATCACATCTCCTTTAATAAAATTATTAGCATAAGAATAAAAAATATTCATTTATTTATTTGATACAGATTGACAATATAAATTTAATATGATATACTGTGCAAGTAATTTAATTTCATATAATTTTATTATGAATGAAACATTTAGATTTTGATCTGCAGATGAAAGTGTTAAATACTAATGATGAAGAATTTTTTAATACTACGTCTAAATGATTATATTCTAACGCTAAATTTTACATTTTTTATGAGCCATGGACACGGATTGTCTGTGGTATTTTTTATGCGCAAAAAACGGCTATTGTTAAGATAATAATTGGAGGGGATGTTGTGGTAGAGAATAATTTATTGTTGAAAGAARGGATTGGCAAGTTATTCATAAAATTTACAATTCCAGCATTGTTAGCGATGATAATTACTGGAGCCCAGTCTATAATAGACGGATTATTTGTTGGAAATTTTATTGGGGCAACGGCAATGGCGAGYATTAATATAGCAAGCCCCTTTGTACAACTAATTTTGGGAATAGGAATAGTCTGTGCYATAGGTGCGCAAAGCCATATAGGCATCAACTTGGGAATGGGCGAAACAGAAGAAGCAAAGAATACCTTTCAGACGTTTTTTAGAATTATTATTGTACTTTCGATAGTAATGACAGCAGGAGGTTTTTTGTTTGCAGAAAAAATAGCGATAGCATTGGGCGCAGATGTAGTTTTGCTGGCAGACTCGGTGACATATATTAGAATATATTCGTTATTCGCATTGCCTATTTGCCTGATGGTCTATTGGGGTTTTTTGGATCGAATAGTGGGTAGACCAGAGTTATATTTTGGAGGCTGTATATTAAGCTTATTAACAAATTTAACATTAAATTATATCTTAGTTGTGCGCTTAGGGGTTGGCATTGCAGGGGCTGCGATTGCAACAGGAGCTGCATTTGTCTCGGCAATGCTGGTTGTAATGCCACCAATGCTAAATAAAAAGAATTCTATCAATATAATAGAAGGAAAATTTTCTACAAAGTGTATTTTTCCGGTAATATGTAACGGGGCATCAGAAGGGGTAAATACGATTTCAGGATCTGTATGTGTATTGTTATTTAATGTGGCGCTGATGGAAATAGCAGGTGCTGATGGCGTAGTTGCTTTTACAGTTATCAACTATGTAGCYTTGTTTGCAACTTTGATGCTCTTTGGAATATCAGATGGAATTGGGCCGATTGTTAGCTATAATTATGGAAGTGGAAATATGAAAAGAGTCAGAGCAATTATGAAAACGGCATATATAATAAATTTTGTTGTTGGTATGATTATTTGTGTGGTGTTATTTTTCTTTGGAGAGGATGTGGCACAACTATTTATCAAAGATGATCCAGAACTAGTTGCAATGGCATCGAATGGGGGAAGATTATATGGGTTTGCATTTTTATTGGCGGGATTCAATATTTTGAGTTCTGGATATTTTACGTTTATAGGAAAAGGAGCACAGTCCGTCATCGTCGCATCAAGCAGGGGAATTATTTTCATAGTTATTGGAATTTCAACATTGCCCGCATTGTTAGGTGTGGATGGAATCTGGTTGAGTGTATTTTTTGCAGAAGTGTGTGCAATTATACTTGCGATTATCTTGTTGAAAAAGTCCTCTAAAGTTGTGGTGGTTACAAAAAAGATATAAATATGTATTAACAAATTAGGAAAATGATGGTATAATACAAGTATACTATCTTAAATATAGAAAGGATTTTTTATGAACAAGTATAATTTTATTATTATTTTAGCAGAAGACATTTGTCCTAACTTAGGTTGTTATGGTGATCCTAATGCAAAGACACCAAACCTAGATAAATTTGCAAAAGAAAATATTAARTTTAATTATTGCTACTCTGCAGCTCCAGTTTGTTCTGCAGCTAGAACGTCGCTAAATTTAGGTATGTATGCAACCACGGCGGGAGTGGGTAATCATAGAAGTTTTTATGATCTGCCGCCACAGGTTAAAAATTTTGGTAAGTACATGCAACAAGCAGGATTTTATACAGTAATCGGAAAAACTGATTTTAACTTTAATTTTGAAGAAGGTGCCGAAGGTGGATATGATGCTAAGATGACCTTTGGATCTAAGGACACTCCAACTTTTGCAACAGATATAATAGAGAAAATTAATCAAGCAGAAGGCAAGCCAGTATTTATGCTTCAAACCAATGCTAGTACGCATCAATCTCAATATGGATACACCGACAATACTGCGGAACACAGATCTAGTATGCCTCGTTTGAAAGAAGAAGAGCATCAGGTTCGTGAAACGATGGAGATTCCGGGATATCATTTTAAAACTGCAGAAGCAGATGAAATATGGGCACAGTATCATGAAAAAATGACTTCTATGGATAGAATGTTTGGCGAGGCAATAGATGCAATTAAGGAAAAAGGTTTATATGATAATAGCATAATTATTTTTGTAGGAGATAATGGTCATGGAATTCCGGGAGGAAAGATCAATCTATGGAATGAAGGTGTACACGTTCCTATGTTAGTGCACGTTCCAAAAGAGATTGAAAATCAAATTAACACTTATGATTCGCCGACTGGAAAAGTTTGTGATCGCTTGACTTGTTTTATAGACTTTTTACCTACCGCATTATCGATCAATAAAGAAGAAATTCCTGCAATTTTGCAAGGTAAAGCATTTTTGGGTGATAAAAAAGTTGACGATGTAAAAGAGATCTATTCATTTGGTGCAAGATGCGACGAGGGATTTGAAAACTCCAGAAGCATCCATGAAAAAGATTTGGTTTATGTTTGTGACTTTGCACTTAGCCATAGAAAAAAACTCAATGTGTATCAAACTGTTCAATCACCATGGTTTAATCGTTCTATGATAGAGCAAGGATATAAGCATAACATTGATGATACCGACAGACGTGCATTGTTCCGACAGATGCCTCGCGTATATGAGCAACTGTTTGATCTAAAAAACGATGAAAATTCGTTAGAAAACGTTGCTAAACAAAGACCAGCAGAGACATTGAGATTGCGCGACAAAATGTTTGAATATATTGAAACGTATAGAGATGATGCATTAATCGAGGAAGCGCTGATGGATGAGTTTATTAGAGAAACTGGACTAACAGCATATGAAATTCTTCAAAATGATAAATATTATCCTGTAAAAGAATGTATTCAGCTATGGAAAAATGGAATGGAAGGCAAGGAATTAGACCAAAATGTTACAAATCCTGCCCTCAAGTTGTTGCTTACTAAATTTATGTGTGACAAAGATGGCTCATTTGATAAATTTATAAATGATGAATATGAGACCGTGCGTGTATATAATGCATTTAGAATTGGCAATACTAAAGTGGTAGAAGACGTTGCAAAAATTACCAATAATTATGTTTTGGCTATGTTTATTTTGGATCTTATGTCAAATACAAGAGACGAGCGATTTGAAGAAGCGTATAGAATAATTTCTAAGCGTGTATATGTAGAAAAATCGTTGATAGGAAATGCTCGTTTTAAGGCAGCAATGGATTCTGCAGTAAATATGATTGCAGCTAGAATTGATACGACAATTCCAGAAGGTATGAGTGATAAAGAGCTTTGGAAAGAAGATAAATGGACTAAGACAAAAATGGTATTAGATGCACTCGACTTACAATAATAAATGTAAAAACCTAAAGGATACGGTAATTCGTGTCCTTTTTTAATTTTAAGATAAAGGATAAGATATGAGTTTAGAAGGAACAGTAGAAGATATTATTTATCAAAGCAGAGAGAACGGATATGCTGTTATATTAATTATGTATGAAGATGAGAAGGTGGTGTGTACTGGATTATTGATTGAACTTAAGGTTGATGATGAAGTAAAATTATTTGGTGAATATATGATGCATCCATCGTATGGAAAGCAATTTAAAGTCAGCTCATTTGTAAAGTTAGAGTCTAAAAAAAATTGTGGTATACGAAAAATTTTGAGTTCTGGATTGATATCTGGCGTTGGTGAAAAATTAGCAAAAAAGATAGTAGATAAATTTGGAGAAAAAACTTTTGAAATTATTGATCAAGAACCAAGTAAATTGACTCAAATACCTGGAATATCAAAAGAAAAAGCATATAGTATATCAGAGCAATATAAAAGTGAGTATGAGTTGAAAAATGTTATGTTAGCTCTTAATGAATATGAATTTTCTGCAGTGATGGCAATAAAAATTTATGATAAATATAAGGAAAAGACACTAGATGTGTTGAAAGAAAATCCATATGCTTTGGCGAGAGACATAGAGGGGGTAGGCTTTACCAAGGCTGATGAACTTGCAAAAAAGATAGGCGTTGAACGAGAGCATTGGGGACGTATAAAAGCTGGAATATTGTTTGTTTTAAATGCTATTAAATCTGACGGGCATACATGCTGTTCCAAAGTATTTTTGGAACAAGAAGTTATGAGATTGTTAGATGTAGATATAGAATTGGTAAACAATGCTATGGAAATGTTGAATTTAGAGAGAAAATTGGTAATAAAAGTATATGATTCAGAAGTGATGGTCTGTAATATAGCATTATATTATAAAGAACAAGAAATAGCAAAAAGATTGATGACATTGGCATCAGCAGAAAAAAAATTGAATGCGAACTTTGATGTTAGAAAAGAAATGGCACAGACGGAGCGGGAGTTGAAGATAGATTTAGTAAAAGAACAGCGAGAGGCAATAATAAACTCAATGGTTAAAGGGGTAACAGTTATTACGGGAGGGCCAGGCACAGGTAAAACAACAATAATAAAAGCTCTAATTCACATGGTAGCTAAGCTGGATGAGACTGTATTGCTAGCGGCGCCAACAGGGAGAGCTGCAAAGAGAATGGAGATTGCAACTCAAGCAGAAACAAAGACGATTCATCGGTTGTTAGAAATTGCTTTTAATAAAGATAAAAGTTTTGAGAGTCAATTTTTTTGTAGAAATGAAGATAATCCTCTGGAGACAGATGTTCTAATAGTAGATGAAATATCTATGGTTGATATATATTTGATGGACTCAATTTTAAAAGCGCTTCGATGTAACCAACGATTGGTATTAATTGGAGATACTGATCAGCTGCCATCTGTGGGGGCAGGCAATATTCTTAGAGATATAATAAAGAGTGGTAAGATTAAAGTGATAAGATTGGAGCAAGTATTTCGACAAGCTAAAGAGAGTGCAATAATAATCAATGCACATAAAATCAATCATGGTGAAGAGATCATCGCCAATAAGGAGAAATCAGATTTTTTTATTATAGATGAAAAGACACAGAATGATGTAAAGAATACGCTAGTAGATCTGATGACAAAGAGATTGCCAGCAAAGTATGAAGATTTGGATGTTATGAAGGATGTTCAAATTTTGGTACCGATGAGAAAGGGACTTTTGGGAGTACATGAATTAAATGGAGTGATGCAAAACGCTTTAAATTTAAAAAGTGACGATAAAGAGGAGTATGAGTATAGAAATACTCTCTATAGAGTTGGTGATAAAGTAATGCAAACGAAAAATAATTATAATTTAATCTGGAAAGTACCTGCAGGCAGTGGTCTTGTGGTTGATGAAGGTATGGGAGTTTATAATGGAGACATGGGGGTTATTAAAGAGATCGATAAATACGAAAAAGTTATTACTGTGGAGTTTGACGGTAAAAAGCGAGTAGATTATGAATATGCTAATTTAGGTGAATTAGATTTATCTTATGTTACCACGATTCATAAATCTCAAGGGAGTGAATATCCGATTGTAATACTTCCGTTGTTTTCGGGGCCGACAGTTCTCCTTAGTAGAAATTTATTATATACGGCAGTAACGCGCGCAAAAAAAATGGTTATAATAGTTGGAAATCGGGAAACAATAAGAAAAATGATTAGCAATAATAAAGAAGTTGAGAGAGATACTTCGTTGTTACATCATTTGAGGTCGAGCATATGATAAAGAAATTAATTTATCCTAATTTATGTGCTTTATGCAAGAAGTTAATACCAGAGGGTCATATTTGTAATAGTTGCCAAACAAAATTGCTAGAAAGTAATTATTGTCCGCGGTGTAAAAAAATGGTTAAAGAGTATGAGTGTCCGCATTGTGAATCTGATATCATAATAGGATTGTTACGATATGAAAAAGGTGCAAAAAGAGCTATTGCAAGATGGAAATATACAGGTGTGCGTAAATATGGAGATGTTTTTGCAAAGGAATTTAGTTATAAGCTAGATGAAGAAGAGATAAAAAATATCGATGCTTTTATTCCGGTGCCAGTTTCAAAAAACAGATTAAATAGAAGAGGATTTAATCAGGCGGCAGATTTATCACAAAGCCTTTCAAAAATTTTAGGAATAAAAACTTTGGACATTTTGCAACGTAATAGAAAAACTAAAGCACAATCTAAATGCACAATAGAAGAAAGAATAGAAAACATTGCAAATTCTATTAACGTAATTGATCAAGCTGACGATATATTTTTTGTAAACAGCGTCAACATTGCAATTGTAGATGATATTTATACAACAGGGAGTACTATCAGAGAATGTGTCAAAGTACTACGACAACGCTATGAAAATATTAAGAAAGTGTATGTTTTCGTTGTTTGTATAACATGAAGGATGGAGGCGTTTTATGGCAATAGAAATCAAAACTTGTATGAGATGCAAGAAAATATTTCAGTATCAGGGTTATGGTAGAAGAATTTGTACGCAATGTGTTAAAGAAGAAGAAAAACAATTCGAAGAAGTTAAAGAGTATATTAGAGACAACGAAAAAGCAACGATTAAACAAATTCATGAAGATTTAGGTGTTTCTCCAAGATTGATCGAAGAGTTTATCGCTTCCGGTAGACTTATACTATCCGCTAGTTCTCCGATTACGTTAACATGTCAAATGTGTGGAGATGAAATTAAAAAAGGCAAGGTTTGTGACAAATGTAATAAAGAAATAATGCGCGATACAGAAGCGGGGTTAAAAAATACTCCAGTACAATCTAAGAGACCCTCTGGGCCAGCAACGGGCGGAATGTTTAGCCGCAGATAAAATTGCTTAAAGTTCTGTAAAAATATGCCGATATAAATTATAAGCAGATGAAATAATTCAAATAGGAGGAACCTAGATGCGTATTGGCAATATAGACAAGATAACCCAGATATACCAAAACCAAGCGGGGCAAGCCAAAAGGCAAGTCCCCTCACCAAAAGATGAAATCGAAATATCGAATGAAGCCCAAGTTCTTGGAACTGCATTTAAAGCGGTTAAAGAATCTCAAGACGTTAGGATGGATAGAGTCAATTTTTTAAAAGAACAAATTCAAAACGGGACATATGACGTTAGTGCAAAGGATGTAAGCGAAAAGATTCTTAATAAGCTTATCGTATAAATGAGACAATAGTAAGGAGACAATATGGCGGGGATTGCACACGAACTAGTTAATGTTTTAAAAGAACAAAAAGAATGCTATGAAGGTCTATATACTTTGGCTACCTATAAGGCAAAAGCAGTGGTGGAAAAGGATATAGACTTTTTAAAAGAAGTGGTAAGTAGAGAAGAGGAATTTATTGGTAGAGTGGACATTTTGGATAGAAAGCGAGAAGAAACCTTTAAAGATATTTCTCAAGTAACAGGGTTAAATTTAGAAGATTTGACTCTTACAAAAATTATAACCAAAATAGGCCCCGAACAAGAAATCTGTAAGGAGCTTATTAATATACGAAAAGAATTGCTTGCAGTTATGGAAAAAGTAAAAAATCAAAATAATAGAAACAAAAGATTGATTCAACAATCGATGGATTTTGTGGAATTTACTTTAAATGCTATACAAACGACCAGACTTCAGGGAATAGAAGTTGGGTATTCTAGACCAGGATATGAAAATGTACAAGAAATGCGGCGAGTATTTGATGCGCGCAAATAACAGAAAGTTACCGAAAAGATAACTAGAGGTAGAACTAGAGGGGGATATAATATGAATTTAACTACAACAGTATCAGGCCTAACTGCGGCTCAAAAAGGCTTGATGGTTACTGGGCATAATTTAGCGAATATAAATACACCAGGCTATACAAGGCAACAATTGCTCCAACATGAAACAGGGTATCGAGATGTTAGAAAGTATGGGGGCTATACTCAGCAAGTTGGTATGGGTGTGTCCGAAACAGAGATACGACAAATCAGAGATAACTTTGCAGATGAAAGGTATAGGCAAGAAAATGCAAAGCTATCATTTTATCAAACCCAAAATACTACAATTAATGAGATAGAAACTATTCTGGATGAACCTAATGGAGAGTCATTAAGCAAAGTTTTGGATGCCTTTTGGGGACAAACGCAAAAGCTTGCTACTAATCCAGCGGGATTGGAAGAGAGAATGACTTTTATTCAGAACGCAAATGTTTTGATAAAAAAGGTTAACTATATTCAAGAGAGCTTGCAGGATTATCAGACAAATTTAAATATGCAAATAGTATCTATGGTTAGAAGAGTTAATGAGTTAGTAGATGAAATTCATACGTTAAATGAGAAGATAATAGAAGAAGAATTAAACGGTGTTGCAAATGCCAATGACTATCGAGATAAAAGAAATAACGCACTAGACGAACTTTCAGGATATATCGATATTAATTATGCGGAGCAACCAGACTCGACTGTAATAGTAAAAATTAGTGGGAGCAATGGAACTGCATTGTTAGAAGGTGGATTTATCACAAAGATTGATCTAGAACAAACTGCACCTAAAAGTCCGTACGTAAATCCGATTATTAGAAATACAGGAGATGCTTTGTTTGATTTTACCGTGACTTCTGATACGATCAAAGAAGCGGTAACTGCAGCCAATGGCAATGATTCGGGGGCATTAAAAGCGTTACTAATTTCGAGAGGATCAATACCAGCCAACGCTGCAACTGAATGGGACGATATCGCGATTAATGATAACTATAGTGTAGATGCAGAAGGAAATTCGTTTATTATTCCAGAGCTTCAAAAGAAATTAGACGTATTTACAAAAGAAATTGTAATGATGATGAATGAAAGTTTTTCGGGATATGGCGTTGGATTAGAAAAAGGGATTATAGGACCTCCTATTTTTGTTCCTATTTATAAGGCACCAGCAGCTCCTGACATGACAAAGATAGCGGTTGATATGAATAATATTACTCAGGCAGATATAGATGCTTATAATTATGAAATGCAACAATACTATACAGCTATAGAACCTCATCTAACTGCAATGAATATTGAAGTTAATACTAAACTGCTTGCAGAAGGTGGGTATAACCATTTGGGAACTGTACCTATTGTAGATAGCGATGGAAATCCAAATAATCCAGGAAACATAGGCAGTAATGAGTTGGTTCAAGATTTTTTAACTAAATGGGGAGAGCCAAAGACTTGGTATGATGAAGTAGATCCCGCAACGGGAGTGAAACCTAAATCGACACCAAAGAGTAAATTTTTGAATGTAACAGATTTCTATGCAGAACTGGTTACAGATATTGGTCAAAAGGGATATATATATTCGAATAAAGCTGCGGAGAAAATGGAGGCAGTGGAAAGCGTAAATAATGAGCGTTGGTCTATGTCTGCTATTTCACAAGATGAAGAACTTTCGATGATGATGAAATATCAATATGCCTATAATGCCTCAGCAAGGATGTTAACCGTGCTAGATGGAATGATGGATGTTGTTATAAATAAGATGTAACAGGGGGAAAAAATTATGGCTTTCGGAGAAATTACAGTTGCTATGTCAGGATTATTTGCAGCTCAACAAGGACTATCTGTTACGAGTAGCAATATTAATAATATAAATACACCAGGATATTCTAGGCAAGAGATAAAGCAAGAAGCATGGAATCCACTGCCTGGTGGTGGGGTTGGTATGATAGGTACAGGGACTACGGTAACAGGTGTGGAGAGGGTTAGAGATCCATTTTTAGATCAAAAAATATGGAAGTATAGCGATATGCTTGGTGAGTATTCAATAAAGCAAGAACAGACGGCTATAATAGAGAATATTTTTGGAGAGCCCAAAGATGAAGGGTTTACTAAAATATATACCAATTTTTTTAATGGCTTAGATGATCTATCTAAAGATCCAAATACCACAGAAAAAGCTAGTGCACTCAGGCAGTATATGATTGGGTTTGCTGATTATTATAATGAAATGGCATCCGGGTTGTCTGAAACACAGTCAGATATAAATGCGCAGTTGAAGATTACAGTGGATCAGATTAATCTTATGGCAAGTAGGGTGCAAAGTTTAAATGGTCAGATTCAAAATTATGAATTGCACGGAGGAAAGATTGCAAATGAACTTAGAGATCAACGTGATCATTGTGTTGATCAACTATCGCAGTTTGTGAATATTGAGGCAAAAGAAGTGGAAATGCATAAGCCAGATGGAAGCGTCGAGAAACAGTTTCAGGTGTATGTGAATGGGCAAACTTTGGTAGATCACAAAGATATTAGATTGTTAGAAGTGGAGCCTAGAGAAACTAAGAAGCACCCGAGAGATATCGATGGATTGTATGATATTGTATGGGATGATAAAGCTGTATTTAATACTACATCAGAATATTTTTCTGGAAAATTAAAAGGGTTGCTAGATGTACGAGATGGGCAGGGTGCAGGGTTAGATCCAATTACGCATAAGCCAGTATATACGGGGATACCATATTTTCAGGATAGGCTGGATCGGTTTGTGCGAGACTTTTCAAAAGAATTAAATAGGATTTATAACCAAGGAGATATTATAGATGCAAATGGCAATAGAGAGCAAATACTAGATGATTTGGGTAATCCTGTATATGCGTTATTTTCGTATCGAGATGAGGATACAAGCGCTATTATAGCATCTAATGATCCAAATTTTGACTATAATAAAATGACGGCAGAAAACTTTTCAACATCATTAGAAATAATAGAGAGTGACAAGAATATACGTACGAATTATGAACATAGAATGGATGTTATAAACGACCCTAAATTAGATCCACCATACAATTCGGAAATATATTATAATCCCAATCCAGGGAATAATGATTTGTTGCTAGATTTGATGGATCAACAAAATAATCAGGATGTTTTTAGCCAAGGTACGCCAACAGACTATATGATTTCTATATTTAGTGCGATGGGAGTTAATGCCAGTGAAGCACAGATGTATGCCAAAACTCAAAGCAATATAATATCGGAAATTGAAAATCAGAGAATGGCAGTTTCTGGGGTTGACAATAACGAAGAGTTTATGAATTTGATTAAATACAATATGGCGTATCAGATATCGGCAAAAGTTATGTCTACGCTGGATAACATATATGATATTACAATAAACAGGATGGGTAGCTGGTAATAGGGGGACAATAATATGAGCATGAGAATAACTAATAATATGGTACAGTATGGCGCAATGAATGCACTGTTTAACAATATGGAGCAATTAGACAAAATATATATGCAAATGAGTACATTAAAAAAAATAGAGCGTCCATCTGATGATCCGATAATAGCAGGTCGTTCGTTAAAACTGAGAATTGATGTAACAGAAGCGGAGCAATATGAGCAAAATACTAAAGAGGCAATGAGTTGGATGGAAATCTCTGATGGCGCTATCTCTAACATGGAAGAGATTTTAAAAGAAGTGAAGACGCGACTAAACCAAGCATCAACAGGAGCATTGACTCAAGAAGATAAAGAGAAGATTCTGTCTGATATATTGCAGCTATCGGAGCAAATTAAAGATGAGTTAAATACRTCGTACGCAGGACGGTTTGTATTTTCGGGGCATAAAATTGATCAGCCAGTTTACTATGATGTAGATACTACTTTGGCAAAAAATATTACCAGCTCTATAGATATCCAATTATCAGAAGATATGAAGGTTGGAATAAATGGATTAACTTTAACTTCACCTATGGTTGTACCAAAGGCGACGACATTAGGAGGAACACCATATGCCGCGGGAGAGGAAGTTCCGGCAAACACAATATTTAACCCAGGAGAGGTTGTTCCTAAGGGATCGTTTATTCCGAAAGGAACTGTGTTCACAGCAGAGACAGAAATTCCAGCCAGTACTGCAAATCCCGATGTTGTAGGTAATACGGCAGATCAGGATATTAGATATGAAATTGGCGTTGGGATTGAGCTAGAAATTAACGAAACACACCTGAGTGATATTTTTGTAGGAAACTATGAAAAAGTTGTAGATAATATCGTAGAGGCAGTGGAGATGGATGATATAGAAAGATTATCTGCTCTTATAGAAGATATTGACAAGACAAGAAGTGCTCTTTCGGAACGTATGGCAGATGGAGGAAGTAGGCAGGTGAGGTTGGAACTGACTCAGAGGAAAATGGCAGAGGATCAGGTAACTTTTACAGAGTTGCTATCAGAGACAGAAGATGTGGATATAGAAGAGATATTTGTGGAATTTAATGCACAAATGATGGTTTACCAAAGTGCACTAAAAGCATCTTCTCAGGTAGTAATGAATACTTTAGCCGACTATATTTAAAATATAATAAAACTTTTAATCTGCAAAGGGCGTATACTGCGTCCTTTTTTTTGTTATACTAATAAATAAAGCAACATAGAAAGGGATGACTATGGAAAAGATCATTAGGTTTAATAAAGGGATATTAGGTTTTGAGGAGTATAAGGATTATTTGATTTTGGAGGATGAAAGCAATAGACTATATTATTTGCAAGTAAAAGAAGAGCCGCGAATAGAGTTTATTATATTGTCACCGAGTTTGTTTAAGTTAGAATATAGTCCAGAAATTAATGAAGAATATTTTGAAGAGGTGGATGCAACGAGCGAAGATGAGTTAATTTTATATGTAATTGTAAAATTGGCTAAAGATGAAAATGATATAACAGTAAATATGCAAGCCCCTATACTAATTAATGTGAGCAAACGTCTGGGAACTCAGGTAATAGTGGAAGGAGAAAAATATCAGACGTGTGAAAAATTAAAAATACTGTTAGGAGGGGTTCTATGTTAAATTTAACCAGAAAAGTAAATGAGGCTATCATAATTAATGATAATATCATTATTGAAGTGTTGGAAACAAGAGAAAGTAAGGTGAAATTGGGATTGATTGCTCCGAAAAATATAAAAATATTGCGAAAGGAAGTTTATGACGAAATCATTAAAAGTAATAAATCTTCTATAAAGAATGAAAGTGAGATAGCTACGTTAAAAAATTTGCTTAGTAAAGAATCGATTCAGGAGAGTTAAGATATGATTTTACAGCCAAAACACTTTGAGAAGTTTATATGTATAGGTGCTGCGTGTAAATATAATTGTTGCCAAGGTTGGAGAATTCGGATAGATGTGGAAACATATGCAAAATATAGAAATCTAATTGATTTTGCGCAAGAATGGCAAGATAAGATAAATTTGGATAATAAATCCATTAAACTGAAAGAAAGTAATCAAGAATGTAGTTTTTTGGGACAAGATAAGTTGTGCGAAATATATAAAAAATTGGGGCCAGATAATATGCCAGAAATATGTAAGCAGTTTCCGAGATATTATAGAATTTTTGGAGATAAATGGACCCAAAGCTTGGATTTGGCGTGTATACCGGCTATAAAGTTGCTACTAACTTCTGTTGCACCAATAGAATTTGTTTATAGTGATAAGGAAGAAAAGCCGAATGTGTATTGGATTAGACTAAAATGGGAAGATTCAAAGGTAAAAAAGTTTCATAATCAGTTAAATGAAATCTGTATAAAAATGATCCAAGATAGAACATATTCACTGGAGGAGCGACTGCTGTGGGTAGCGAATTTTCTGGAGTATGTGGATCAAAATGAAGAAAATACATTTGATCTAATGGATGAAGCGGTAGTAGATGATAGTGAAGATTTTATAGCGGGGAAGACAAATTTAAAAATGGCTATTTATAGTGAAATTGTTGATGATATGTTGAAGGTATGTGGACAAAAAAATAAAGATATAATATTTAAAGATTATGAGGAAAAATTGAAATATTTCAAAATGGAGATATTAGAAAACAAAGATCATAAACCGAAAAAGCTGTTTTATAATTTAATTAAAAATTCGAAAACTTTTGTGAATTATAAGAAGAATAAAAGTTATAATCATATAATAGAAAATTATATAGCATACAAAATGTTTGTCCAAGATTTTCCAGTAGGGGCAGCTATGACTACTGATGAGCTGCGAATGCTCTTATTTAAATTAGACATGATTAATCTAAATATATTAGTATTGAGTTTTTATAATAAGAGTTTAGATATAGAAGAAGTTATTGTAGAAGCAATATATTTTTTTGAAAGAATTGTAATGGGAGCAAAAATATCTACTATTATGTATCCTAGTTGGAATCGTTGGTTTAAAAATAACTCATTATTTGCTACTATAAAATTTATGACAAATTAACTGCCAGAAATTTGGTAGTTTTTTTATGTATAAAAATTTTAAATCTGGGCAATAACTGAGAGAGTACATAAAAATATCCAATATGAAGGAGGAGCTTGGATGAAAATTGATAAACACACTGTTATTTTATCTGCTATACTGGTAATTTTATTTGGTATGGCCGTAGTATTTGATACTTTGTTGTTTGCTAAACAAGCTAGTGAACTTTTGAAAGACGATGTAATTCGCTTTCATGTGCTTGCAAACAGTGATTCAGCAGAAGATCAACAGTTAAAGGAAGAGGTTCGAGATGCTGTTATGAAATATATGGAACCATTTTTGGATACTGCAGATTCTGTTGATGAAAGTAGAAGATTACTGCTAAAAAACATAGATGCGATGCAAGCTGTTGCAGAAAATGTTGTTACTTCGCGTGATAAGAATTATGATGTAAGAGTAGAGATAGCCCAAGTGCAGTTTCCAACAAAAAAGTATGGGGATATAATCTTTCCTGCAGGAGTTTATGAAGCCTGTCGAGTTTTAATTGGAGAGGCTTCCGGCGCAAATTGGTGGTGCGTAATGTTTCCGCCATTATGTTATGTAGATGCTTCAATGGGGGTGTTGCCTTTGGAAGGAAAAGAAGAACTTGAGAAAAACTTAACTGATGCTCAATACGAAATTGTTGCATTTCAAAAGGAAAAACCATATAAAATAAGATTTAAGCTATTAGAATGGCTAGAAGGAGTTTTGAATTAGATGAATAAGATTGCTACACCAGGAGGTACCAAGGCGGTACTATCGAAATATCCATTTATATTGAAAAAGAAATATGGACAAAATTTTTTAATAGATGAGCACGTATTAACTAAAATTATTTCTGCTGCAAATATTTCAAAAAATGATTGTGTATTGGAAATTGGCCCAGGAATAGGAAGCGTAACACAAGAGCTTCTTGAACATGCCCAAGAAGTAATTGCAGTAGAGATAGATAAAGAATTGATTCCTATTTTGAATAATCAATTTGGTTCATACGATAATTTTGCATTAATAAATGAGGATTTTTTGAAGTTGGATTTGAAAGAAGTTTTGAAAGGAAARACAAACATAAAAGTGGTTGCAAATTTACCATATTATATTACGACGCCGATTATTATGGCGCTCTTAGAAAGTGAATTACCATTTATTAATATAACTGTGATGGTACAAAAAGAGGTTGCAGACAGAATTACTGCACTTCCAGGAACRAAGGAATATGGATCAATTTCTGCTAGTATAGCATATTATGCAAAGGTGAGATTGGTTGCAAATGTACCTATGCATTCGTTTTTGCCGCGTCCAACAGTAAATTCAGCCGTGATAGAGCTTGAGTTATATAGAAATCCGCCTGTAGATTTAAAAAATAAAGAGGTGTTTTTTAAAGTGATTAGGGCAGCATTTTCTCAAAGAAGAAAAACTATTTTGAACACGCTGTCAAATAATTTTAATATTGATAAAAAACAACTCAAAAATCTCTTGGAGGTTGCGGATATAGCAGAAAACGTTCGCGGAGAAACTTTAGGGACTAGTGAATTTGCAATTTTATCTAACTTGATTTGTTCTACTCAATAAACTAATTCATATATATGTAATATTAAGTGATTATAATGTAAAGGAGAGCGAGTTATGTCCGCAAATACTTTTATTAATCTAGAAGAAAACATCAGTGGTTATTCTAATAATGGAAAGCCTGTAACAGGTCATATTACTATTGGAATGCCTGGTCGAGTGAAATTATATGTAGACAATTTAAAAGATTCTGAGACAAATAATTATGTCTGTTATCTTATGAGTAAATCGCAAAATAAAGCTGTACGATTAGGAGAGCTAACTAAGCCTAGCCAAAATAAGCAATCAACGTTTAAAATAGACCTAAAGGATATTGGCGGAAAAGGCTTGGTGCGACAAGATATTGATGGAGTTGCTGTAGTTATTGAAGGAGTGAGTATAGGAAATACACAAATTGTTCTTACCGGTTTTGGGGGAGCTACATACTCACCTTCTCCATTAATACAACGTGCTTTGCCAAAACCAGCTAATGCAGATGAGACAAGATATAAAAGAGAAAATACTGGAAAATATGTCGAAACGACAAAAGTAGAGAAGACATTGACACCTAAAGAAAGTGTTGCAGTAGATAAAAACAATAAAGTATTAAACACTGCTAGTCCGGCTAGCAATATTCAGGGAGCAATCAATGAGGTAGATAAAATTTTAGGAATAAACCAAGCTGACAAAAAAATAGAAGATATAATAGTACAAGGTGCAGACGTCGCGATAAAAGAAATAGATAATAATACTGATATGATTGTTAATGATATAAAAAAGGCAATTGCATTAGAGGTTGAAAATCAAGAAAAAGATGGCAATATGAAAGTGCTTGATGTTAAGCATTTGATAGAAGAAGGAATTCAAAAGAAGATTAAGTATTTGCTAGAAAGTAATCAATCAAACGAATTAACTGAATTGATAGGAAAAGTCGTAAAAGAATTGGTATGCGATGGAAAATTGGTGTGTGATCCACCGCCTGATGCTAACAAAAAAATAATAGACGACCCTACAATTATGCCGGCATCAAAAACAAGTCCAATGATGCATATACCTGGTATGTCTTCTGTAGAAGAGCAAATTTTGATGCACGTAAAACAAATGGCTGATAAGTTAGAAAATTTTGAAAATAAGAGTGTTAATGCTGGATTTAAATTAGATGATATTATTTCGATATCAGAAAAAATAGAAAATTTGGTAAAAACATTAAATTTATCAATGCCAACCCCGGCGCTACAGCATGAAGTGAATGTTGAACCGGTTGTGATGCCTGCAACAGATTTGACAGCAGTAGAAGCAATGGATTCATTGAAAATAGCGAAGCCAGTTGCATCAGGTGCAACACCAATGACTTCATCAGAAATAGTAAAGCCGATAGCTCCGGCAGCAACACCAATGGCTCCGTTAGAAATGGCAAAGCCGACAACTCCGGCAGCAACACCAATGACTCCGTTAGAAATGGCAAAGCCAACAACTCCGGCAGCAACACCAATGGTTCCGTTAGAAATGGCAAAGCCGACAACTCCGGCAGCAACACCAATGGTTCCGTTAGAAATGGCAAAGCCGACAACTCCGGCAGCAACACCAATGGCTCCGCTAGAAATGGCAAAGCCGGCAACTCCGGCAGCAACACCAATGACTCCGYTAGAAATGGCAAAGCCGACAACTCCGGCAGCAACACCAATGGCTCCGTTAGAAATGGCAAAGCCGACAACTCCGGCAGCAACACCAATGRCTCCRTTAGAAATGGCAAAGCCGGCARCTCCGGCAGCAACACCAATGRCTCCGTTAGAAATGGCAAAGCCGRCAACTCCGGYAGCAACACCAATGRCTCCGTTAGAAATGGCAAAGCCGACAACTCCGGCAGCAACACCAATGGCTCCGTTAGAAATGGCAAAGCCGACAACTCCGGCAGCAACACCAATGGCTCCGTTAGAAATGGCAAAGCCGACAACTCCKGCAGCAACACCAATGACAACAACTTCACCGGAAATAATGCCTGATATTCCAGCGGCAAATCCAGAAATGGTTCAAATAACACCATTAGTTAAACCGGAGAGAGTACAAACGACGCCATTAGTCAAACCAGAAGTATCGGGTATTAACTTAGAAGATATTATAGAGTTTACAAACCTAATTAAAGGATTGCTTGGTGATAAGTCAAAGTCTAATGATAAGAAGGTTGATTTTCAAGAAATTTTGAATATAGTAAGTGCAGTAACAAAATCAGATCAAACAAGTGAAAATACAACAATTGATCCCAAGGTAGTTGAAAATGCAAATGAAATAATTCGAGATCTTGTGAGTCAAAAGCCAGTTTCTGCAGGTGCAAATGCTGAAAACGCAGATTGTGGATGCGATAAGTCGGGAAAGACTGTTGATGAGCAATTTAGTGAGGCAATGAATTTTTTAATCAAAACATTCCAGAATAAAAAGGATGTTGAACCCAAAGAAGGCGATGTAGGATTTTTAAAAGATCAGATAAATGCTAAATCTGGGTTAGATAAAAAGGCAGAAATAGAGACATTGATACAGACCACATTGAATAAAGATAATAAGAAAGTAGATATTGAATTGGAAAATTTGCTAAAAAGGATAGAAGCCTTTAAAAAAGCGAATCATATGAATGCAATGCAACCGAAAACGGAAAGACCAGAAAAAATTGTGGGTAAGTATGAAAATAATCCTGTAGTAATAAAAGATAACAATAAGACTATAGAGCCACACATTAACATTGCAGTTGTTCCAATAGAAGTGGGAAATATAGGAATAGGAGACAATAAAACAATAAACGTCGAAGATAATGCATTGGTAAAAAAAAATTTAATTTAGACAGAGACGAAATTTTGATTGAATTTGATGAAGAAGAGACAGAATGGGATGATGATGAACCGCTAGATGACCTAGCATCATTGTATAAAATTAGTAAGGCAGTTGATATGGATGAATTAGATGAATTAGAAATGCTTGATGTTGCTGAAGATATGAAAGATGATTTAGACAGTAATTTTAGAGATATAGTTGTCAAAGATGAGGTTGAAACATATAAAGGTGAATTTGATCAATTGAATTATTTGATGAAAAACAAGTTGAAGGCGGTACCATTTGACGGGCAATTTCCTGTAGATTGGGTAACAGTAATGCAAAGTGATTTATTGACATTACCTCAAATAAATGCAGAGTGGTTAAAGCAAGTAAAAAACATAAAGTCCTATAATTATTTTATATTGGGCAAAGATCAAGAACGAAATCAATTTTATGTTGGAATTCCAGCACTTGTATTTAAAAGTCAGAAAAAATTTCCAAAAGTTGACAATATTATAGAATTTGTGTTAAAGCAGCCTAAATCATCAAGATCAACCTGGTCTGGAAACGGATATTGGATAGCAACAATATAAGAAATATTATTGGGTCGTGCATTTGTAATGTGCGGCTCTATTTGTATTTGAAGACTAATACATCTAAACGTATTAGCCTCATTGTTTTAACTTTCAACTCGACGGACTTCATTGACATCATTGATATTAATAATTTTGCGGATAGCTTCTTCGAGTTGTCGTCTATGCGATATAATAAATTTGACATTAAATAGTAAGTCGTGAGTTTTAATTGATTTGACGTTAAGAGATTTGATATCAAGACTCATATCGTTTAGTATTTTTAAAATTTCGGCGACTATATTGGGTCTATCGATACATAATATCTGTATTTCGGTAATATACTGCATTTGTGGAAGCTCAGAATCTTGCCAACTTGCCTGACTGATGCGCTCTGGCTCGTTTTTCATTATATAATTAATGTTGGGGCAGTTGCTTTTGTGAATAGAAATGCCGCGTCCTCGAGTTATATAACCAATTATTTCATCGCCAGGAAGAGGATTGCAGCATTGAGCAAATTTTATGGCAATATCGCCAAGGTCATCTATGATAATTCCGCTTTTGCTTTTAACGTATTCTGTAGGTTGAATAAATTGATCTTCAAATCCTTTTAGGAGATCCTCGTCTTTAATAACTTCTTTGTTAGCCTTAATATTTTCGTCTATGAGTCGGCTTAAGACTTGTTGCTCTTTGATGCTCCCATATCCTATGGCTGCGTAAACTGCTTCCCAATTTTTTAAACCATAGCGCCTATAGACGTTAGTAGTAGCTTCTGGAGTAAGTAAAGAAGCGAGCTTATATGCTTTATGTTTTGCACTAGTTTCGAGCAAATCTTTACCTTTTAAAATATCTTCTTCTTTAAATTGCTTTCGAAACCATTGATTAATTTTATTGCGAGCTTGAGTAGTTGTAACAATGTTTAGCCAATCTCGGCTAGGACCCTTTTTGGAGGCAGAAGTGAGGATTTCGATTCGATCGCCATTTTTAAGAGTGGAGTCGAGGTTAACAATTTTATCATTTACTTTGGCGCCAGTCATTTTATTTCCAATATCAGAATGGATATAATATGCAAAGTCGATAGGTGTCGCTCCTGTTGGGATAGTAATTAGATCGCCTTTTGGAGAAAATACATATACTTGATCGGTATAGATATCTAAGTCAACTTTAATAGCAGAAATGAATTCCTCGTTATCGCTCATGTCTTTTTGCCATTCAAGAATTTGTCGAAGCCAAGCTAACTTTTCTTCCGAAGTATCCTGAAAAAGTCCTTCAATTTTGCCTTCTTTATATTTCCAATGAGCGGCAATGCCATACTCGGCTGTTCTGTGCATTTCCATTGTGCGGATCTGCAATTCAAAGGGAACTCCGTTTGGTCCCATTAATGTGGTGTGTAGAGACTGATACATATTGGGCTTTGGCATAGCAATATAGTCTTTAAATCTGCCAGGAATAGGAGTAAAGATGTCATGTGCAACTCCAAGTACTCCATAACAGTCTTTGACATCTTCTACTATCGCACGAACTGCAAAAAGGTCATAAATTTGATCTATAGTTTTATTTTGATTAACGAGTTTTTTGTAGATACTAAAAAAATGTTTAGGTCGACCCTCAACATTTGCTTTGATGCCAAGTTTATCTAGTTCGTTTCTAATTTTTACAACGATTTGATTAGTTATTTCTACTCGCTCTTGTCTTTTTTTGGCAATGGTTTTGACCAAATAATAATACATATTGGAATTTATATACCTAAGAGATAAATCTTCAAGTTCTGCCTTTAACTTACAAATCCCCAGTCGATTAGCAATAGGGGCATAAATATCCATAGTTTCTCTAGCTATTGCTTGTTGTTTTTCGGGAATCATATATTTGAGCGTTTGCATATTGTGGAGCCTGTCAGCAAGTTTAATCAAGACAACTCTAATATCCTGAGCCATAGCAATAAACATTTTACGATAGTTTTCTACTTGGAGTTCTTCTTTTTGTACTTTTTTATTAGTAGAATGATATTTAATTTGGCTAAGTTTTGTAACTCCATCAACTAACAAAGCAACTTCTTTGTTAAAATTCAATTCTATATCTTCGAGAGTCATACTTGTATCTTCGACAACGTCATGTAAGAGTCCGGCTGTAATCGATTCGATATCTAATTCTAAATCTGCTAAAATCTTAGCAACTCCGAGTGGATGAATTATATATGGCTCTCCAGACTTCCTAAGCTGGCCATTATGCGCATTAGATGCAATATCATACGCTTTTTCAATCATACTAAGGTCATCAGACGGGTGATACGCCTGGATAGCTTTAATCAATTTTTCAAAAGTATTAGACATATCGTCCCTCCCTTCTTAATATTGCAATAAAGTTTCTACAATTATGTCTTTTAATAATTCTCTACCTTTAAGACTAGTAAGCTCAATTAAACATACAACCATTACAACTTCACCACCAAGTTTGGTAATAAGATCTACCATTGCCTTATTTGTTCCACCAGTTGCAAGYAAATCGTCWATTAAGATCACCTTYTGACCTGGCAAAATAGCATCCTGATGAATTTCTAAAGTATTTGTTCCATATTCGAGATTATAACTTTGTTGATATGTTTTATATGGAAGTTTACCAGGCTTTCTAATAGGAATAAATCCTTTTTTTAAATTGTAAGCAACGGGAACTCCAAAAATAAATCCCCGAGATTCAGGACCAACTACTAAATCAAAATCAACTTTACTGACGGTTTCGCAAAGTAAATCGATTGAATAAGCTAATCCTACAGGATCTTTCAAAAGAGTGGTAATATCTCTAAATAAAATCCCTTTTTCTGGATAATCTGGTATATCTCTTATAAGTGTTTTTAAATCCATTAATTATTCTCCTTTCAAAAACTGCGATAATTGATTAAACCGAGTAGAGTTTTCGAGCTTATTTTTTGCATAACTTTCAATTCTATAGTATATGCTATTATTGTTGTATTTATAAGACAAAAAACCAAGTTCACAAAATATGTCAATGATTTGTAAAATTTTGTATTCATTTAATTTTAGGGTAAAAGATAATTGGTTTAATGAAATATTATCAGCGGCATATTTTTTTAAATATTGAAAAACAGCAGCGCAATCACTATATGAAGGTATTAATTGAGTAATTTCATAATATGAAAGCCCTTTTAAATGTGTCATAGGAGAGTTTTGAAATTTYGTGTAAAGTTCCAAGTAATATAATGAAGTCGTTTCATTAGCAGATCTAATGGCCGTCATCATAAATTGGATAGTCGTTTTACCGTTCCATTCGTTTTTGGATATACTTCCGGCAATCTCTACTTCTTCGCCTTTATTCAAAAAATTACTTAATTGACCTTGTGAAAAAATAATAACGTCAAGGAATTTATTATTGTCTTCTAAAATAATTTTTAGATGCTCAGATCGTTTTCCCATGTGAATAATTTTGGAAATTTTGCCTTTAACCAATAAAATTGGGCTACTATTATTTTGACCACAAGGTTCTAATGCAGATAAGCTATTATACAGATCTATAGTTACTTCTGAGAGAGGAACTGTAGCATCGATATAAATTTTTGGCGTTAAGAGCTGTTTGTCAAGAATTTCATAATTAGCTTTATTTATATCTTCGGTAAAGTTTCTTATTTTGGAAGCAGATATTGTAAGTCCGGCAGCTTGTGTATGTCCTCCATATTTGATGAGGTATTGCTGCTGTTCAGTAATGGCATTAATAATACTGAAACCGTCGATGCTTCTGGCCGAGCCAACATATTTGTCACCATCAAGCGTGCAGACAATTGTAGGTCGATAATAGTGTTGCGATATTTTAGATGCAACTAATCCTAATACTCCATGATGCCAATCAGTACCAGTAATGACTAAAACTTTTTCTTTGGATAAGTCGATATTGTTTTTTACATATTCAAAGGCAGCGGTAACAATTTCGGCTTCTTTGGCTTTGCGTTTAATATTATTATTATCCAGTAGCTGAGCTAGTGTGGCAGCTCTTTGGGTATCCTGCGTAGTAAATAATTCAATCGCAAGATTAGCATCAGACATTCGGCTTATAGCATTAATTCGAGGAGCTACTTGAAAAGCTATTGTATAGGAGGTGATTGGTTGACTATTCTTATTTATTATGTTTAGCAATGCGCGCAAACCAGGATTGCGAGTATGCGTGATCAATTTAAGACCTAACGAAGCTATAACTCTGCTTTCTTGTAGCAATGGAACCATGTCGGCAATTGTGCCAATTGAAACTAAATCTAAATATTTATATACATATTCTTCTAAGCTAAGTTTTAGTGTCGTGGCTATGGCAGTAATAAGTTTAAATACAATACCAACACCAGCAAGATTTTGAGAAGGATATGTGCAATTGGGCCTTTTATAGTTAACTATACAATGTGCATCTGGAATTTGATCGAGACATTGATGGTGATCAGTTATAATAACATCTATCCCCTTACTGCGAGCAAAATCAACTTCGGCTATTGCTGTAATGCCATTATCAACAGTTACAATTAAATCGGTTTTATTATCGGCTAAATAAAGTATGGCATCAATATTCATACCATATCCTTCTGTAAATCTGTTAGGAATATAATAATTGACTTTGGCACCAACTTCTGTTAAAAACATATATAAAACAGATGTACTGGTAATGCCGTCAGCATCATAATCTCCATAGATAGTGATTTGCTGTTTTTGTGAAATAGCATCTAAAATACGAATCACGGCTTTGTCCATATCTAGCAACGCAAAAGGGTCATGAAGGTCTGCTATTTTAGGATTTAAGAAACTTTCTTTATCAGAATCGAGGATATTTTTTGCTGCTAATATATTATCAATAATACTTTTGTTTGGATTGTTAGAAAGAAATTTCCATTCATAATTGTTTGGAATCATCAGATCACCTCATAAAAAAGTATGGTCAAAAATCAAAAATTATAAACATAAAAAARACGATAGAATGTTGAGCTCTTCTATCGTCTTATAAACTRTTGTATAAAAAATAACTGCTAAGTCCTTAGAAAGTTACTTTGGAATGATATTAAACAAAACTAATCTATATTTATGCAAACTTTTCATCATGAAATACAGCATTAACTTTATATTTTAAAATTATATAATATAGATTATAATCGTCTGTGGTAGTATCCGATATGTTCGCCATATTGATTCGCTATGTTAGATAATTGGCTAGTTAAAGATTCGTCTGGAGGAGCAGTGTATTTGACTGGTCGAGAATAAATTTTGGAATCTTCTTTCTTTTTCTTTAAGGCTTCCTCGCGTTCTTTAACTCTTTCTGCAGCGATTTTTTCTTCTAGCTTAGAAATCTCAACATCATATGATTTAAGATCGGATTTGATTTCTACTAAGGAGCTACCGTTAGCTAAAGTTTGAGAAATCAATTCGTTTTTAATTTCTAAAATCTTGTCTTTTTGTTTTGAGAGTGTATCTATAACGGACATTGCTTTGCCTTGTTTAGAAATTGTGAAAAAATTTTGAGACTTATTTTGAGATGTATTTGATTGAGACTGAGATTGAGAAGATGCTTCAACTTGGGAATCATCACCATAATTTATTTTTCCATAAGTATTATTAACTCTATATTGATTTAACGCTTTTATGCTCATAGTAATACCTCCTGTGAAATTAAGTTTAGTAATATAATCTACACATGATATATCGACGAATTTAGATAATTCTTGATGATATATCTGTAAAATATATGATAATCGTAGTAAAATTGCAAAAAAAATTACAAAATGTGGGAATTAAATTGGTAAATTTTAAAAATTCGATAATTGGAAAATCAAGGAAATAACAATTTTGTCCCAAAAAGTAATGATTGTGGTATAAATAGCATATACTGATATAAGTAATACTATGAAGGGAGATAAAAATCATGGTAGATACAATATCAGAAGTATTGCCAAGGCATATAAAGAATATGATGCTGAAAATAAATCCTAGAATAATTAATGAATTAGAAGAAATTCGAATTAGAATTAGTAAGCCTATTATTTTGAGAACACATGATAATGAATTTGGAATTTTTGAAAATGGTGCTTGTAAGCCTAACAAAGGCTATTGTGCTAACAAAACAGATATAGATGGAATTTTAAAATTTGCTAGTGGATTTTCGATGTACGCAATAGAAGATGAATTGAGATCTGGATTTATTACTATTGCCGGCGGTCATAGAATAGGAGTTGTTGGTAGAGCAGTTATAGATAATAAAAATTTAAAAACAATAACAAACATATCAGCAATAAATATAAGAATTGCACGAGAAGTGGTAGGTGCAGGTAATAAAATTGTTCCATACATATATAAAAATAGAAAAATTTGTAATACGCTGATTGTTTCTCCGCCTAAATGTGGAAAAACAACAATTCTGCGAGATGTTATAAGAAATCTGAGTAATGGAGAAAGCTTGGATGTTTCTTATCACGTAGGAATAGTGGACGAGCGTTCAGAAATAGCTGCTTGCTATATGGGTATTCCACAAAACGATGTAGGAATTAGAACGGATGTRTTAGATTCTGCACCAAAAGCTGAAGGCATTTTAATGCTACTTAGATCTATGTCTCCAGAAATAATTGCTGTAGATGAGATAGGACGAGATGAAGACTACAAAGCAATTTTTGATGCGTTGATTGTGGGAGTTACAGTTATATGTACAATTCATGGGAGCAGTTTAAATGATTGTTTAAATAAACCTCTATTAAAAGATATGTTAGATAAAAAATTATTTGAGCGAATCATTATTCTATCAAATAATCCAAAAGTAGGAACAGTTAAAGAAGTAATAGATGTTAGAAATAATTATAATATTATAAGATAGAATAATAAAAAAATTTTAAGAAAGGAGAAAATAGTATGAATACAATAGGGATGGCGTTAATATTGATATCATGTACACTTTGTGGTTTTGCATATGATGCCAATGAGAAAAAAAGAGTTCTACAGTTGGACGAGCTATTTTTGGGGTTTAACCTGCTAAAGAGTGAAATAGATTATAAGCTGACGCCTTTAATAGAGGCTTTGCAAGAAGTTGCGAGTCAAACTGAACAAGGAGTGGACAGGCTGTTTGGTTTATATTCACAAAAGTTGAATCAGCGGGATGAAATGGATACCAAAAAAATGTGGAAACAAACATTGATGGAAGCAAATCATTGGCTGCGACTAAAAGAAGAAGATTTAAAATTATTGGAATCTTTTGGCACAATGTCATCGCATTTTGATAGAGAGGTTCAACGAAATAACATCACCTGGTTACTCGAAAGTTTAAAGCAAAGACGAGATCAAGCAAATGAGTTATATGAGAAGCGTAGCAAATTGTATCGTAGTATGGGAGTTTTAATAGGTTTATCAATAGTTATAGTATTAATATAGGGAGGTTATATGATGGATATTACATTAATTCTTAAGATTGCAGGTTTGGGACTTGGGCTCTGGGCAGTGCAAGAAATTTTAAAAAATTCTGGAATGGGCAAAGCCGCAGACTATGTTGGAATTGCTGGTACATTAGTAGTAGTAATGATTATGGTTAATGAAATAATGGGATTTTTTACTACAGTACAAACATTCTTTACATTTTAGGGTGGTGGTTAGATGAATATCTTACAATTAGTAAGTTTTGCGGCAATTGGAGTTGTAATAATTAAAATACTTGATGCCATTGGCTCAAAAGTTACAACATACATAAAAGTTTTAATAGGGCTATCAATTTTTGGATTTGCGTGTACGCAGTTAGATGTTATTTTTGATATAATCAGAGATTTGGCAAGTAAGATTAATATGGAAGGAACTTATCTAACGATTATTTTCAAGATTATAGGAATTGCTTATATTGCAGAGTTTGGATTACATTTATGTAAAGATGCAGGTGAAGAAGGCATCGGAAAAAAGATAGAATTTGCAGCAAAAGTAATGATTTTTGTAGTGGCAGCCCCTGTAATTTTAGCACTCATTGATCTTATCACTGGACTTTTATAAGGAAAGGGGACAACAATGCAAAAGATTAAATTGTTAATAGCGCTAGTTATTTGCCTCTTTGGAGTGTGTGAGACAATGGCAACAGAAGAGGCAGGGAGTATCAATACAGATTTAATTATAGAAACACAGCTAGAAATGTTTAATTGGGATGAGATTGAGAAGTTAGAAGCAGATCTTTCTCAAAACGTTCCAGAACTAAAGGACTTCGATTTAAAACATGAAGTTGGATTAGTTCTTAGTGGACAAAAAAAGTTTAATTTAGAAACCATATTAGAATTTATAAAGGATAGTATATTTGCAGAGTTTTTTACATATTTGAATGTAATCGTAAGATTTATTTTGATTGTGATAGTCTGCAACATGTTGAATAATTTAAGCGCTGCGTTCGATTCTAAAAACACAACTAAGATAGCTTTTTTTGTTTGTAATATTGTGATATTATATAGTGTAATGCAGTCTTTGGTATTAATAGTAGAGYTGGCACATAAAACGATAGAAACATTGCAAGGGATAATGTTAATCATGTTACCAACATTGCTAGCGTTTATGGCGGCGTCGGGATATATTGCAACGTCGGCCGCGATGTCGCCAGTAGTTATTGGRGCRCTRAATATGATGGTATTTATAATACAAAATATATTGTTGCCTAACGTAGTGATAGTAGTAATATTACAAATATTGAATCAGATGAGCAACGAATTTGAAATCAATAAATTAATAGCGTTATATTATAAAGTAAACAAATGGATTTTGGGAACAATATTTGGGAGTAGTATAGCAATACTGGGAATATATAGAATGTCGTTGCCGTTCACCGATGTAACAATGAAGCGAGTGGGACTATCGCTGTCTACAAAGTTGATACCAATCGTGGGAAATGCCGTAGGTGGTGCAGTAGACATGATTATCCAAATATCTGGAATGATTAAAAATGCATTTGGAGTAGGTGTAATTATTTTCATAGTAATAGTAATTGCAATGCCGCTAATCAAAATCTTTGCGTATATATTTTTATATCATGTTGCGGGAGCAATTATTGAACCGCTTGGAGACAAGAAAATGGCAAAGATTGCAACAGATATTGCAAAGGGATGTGAGTTTGTAATGAGTTGCGTGGGGACTGTATCAATTTTGTCTATCCTGGCACTGGTAGTTTGCATGAGTGTGGGATCGGGCTTATTATAAAGGAGAGAGATGATGATATCAAATTTTATTGAATATCTGATGACGCTGGTGTGGGTAATGCTCTTTCTGGTTGTTGTCGAAATGGTTTTTCCAAGCTCAGCTCTCCAAAAATATATAAAGCTAATATTGAGATTTATATTAGTATATACAATTTTGGCTCCAATTATAAAAGGAGGCCTCTTTGAGACAATTCAGTATGATGAGTATGTCAATTCGTATCAAGATCAATTTGATATGATGACAGAAGGAGGAACTCAGATGCATAATTATGAGCAGGAGCTAAAAGAAAATTATGAGCTGCGTGAAATTGAAATTATTGAGCAAGCAGTGGAAAAAGAACTTGACATGAATGCTGAAGTAGTGGTATCTTCTATAGTGAGGAATTATATACCTCAGTTAACTGATATAGAAATAACAGTTTCAAAAAATGAATCAACGGATGATGGATTGATAAAAGTACCAAAAATAGTGATAGGAAAAAAATCAGATAGTGTACGACTGTATAAAGAAAATATTGAAAAAGAAATAAAAAATTTATTAAGCAACTTCTATAATTTAGGACAAGTTAATATAAATATAGAAGTACAAAATGTGGATTGAGAGGGGTAAAAAGATGTCAGAAGGAAAAAATCAGGGACCAGTTAGTATTCGTGATGCAGTAAAGAATGGCAACAATGGGGAGCCTGTGGAAAAGAAAAGTGTGGCAGAAAAGTTTTCAGAAAATTTGGAAAAAACTTTAGGCAAGAAATCGACAGCATTGTTTTTGGCAACAGCTATTTTGGGAGTTATGATAACGGTAATTTATGAAAAGCCTGAAAATGACGCATTGCTAGGAACAGAAAGCTTTGCACAGCAATCGTCGCCAATTGTAGGAGAAGTATTGAGCAAAAATGTTAAGGAGCCACAAGATACATACGCTGTACAAATAGAAAAACAATTAGAGGATATTTTAAAAAATATACAAGGATTAGGTTCAGTAGAAGTAATGGTAACGTTAAAAACATCATCTGAAAAAATATTGGCAGAAGATGTAAATTTAAGAAAAAATACAGTTAGTGAAATGGACTCACAAGGTGGGACAAGTACTGTAACAGAAGAAGACGAAATAAATAATGTAATAATGAGTGGAAGTTCTCCRTATGTAATTCGTGAAGATATGCCACAGATAGAAGGCGTATTAGTTGTTGCGGGTGGAGGAGACAATATTGGTGTAAAGAATGCAGTAATAGAAGCGGTATCATCGCTGTTGGATATACCAGTACATAAGGTATCAGTATTTAAAATGGAAAACAAATAGGGAGGATAAATAAATGCTAAATTTTAAAAGGAATCAATTAATAATTACGGTTCTAGTATTTATGATTGCAATCGGTGGATACTTGCAGTTAACAACAGATCCGCAAAATCTACCAGCTTTTGTAAATGAAGACCAAACAGAAGATATCAAAGTTCAAGAACAAGTTACCGATATTAATTATTTTGAAAAATTTTTAACACTTCCTCCAGATATGGAAGATAGCGATATGGTAACAGATGAAACTTTACAAAATACAACAATGCTAGATGGCGCAACAGGAATGGAAGTAATAATAACTAAGGCAGATGGATCACAAAATGTATCATCTACAAATGTAGCAGCAGTTAGTTACTTTGCAGAAGAAAAAATGATTCGTGAACAACAAAGATCTACCCAAATAGAAGAGTTAAACGAATATATAGCGAATTCGGCTATCGATGAAAATTCAAAATCTAAAGCGGCACAGTCTTTGTTAAATCTTCAAGATAAGATCGAAAAAGAAAACGGATCTGAATCGTTATTGCGTGCTAAAGGATTTTCGGATGTATATGTAAGAATGGACGAAACTGCTGTGGATGTTATAGTTAACCGACCTCAGTTAACAGATGCAGAAATTGCACAAATTGAGGAAATTGTAAGTCGAACAACTGGCTACAGAGTTAGTCAAATTAAAATTCATATTAATAGTTGATAAAATATTTTATAGGCAAATTATCTTGTGACACGGGAAACCGTGTTATTTTTTTTTGAAATTTACATCATACCTGTCTTGAAATTTATCCCAAAACATATTATGATATATAAAAATACTTAAGGAGGCTGTTGTAATGGATTTTCAAAGAATAATTTGGGGAGATGAATCTTGCCCTCATTGGATTTTAGGAATGCATCAATGTGTAATGGAAGATAAAGAGAGAATTACGATGTGTGTGTTTTGTCCAGATGCTAGAGAGCTAACAGTAGTTAACAAAGTAAATGAAAAGGAATATATGATACCACATGTAGGGAATGGAATGTTTTATGGACCGGTTGGAAAATATAAAAATTCGTTTCCATATTATTTAAAGTTTGTAGGGCATAATGATTCGGTTTGGGAAACTGAGGATGCCTATGCATTTGCAGATCAACTGGATGGCGGAACGTTAGATGCGTTTAGAAACAAAGAGTATATCTATTCTGCTAATATTTTAGGTAGTCGAGTAACAGAAATTGATGGCATTAAAGGGTGCATTTTTAGAGTCTTTGCTCCAAATGCAAAAAGAGTAAGTGTAATTGGGTACTTTAATAACTGGGACGGGCGCCGTCATATGCTAACCAAATTGGGAGATTCAGGAATTTTTTCGATTTTTATTCCAAGAGTAACAACAAACGATTTATATCAATATGAAATTAAAACCAATAACAACGAACTTTTATATAAAGCCGATCCATATGCAAAGCATTTTGGACCAAAACCCAAAAAACATAGTTTGCCATACGACCCATTTAGTTATCAGTGGAATGATGAAAAGTATTTGAAAAACTTAGAAGGAACTAATAGTAAAAATAGGCCGATTAGTATTTATGAAGTGCATATTGGCTCCTGGAAATTTAATGAAAATGGGGAGTCATTAACATATACTCAATTAGCAGATCAACTAGTGAGTTATGTAAAGAATTTAAACTACACACATGTAGAATTTATTGGAATTTTAGAGCACCCATTTGATGGTTCTTGGGGATATCAAGTRACAGGATTTTTTGCTCCAACAAGCAGATACGGCACAACAGATGAGTTTAAGCATCTTGTGGATCGTTTTCATCAAAATGACATTGGAGTAATATTAGATTGGGTACCGGGGCATTTTCCAAAAGATGCGTTTGGGTTAGAGTTTTTTGATGGAACAAAGCTGTATGAAAGAGAAGGAGAGCACCCAGACTGGGGAACATTGCTATTYGATTATTATAAGAGAGAGGTAAAGAACTTTTTGCTATCTAGTGCATATACTTGGCTAAGCGAATTTCATATAGATGGTTTGCGTGTTGATGCCGTGGCATCTATGCTATATGGTGGAAATTTATCGAATACGCATCCAGATATGACAGCGGCAACATTTCTGCAGGAATTAAATAAAATGGTGCATCATCTTTTCCCATACAAATTGATGATAGCCGAAGATTCAAGCACATGGGGCGGAGTTACTGCACCTGTTTCGGTGGGCGGACTGGGATTCGACTTTAAGTGGGATTTAGGATTTATGCATGACACGCTCAATTTTATGAAAACAGAGTATGATTATCGTCATATAAATTTAGATAAAATGACGTTTAGTTTTAATTATATGTATAACGAGCACTACATGTTACCAATATCTCACGACGAAGTGGTTCATTGCAAGAGTCCATTGATATATAAGATGTGTGGAGATTTTTGGCAAAAGTTTGCTAATGTGAGAGCGTTACTAGCATTGATGTTCACGCATCCGGGCAAAAAACTACTATTTATGGGTAGTGAGATAGGACAAACGAGAGAGTGGATCGAAAAAAATCAGTTGACTTGGGAATTGYTAGAGTATCCAGAGCACAAGGGACTGCAACGATATATGAAGGAGCTCAATTTGTTATATAAAACAACACCAGCTTTGTATCATGACGAAAATATAGGAGAGACTTTTGATTGGATAAATGGAGATAATAAAGAGAGTTTAGTGGTATCTTATATAAGACGCACAYTAGAAGAAGAGTTGATTGTTGTAGTAAACTTTTCTCTGTATCCACGAATGGGGTATAGTGTTGGAGCGGCCAAACCGGGGACATACAAAGAGATATTTAACAGTGATAGAGAAGAGTATTGTGGAAGTGGGGTATTAAATACGAATTTGATTAAAACCTTGCCAGAGAGTTGTCAATATAAAGAGAATCGAATTGTAATCGATATACCTCCTATTGGAGCGACAATTTTAAAAAAAATCAAGTAACTAAATTAGGACACAGGTGACTATGCTGTGTCCTTTTAGTTTTTACTATGCCACAACATGATCTGGTTGAGTTACTGATGCCGCCATAGATTGTTGTGCTGATTGTTTGAGTAAGACTCCACGATTAGAATAAATTTTAGGGTCTTGGCTATTTTGCTTAGTCACTTCTTGTTGTTGCTTTACRTTTTCCTTGCTTAGTTTTTCTTCAAGATTATGTAATTGTTTTTCATACGCAGCGAGTTCAGCTTCTATATCAAAAAGACTGCCTCCATTTGCTAATGTTTCGGTTATGAGTTTATTTTTATCATTTACRATTTTTTCTTTTTGAGTAGACATAGTTTTTATAACAGATAAGCTTTTCCCATGTTGCGAAGGATTAAATAAGCTGTTTTGAGTTTCTGCTACTTTAATGGCATCATCTTTGGTATTGTCCAATGCGGGAGTATTTTTTACATAATTAAAATTATAAGTAGATTGGTTATTTAAATTATTAATGTACATTTTTATCACCTCATGTGTTTTGCACTTTCTTCAAATAGTATAAGAAACATTGTGTAAAATTTGCTACAATAAGTATATCGGCAAAATTTGTAATTTGTTTTAGTGTTTAGAATTTCCTTATTTTGGGTATAATGATGTAAAATTATATGATGTTAGAAGGATACTAAAATGAAAGAAAAATTTGTGCATTTACACGTTCATACAGAGTATAGTCTGCTAGATGGATCTGCAAAAATAGCAGAATTACTAGAGAAAGCTAAAGAATTTGGTATGAATCATTTAGCAATTACAGATCACGGGGTGATGTTTGGAATAATAGATTTTTATAAAAAAGCAATAGAAAAAGGAATTAAGCCAATTATAGGATGCGAAGTTTATGTGGCTAAGCGTTCGCGGTTTGATAAAGAGTCACAAGATGCGAGAAGTTATCATTTAGTRTTGCTTGCAGAGAACAATGAAGGGTATCAAAATTTAATCAAATTGGTTAGCTTGGCATATATAGAAGGATTTTATAGACGACCTCGTGTGGATTTGCAACTACTGGAGCAATATCATAAAGGCATTATAGCRYTGGGAGGATGTTTAGCTGGCCCGGTTTCTAGAAGATTGCTAGAGGAAGATTATGAATCTGCTAAGAAGGCGGCACTGCAATATAGAGACGTGTTTGGAGAAGGAAATTTCTTTCTAGAGATACAAGATCATGGTCTTGCAGATCAAAGAAAAGTAAACCAAGAAACAATTCGCATATCGCAAGAGACAGGAATTGATCTTGTTGCAACAAACGATGTTCATTACATTACTGCAGAAGATAGTAAGGCACACGAAGTTTTGCTATGCATTCAAACTGGAAAGACAATGAGCGATACCACGAGAATGGTTTATGAGGGAAATCAATTTTACTTAAAGAGCGCAGAAGAAATGAGAACATTGTTTCCATATGCCGTAGAAGCAATCGAAAATACGGTTAAAGTGGCCAATAGATGCGATGTTAAATTTGATTTTAATGAGTTAAAGTTACCAAAATTTTTGTTGCCAGCAGGAGAAAGTTCGCCAATAGAATATTTAACTAAGCTATGCAAGAAGGGGCTTTCTAAGAGATATAAAGAGGTGACCGCACATCTAGAAGAGCGACTAGAATATGAATTAAAAATTATTGCTCAGATGGGGTTTGTAGATTATTTTTTAATCACCAACGAYTTTATTATGTATGCAAAAAACAAAGAGATAGCAGTTGGGCCCGGGCGGGGTTCTGCAGCTGGAAGTATAGTTGCATATGTTCTCGAAATAACAGATATAGATCCACTAAAATATAATCTGCTATTCGAGCGATTTCTCAATCCAGAGAGAATTTCGATGCCAGATATTGATATAGATTTTTGCTATGAGCGAAGACAGGAAGTTATAGACTATGTGATAGAAAAATATGGTAAAGAGAAGGTTGCTCAAATAGTAACTTTTGGAACAATGTCAGCAAGATCAGTAATTCGAGATGTGGGCAGAGCTTTGGATATGCCATATGCAAAGGTAGACAAGATTGCCAAGATGATTCCTACAGAATTAAAAATCACGATCGCAAAAGCATTGAAATTAAACTCCGATTTACAACAGATTTATGACGATGAGTCAGAAATAAAATATTTAATCGATATGGCCAGCAAGTTGGAAGGAATTCCTAGGCATTGCTCAATTCATGCAGCAGGGGTGGTGATCTCCAAAGAAGATCTTACAGAGTATGTGCCGCTTAATGCAAGTGATGGGGTAATAACGACGCAATTTCCAATGACTACGTTAGAAGATCTGGGAATGCTTAAAATGGATGTGCGAATTGTTCGCTAACGAAACAATCCAGAAATGGAAACAAGTTAGCGGAGCAGGRAAGACTATCTTTCTTGTTTAACTGTTAGTTTGAATAGAGTGGTGAAACTCCACTTAAAAAGTAAATATCGATACTTTTACCCTGAGATTCCGACATGCTGTCTAACCTTAATATTATACGGTATGAAGCTCGGTGAAGTCGACTGAAAAGAAGTCTAAGTAAATACAAGCAAAATATATGACAACGAAGTAAGTCGGGGGTCCTTAAGATGAAATATCTTTAAAAAATAATATGCTTACTAACCAGAAACTGCCGTATGAAAGGCTCGTGATTTAAGACCCCGTCGAAAGATGGGGTGCCKCCCCTCTAAGGGAACTAATCGTAGTAGTATTATTGTCCATTGAGGCTACTATTTTTATCGCATAGACGATATTAGCTCTGCTTCCATTCGATTAAAGGAAAAATGAGCGGTTAGCGGGTTAAAGGCAGCAGCTAAGTTATTATAATAAAGGATAAAACTAACGGAACAATTGAACCTCAAAAGAAAATGATAAGGTGATTAAGAACCGATGTTTCTATCAGGTAGGAAATGACCTGTGTATTTGGGGGGCAGCAGCCCGTAGTAGCGTTGAAGCAGAGTAATGTCTGCAGAGCAAAGGGGCATAGTCGTAGATTACGATATTGTAATTTACGATGGAACGCCGTGTGCGGTGAAAGTCGCATGCACGGTGTGAAGGAGGGGAAAAGGACACCAAACAAATAATGTTGTGGTTGTTCCTTACCTATTCCTATTTTTTGGGGCTTAGAACTCTTACTGTAATTCAAAAAGCAAAAGAATTGATTAAGCGAAATAAGGGCATTGACATAGATTTTGCAGACTACGATGATGCCAAAGTATATGCAACGATTTCAAGTGGAAAYACAGATGGAATATTTCAGCTAGAAAGTGCTGGTATGAAGCAATTTATGAAGGAACTTGCGCCAACCAATATAGAAGATGTAATAGCAGGAGTTTCGTTATACAGACCAGGCCCTATGGATTTTATTCCAAAATATATAAAAGGTAAAAATGATTCAGCTAATATCACGTATACGCATCCGGCATTGGAGACAATCTTAAAAAACACATACGGATGCATTGTCTATCAGGAGCAAGTAATGCAAATCGTGCGAAAACTTGGTGGATATAGCTTAGGGCGAAGTGATTTATTGCGGCGTGCTATGGGAAAGAAGAAGACAGAGGTGATGCTAAAGGAGCGCGAAATTTTTATAAATGGAAATGGAGAAGACATTTCAGGTGCGGTAAATAACGGAATAGACGCAGCYGTTGCAAATCAGATATTTGACGATATGGTAGACTTTGCCAAGTATGCATTTAACAAGTCGCATGCTGCAGCATATTCTATAATCTCATATCAAACAGCATATCTAAAAACACACCATCGATTAGAGTTTATGGCAGCGCTGATGACATCCGTAAAGGATTCGATAGAGAAAGTTGAAATGTATATAACGAGCTTAAAAAAGCAAAATATAAAGATGTATACACCAGATATAAATACCGCAATWGGTGAGTTTTCAACAGTTGAAGATGGAATAGTATACGGGCTATATGCAGTAAAATGCGTTGGAGAAGCTGCCGTTGATGATATCATAAAAGAAAGAAATGAGAACGGAAATTTTAAAAGCTTAACAGATTTTTGTAAGAGGCTTCATATCAAAGATGTGCGAAAGAGAATGATAGAGGCTCTAATATATGCAGGAGCATTTGATTCTTTGGGAGGAAGTCGCGGGCAGTATCTTGCTATATATGAAGGAATTATTGCTGGAATATTGTATAATAACAAGAAACAAATAGCAGGTCAGCTAGATCTATTTTCTATGGGCGATGAGAATAATGATATGAAACATAAAGATGAATTTCCTAATATCGAAGAGTTATCGAAAAAGGAGCTGCTAGATAAGGAAAAGGAAGTTTTGGGAGTATATTTAAGYGGACACCCATTAGGTGAATGTGCACAAAAATTAGAGATGTATACAACWCATCATTGTGCAGAATTACACCAAAARAATGAAATTTATAATGAATTGATTCTAGGGGGAATGATCACAAATGTAAGAGAATTTCTTACTAAGAAAGGGCAAAGAATGGCATTTATCGAGCTAGAAGATCTAACGGGTGCGTGTGAATGTATTGTGTTTGAGAACTATTATGCTCACTTAAAAAAAGTAGATCAAAATGTGCCTGTCCTCATAAAAGGAAGAATATCGCTCAAAGATGATGATGTAAAAGTGATAGTAAATTTTATCGAAAATATAGAAGCTAAACCGCTGGTGATAACTTTGAATGCAGCAATGAGAACGCCTGAAATAAGTAAAAAGTTACTAGAAGTATTTGCAGAGCATCGGGGGACAACAACTGTTGCTATTGAAAATGAAGAAAGTGGAGAGATAAAGCCGTATCCAGCGAAGTATAATATAAAAATAAATGCRGMATTTACAGAAAAACTAAAAGCGATAGTGGGGGACAATAGATATAAAATGCCAAACGAAAAATAGGCAATCACTCCTGTAAAGAAGATAATTGCCTCGGCTTAAGTATTGATTTAAGATTTCTTGATGAAAACTACAGCAACTAGAGTTATGGCGATTAATGTAATCATCAAAAATGCGTCTACTGCTATTTGGATGGGATTGGCTTGGTCGCCGTTCATCATAGCAAGCATTTCATCTACCATTTCCGCTTCTAGTCCCATCTCCATCATCATTTCCTTCATTGTTTCGATATCAGGCATCTCGCCGTTCATTCCCATAGGAGGCATTCCGCCTTTCATAGGGGGCATTCCGTCTTTCATAGGAGGCATTCCGACTTTCATAGGATGCGCTGCCCCATCGCCAGATGAAGGACCCATGGGAGGCATTCCGCCTTTCATCTTTGGACTCGTTAAAAGTGATAAATCTAAGTCATCGCTATTGATAAGCTTTTCGGGGTTGGCAGCCTGAGCATCGGTCGTTGCTGGTACTGTTCCATCTATTTGCCCCGCTATACTCTCGCCTCGAAGTAGTAGCAACTGGATCAATTCGTCGCGAGCGGCTTCAAATTCTTCATAAGTACAAAATGCTGTYGYATCGTTTTTGACATAATCATCTATCAGCGCATTAAGTGCTGCAGCAGTGTCATCGATGTTTTGCAGATATGCTGCAAGCGTTGAGAGAGATTCGTGATATTGCTGCTTGTAGACTTCGTTTTCCATTACAACTTCTAATAGCGGGCGATCTGCCATCTCGACGCCAAATACTGGAGTATCGATCGGAAAATTTACGATATCCGAAGCGTCATCGGTCATAAATAAAATTCCAAACGTGGAAGAATAGTCCCAAGGCAGAATGCTAACCTTGCCGTTTTGTTCGTATAGAAAATAGTTTTGGCACATAAATGTAGAGTAGCTGTCGCCGTTTACAGAGACCGTGTGCGCTGCTAAATATGGGATAATTTGCTCCATATCCCAATATTCTTCTAGCTCGTCGAGGCTTTCGTAATTATTCAGAACCTCGATAGCTTCTACAACACGCGTATTGTCGGCACGGTCCGCGGTGGAGCCAATCGAATTTTCAAAGAAACCTGCATAGCTTGCTAAATCGTTTCCTACATATTTCAAATCGAGGCCATTGCCCGAAAACATCTCTGCAGATGGCATCATATTGCCTCCGCCAACGATATCTGCAGCTTTGGCGCTATATAAATAGCCGTTGCTGTTGCCGTAAACACGTTTTTGAAAGCTGCTGTTATAAGATTCTAGTCCCAAATATAGCCCCCAAGGATCGCCGTTTAATGTAACGTCCGCATAAGTATAGAGCGGAGCATCAACGCCCAATTCATTCATCATATCGAAGCTTATATATTCGCGCAAATATGAATTGTCTTCGTATAGATTATTCAACACCAGCACGTCGAGCCCAAAGCACGTTTGCCCATCTATATATTCGTCGAATTTAATTTTGAAGCTGAAGCGGTCTGTATCAGGGTCCATTGCAATAAATTGAAGGCTAGAATTTCCCTTGGGTCTAATCCCCACATTTTTGAAGAGGGTGCCATTAACTACAACATCAACTGCTGTGTATTGCTCATCTGTTGCAGTATCAATGATGTGTTGCCAAGTTTCATCGTCTGCTAATATATCGACAGAAAAAATTTCGCCATTAAAAATTTCGGTTTCATATTCCATTGCGATAGGAGCTGCTGCAGTTGGAGTGACGGCTTGGTATAGGATTAGTGCCATCGTGGCGATCATAGCAACTGCGATGCAAATAGCAGTCAGTGTTTTCAAGTTCTTTTCGCTCATAGAGCCGCCTCCTTATCCTGCATATTCTCCGTTATATGTCACCAAAATTGCGTTTCGAACACCTGCTATAGAAGTGATTTTGTTTACGAAGTCTGTATCATCATTCCCTAATCTAAGTTCGAGCGTGATTTCAATATTGTCTGCGCTAATGGTTTTGGATTTTAATATATTCACGATGCTTTCTTCTTTGATKACTGCCATTACAGCTTTTTCAGCCGCACTGTCTAAGCAATTTATCACAAAAATATACGGTGTATCTTTGGATTTTTTGTTCACAAATACTACAAGTAAAAGTCCGACGATGATAGAGCCAAATACTGCAAGTGTGGTAAAGCCAGCGCCGAGAATGATGCCGTTTGCTATGCTCCAGAATAGGAATGCTATATCCAGGGGCTCGCGGATTGCGGTTCTAAAACGTACAATCGATAACGCACCGACCATACCTAGAGAGAGGACCACGTTGCTTGTAATTGCTAAGATTAAGATGGTGGTGATCAGCGACATTGCCATAAGGGCGACTGCAAAGCTYTGAGAGTACATRACGCCGCGATAAGTTTTTTTGTATACGGCCATAATTAGCAATCCTAATGCAAATGACAATAGAACTGCTAAGCCCATGTCCAAAAACGAAATTGCTGTTACATTTTCCAAAAAGCTACTTTTAAAAATATCTCCAAAATTCATAAATCTCCTCCTTGTTTAATGCGGATTAATAAAAGCTTCGGCTTGCGGCATATTTTGAAAAAGCGCTGTGGCTTCGAGTGCCGGCTTGAATTGCTTGCCGTATAAATTCAGGTAAAAATTCATCGTATTTTACTTCTAGCACGATGTTATTGCCGGTTTTGATCGTGGGATGCGCCGAGTTTAAAAAGTCTAGCGAAGATAGCCCCGTGCGGATATCGGTATCCAATGTAATCCGAACATTGCCTGCGGGGTAAATGAAAACTTCGCGGTGATAGTTTACAATTACTATGGGCTTCAAGCGCTGCGTTACCATTTTGTAGTATAGCTCAACAAACAAATCTGCAGTGGAATGAGCCAAAAACTCATGCTGCCCATCGATTAGGTTTTGCACTTCTGCGGCAGTGATGGGTGCGCTYTGTTTGTTGCATAGCCCATTTATTTTAGACTTCTTTTCGAGACGAATGAAGTTGGTATCGCTATTATAGTAACGAATCCTAAATTTTTCGCGGCGGTTGACACCATCGATTTTTTCRAGCAGGGCTTTGTTGTTGTAGTTATCAAAATATAGACTGCGAACAATGTATTCGGAATTTTCGCCGGCATGGGGATCTTTGTTACATATCACTTTAAGTCTGTTTCTTAAGTCGATATATTCTGCATATGTAAGAATGTGTTTAAATTCGTGTCTAAATTTCATTGGCATTCCTTCTTTCGAAAAGAGTTGA
>NZ_ABEQ01000006.1 GCF_000171335.1 Candidatus Epulonipiscium viviparus
CTAAAATTTAGTACAAATCTTCTGATAGATATCATTATATAGTAATATATGGAGTATACACAAATTATATGTAAAAGGCAAGTAATTTTTGGCAAAAAAAAGAACCCAGGTTTCGGGGGATGAAACCCAGGTTGAGGGGGGATTTAGCGATGTACCTCACACTTGGTACAATCATAGTATTGCCACAATTTAGAATTATATACAACTAAAATAAAAAAAAATTGTATTGTACAGGCAATATATCTAAAAAAAATAAGATGAATTATACATATATGCTAATAAATAATTTATTTGTTTTATGGACAAGTACTAATTGATTTGATAATATTTAAAAACGAAAAAAACGTTTTGTCTAATAATTAAAAAGAAAAAAATATATTTTTGTGAGTTATATTCAAAGTTATTTAGAAAAAATATGAATAAAGTAAATGTTAAAAGCAAACCAAGTTGCGAAATGAAAAATTTCTGATGGTTGACCGGACAGTAAGAGTGATTCGATATATAACGGTTACAAATTAATTTTGGAGGGTAACATAAATATCGTTGTCCGATGGAGAACCGAATTTTGCACTTGATGTAGTTGCTTGAGTTAATAATACTAAAAATTTGTGTATAAATGATGAAGTTAAGCTAATTATAATATGTAGTGAGGTTGTTTGTTGTATTTATTTTAAGAAAGAGGTTGCTATGTGTGATTCCATTTGTTATTATATACATATAAAACCAATATTTGGAGGAGGACATTATGAAACTTAGAAATAAATTATTTGCTTTACTTTTATGCGGAGTTGTAGGATTTGGTTCTGTAACAATAACGCAAGCACAAACAGTAAATTTGCCTGCAGAAGTGGAATTAAACCTCAAAGACTTTGCAACTATATCAGAATTAGCAAACAAATATCCAACCCAGTATTATACATTAGTAAATAGCGATGAAAAAAGAATACGTCGTGTAGAATTTTTAAAAGGGCCTCTTGTTGTGGATGGAGAAGTAACGGTAGATTTGCCAGCAGATATTATAAAAGCATTAAGATTTTTTGATGATATCAGAATGTCTGGAGAGGGATCTGCCAATACCAAAATTACAATCGTAAATCCCAAAGGCGAAACAATGGACTGGAAAGGTGGTTCATATGGAAGCGGTACCAAGACAACCAGATATTTAAAAACGAATACGTTGGCAAATACTACCATAGGCTTAGACAATCCGCTATTAGTCGTTGATGATAATGGGGAGCCGATATATGAAGGCTATAAAATGGTGTTAAAAGGTAATGCAGTGATAAATGAGATGGTTTTATATGCGGAGCAGGGCGTTATCAACGAATACGATATTACTGCGTGGACAGTGATAGGAGAAGATAAGCCAACGTTGGATGTAACAGTCGATGTTGATATCACAAAAAATCTTAGTATCGAAGGCGAAATAAAATTAGATGAAGACAAATTTAAACGACTACATATAGGAAGCGGGCCGATTTCTAGCTTTGACATGAATAAAAACACATCTACAGTTGATAAGACCAATAGTATCCCAATGTCTAAATATGGATTTTATCCGGGGCGAGGAACAATTAGATTTGGCCCTCATTTAGAAGATATAAAAGCGGGGCAAGCTCCAAAGTTGACTGCCGATGAAGAAAGGGAAGGATATACAGACTATGCATACCTGGAGAAGCTGACTGTATTTGATCAAGATATAGTGGATAAAACCAATAGATTATTTCCATTTACTGGAGATGATTATGTAATGACATTCAATGACTGGCCATCTTGGATGCTAAACGATTCCAACGTGGATTTAAGCGCGGGGACTCCCGCAGTTAAGCATTTTGATGCGGCCGCGGAACTGGCAGCAGAAACGATGAGATTGTTAGACCAAAAATATGCCGATGAAGGGCCGAAATATGTGGAGGTTAAAAACGAGTCTTCGCTTACAAACGAGTGGGAGTATCACAAAACTGAGCCAGATAAGGCCTGGGACTATTTAGCAGATTTTCATAATCAGGTTGCGGATGCGGTAAAGGCGGTAGATGAGACAGTCTTAGTGGGTGGTCCATCAACTGCAAGCATGGGGATAGAGGCCGGAGACTTTAATAAGGCAAGAACGATAATGAAGTTTATGGATGATACCAAAGGTCACCTAGATTTTTATTCGCATCACTTTTATGAGTCGGAGACAGTTGTGTTAAATGATACGGGTAGTAATAATGTAGGATATACCGATGGAAGGTTAGAGGCAATATTTAGTTTATTTGAAAACCATATGTATCTGACTGACAACGAAAAACCGATTGTAATTACGGAGCAGGGGACGTTATATGAGGGAGATGCTGATCGCGACTATTGGATAAAGCTCAAAAATTATAACACATACATGATGACATTTATGAATATGACAGATACGGTAGAAATGATGGTACCATATTTGTATGGAGTGAAAAATTGGTTACCAAATTCTAAGGACACACTATATCTGTATGCAAACGCAAATACTGCATTAAAAAATCCGACACCTATGATGAACTATTTGGATTTGTGGGATGAATATGCAGGGGCATTTGTACCGGTTAAATCCAATCAATATCGAGTGGATACCAATGCAGTTTTGCAGGGAAATAAGCTGTATGTTGCAGTAAATAATATGAATCCGAATCGAGTGAATATTAATTTGGATATCGATACGGGAGACGCAAAAATTGTGGATGTAACTCGCAAACACACATATTTGGAGCTTGGAGAGTTGGTGCATGAAGAAATTCCGGTAGAGGATATTACAAATGTGCCTATGCGCGTGGAAGAGACTAGCATATTTGAAATCACGCTAGATAAGGCACCAGAATTTGAGGAAACGGTGTATCGGAAAACTTATTATGGCGACAAAACTTTGGTGCCTACATCTACCACGCCAGTAACATTCAATTTGGAATGTGATACAGAAGATTTAACCGCAGCAAACCTAAGAATCAATATAGCAAGTGATACGTCTGGATTTAAGGAAGATATGGTAATAAATGTAAATGGATATAGAGTATTGGTAGATTTGGGGCATACGGATCAGCCTGGCAGAATCTATACTTATGTTGATGTTGTAGTGCCAGCAGAATATGTTAAGGCGGAGAATGAAATTAAGATTACGTTGCCAGCCAATCATGGGTATATTGCCAATGTAGAAATGACAAACGACTACGCAGCTGCCGCGCCGGTTTCTGAAGATGTACTAGAGCTTGCCACAGAGACGGCTATCGCTATGTGGACTAGAGATAGAATAGCAGAAGTGCCAACGTCTGGATCTAATAAAGAAGCCTATGATGGATTAATTTTGGCGATTGAGTATGCCAAAGATGTTTGCGAATTTACATTAGCAACAGAAAAGGAAATTACAAAGGCGAGCGAAGCGCTTGCGAGAATGGTAGAATTAGCCGAAAGAACGCTAATAGCAAAATAAATAATTGACTTTTGACGCGTTTTGTTATATACTGAAAACATGTTACGAGAGTATAGAGAGTAGTGACTTTTTTTATAAAGCCATTGCTCTCTATTTTTTTGTGCAAAATTTAGCGAAAAAGATATTTTGAAAGGAGATAATATGGATAGAGCATTTATTAAGAAGTATGGGATATTAACATTGCTTGCAGCAGGAGCAGGAATAATTTATCAATTGCCTTACATAAGAGAAACATTTTATGTACCTATACAAAATGCAATGAATTTGACAGATGCCGAGATGGGTCTTTTGTCATCAGGATATGCAGCAGTTGCGCTAATTTCGTATTTTATAGGAGGTATAGTTGCGGATAGGTTTTCTGCGAGATATTTGCTTACGTTTTCGTTTTTGATAACAGGGATGTTGGGATTTTGGTTTTCGACATTTCCGAGCTTTACTGTTAGCAGAATAATTTTTATATTGTTAGGGGTTTCTACTATTATTACGTATTGGTCGGCATGTATAAAGGCGACTAGAATGTTAGGTTCGGCAGAAGAGCAAGGCAGATTGTTTGGGTTACAAGAGGGGCTACGAGGTTTGATAAATGCAGTGGTAGTTTTTGGCATGACCTTTGCGTTTAATCAGTTTATTGATGAGGTAGCAGGAACAGCTGCAGCTATCAGAGTGTGTTCAACCGCTATTATTATAATTGGAGTATTAAACTATATCTTTATAGAAGATACTTCAAGAGAAGAAAAACCAGAATCATTAGTGGAAATAACAAAAGGTATGTTTCAAACATTACTAATACCTCGGATATGGATATTAGTTGCAATTGTTTTTACAGCCTATAGTGTGTATGGGTTGTTGGGATATGTAACAACTTATGCGGTAAGATTTTATGGATTAAGCGCAGCGGCGGCGGCAACCATTGGAGGACTACGGTATTTGCTTCAAGGAGTGGGTGGTATATTAGGAGGATTTTTAGCAGATAAAATATCTCGTAGTAAGGTAATAGTTATTGGATGTATAGGTCTTGCGATTTCGTTTGCATTATATCCTATAATTCCAGAAGGGGCACAATATTTGTCACCAGTTATTATTAACTTCTTCTTTGGATTGATATTTATTTATTTTGTACGCAGTCAATATTTTGCAATACATCAAGATTCGCATATTTCATTGGGAATGAGCGGGCGTGTGTCTGGAATTACGTCTGCGTTGGGATATGCACCAGATATATTCTTGTATACTATGGTTGGATCTTGGATGGATTCGTATGGCAGAAACGGATTTAATATGACGTGGGCATACGCGGCAATTATGGCGACAATATGTATTGTGTTGACGATTATTTTAATGAGGATTAATAAAAAATTGGATAGTGAGCAAGCAGCATAAGAAATTTGAGAGGAACGGGGAAGAATATTCACTGTTCCTTATTATATATGGAGGGATAAAAATATGGATATACAAAATGTAATGGCATCAGATGTAGTAGATGAGTCGAAAATGATAGGTAATGCAGAAGGAATTTGCTATGCGGAAACTGAAGAGGATATTATAAACTTTGTAAAGTGGGTTATAGAAAAGAGCTCGACCATAACTATTCAAGGCTCGAAAACGGGGTTGGTTGGTGGAAGCGTTCCAAATGGTGGATATATTTTAAACTTGACCAAATATAACAAGATTGAAGCAGGCGATGCAAACAGTATAATAGCGCAGTCGGGAGCAACACTATTAAAGATAGGGCAGTATATTGATAAGCATTTTTCGAATTTGCGATTTATACCTAATCCAACAGAAAGCAGTGCAACAATTGGAGGCATAGTGTCAAACAATTCGAGAGGATTAAATAGATATGGAGAGGTTGGGCAATATATAAAAAATATTAAAGTATTGCTAGAAACATTAAAAATAGTTGATATAAAACCAGGTGAGGAATTATTTGATTTAGTAGTGGGTGGAGAAGGACTATATGGGGTTATATTAGAAGTTGAATTAGAATTAAGTATAAAGCCGGCAGATATGTGGGCAATAGCATTTTTCTTTGAGGAGATCTTGGAAAGTGCCAAATTTGTGGATCAGATTAAAGGCTACAAAGAAATAGTTGCCATAGAATTACTGGATAAAAATGTAATAAAGTTGATACAACAACGCAGAGAAATGTCAACGCAGCTGGCGCAAGTGCCAGTAATTAATGATAATTATGCTGCAATGATTTATATCGAGATAGAAGGTTTGGAAGAGGATATTATGGCAATGGCGGAGCAGTTATTAGAAATAGCGGCAGAGTGTAATAGTAATGTAGATGATAGTTGGGTATTTTCGGGATTAGCGGAAATGCAAAAAATCAGGAATCTTAGACATGCGGCAGTGGAAGTTATAGGAATGGAAATAGAAAAAATAAGATTACAAGATAGTAGAATAATGAAATTATCGAGTGACATTGCAAATAAAAAAACAAGTGCAAGTGACTTAGTAAAATTTTATTTAGAAGATAAAATAAACATAGAATATTGTATGTTTGGTCATATAGGAAGCCAGAATATACAAGTTAATTTGTTGCCCAAGACATATTTGGAATATATAGAGAGTGTAAAGTTAATGAAGAAGTGGGCTAAAGATGCTATAAAAGAGGGAGGAAAAATAGTAGCGGAGCAAGGATATGGAAAGTTGAAACCGTATATTTATGGAAAAGAAATAATGATGCAAGTAGAACAACAAAATAGGAGTGTAGTATTTCAATGAAAATATTAGTGTGTATTAAACAGGTGCCGGCGTTAAACAACGAAGATGCAGACAAAAACACAGGGCTAATAATTAGAACAGGCGAAATGATATTAAATGCGTATGATTTATTTGCAATAGAGGCAGCGTTGAGGCTGAAAGATAAATATGCTGTAGAAGTTGATGTAATAACAATGGGGCCAGCATCAGCGAAGGCTGTAATAAGAGACGCATATGCATATGGAGTGGATTGCGGATATTTATTATCAGATAAAGCCTTTGCAGGAGCAGATGTGTTGGCAACCTCATATGCATTATTTCAAGGAATAAAGATTTTGGATGAATATGATCTAATAATATGTGGAAAAAATACGACAGATGGAGATACAGGAATGGTGGGAAGTAGCTTAGCAAAGTGGCTAGAGATACCATATATTCCAAATATAAATCAAATAGTAATAGAAGAGACGGGATTAATGGTAACAGCAGTTAGGGAAAATCATAATGCAGTCATTAGGCTGTATAACAAGTGCGTAATAACAGTAGAACAAAAAGCGTATTGGCCGCGTGTGCAAAATTTAAAGCTGAAGATAGCAAGTAGGAAAAAAGATATAAGGCATTTGGTGTTGGATGATTTAGAAGATAGAGACCCTACACATTATGGAATGAAAGGATCAGCAACGAGAGTTAAAAAAGTATATGCGCCAGTAAATAACTCTCAAAGTCAAATAATGATAGGCGATAATGATGATGTGATAGATAGAATAGCCGAAGTAATTAAGCGATCTGTTGAGTGGAGTAAACAATGAATAATGATATATGTGTTTATTTAAGAGTAGCAGAAAAGGAATTATCGAGAGGAAGTTTACAAATATTGGGATTGGGGCAAAAGTTGGCTAAAAAATTAAATTCGAAGATAATAGCAATAATTGCTGGAGACAAAACCAAGATTATGAAAGCGACGGATTCTTTGCATATAGATGAAGTATGGTATATCAAAAAAGCGGAAAAAGAGGAATTAGATAATTGTCAGCTAGAAGCAAAAATGTGTCTGGACAAGATAAAGCCGAGTGTATTATTGATACTAGCAGATGCGGAAGGAAAAATATTAGCATCAGAGTTGGGAGTAATGTTTAGAACAGGAGTGACAGCAGATTGTATTAAAATAGAAGTGGATGAACTAGGATTATTACAGCAAACAAGACCTGCTTTTGGAGAAAGAATATTAGCAGAAATAATTACTCCAAAACGAAGACCACAAATTGCAACAATACGAGAAAATGTATTGCCTATAGATGTAGAAAATAGCGAATGTGATATAAAATATATAGCGGTAGATGAACAAAAAAGGAGTAAAGAATTTGAAGTTGTTGGGCTACAAAATATAGTACAAATACAAAAAAAATCGATAGAGGATGCTTCAATTTTGGTGGCAATAGGAAAAGGTGTGTGCCACAAAGCGGAATTGGAGAGACTATATAAGTTTGCAGATAAAATTGGTGCAACAATAGCAGGAAGTAGAGGTGCAGTAGAAGCGGGTTTAGTTGATGCTGAATATCAAATAGGATTATCTGGAAAAAATGTAAATCCCGAATTATTGATAACCGTTGGAATAAGAGGTTCTATACAATTTTTGGCAGGAATTAATAGATGTAAAAATATTATTGCAATAAACAATGATTTGGATGCACCTATTTTGAAAAGAGCAACTTACCCTGTTTGTTCAGATTGGAAATCGGTTATAGAGAAATTAGGTAAGAAATTAGAGACCATGGAATTTAATAAATAAGGAGGAATAGGGTATGGATGAGAAAACTAAGAAATATACTTTGAGAAAAGGTGTATTTTTTCCGCCATGGATTTTGGCAATTGTAATAGTTGTTATAAGTTTAGTGAATACAGATGGTTTTATAAATGGAATGAATGCCGTAAGTACTGTGATGTTGGATAGTTTCGCGTGGTTATTTAATTCGACCATTTTGTATGCCTTGGGAATTATTATAATAATATATTTTTCACCGCTTGCAAATGTGCGAATTGGCGGAAGCCAAGCTAAGCCTATTATGAAATATAGAGATTTGATATGGATAACATTATGTACCACGATTGCAGCTGGGATATTGTTTTGGGCTTGTGCGGAGCCGCTGTATCATTATTACGCGCCGTCAGTTCAATCAGGTGCGGATCCAGGTAGTACACAAGCGGCGATCTTTGCAATGAAAACTATGTATTTGGAGTGGACCTGGTCGCCATATGCCATATATACGTTAGCTACGTTGGGATTTGCATTTGCTTTTTATAATATGGATCAAAAATATACTGTAGCTGCAGCATTGGTGCCATTATTTGGAAAAAAGGTTCTGAAATTTAGTGGAGTAATAGATGTTGTATGTTTATTTGCATTAATGGCAGGAGTGGCGGCATCATTGGGGACAGGTACATTGACTATTGCGGGGGGATTGGAGTCGGTTTTTGGAATCGAAAGTAATTCAGTTTCGTGGGGGATTATTATTACAATAATTGTGGTTACATTTGTTGTATCTTCAATATCAGGAATTATGAATGGTGTTAGAATATTATCTTCGATTAACGCAAAGATCTATATGATATTGCTGTTGTTTGTATTTATTTTTGGACCGACAGTGTTTATGCTAAACTTTGGTCAAGAATCTTGGGGAGAGTATATTAGAGATTTTATACCGATGAGTTTGTATACGGGAGAGATATATAATGATGGATGGGCAAAAGCATGGCCTATATTTTATTGGTGTAATTGGTTGGCTTGGGCACCATCAACGGGGATATTTTTGGCAGGAATATTAAAAGGATATACTATAAGGCAGGCGATACATTGTAATTTTGTAATACCCTCAATTTTTGCAACCATATGGATGGGGCTATTTTCCACTGCAACATTATATTATGAAATGGATGGACTAAAATTGTATGAAACGATGCTTCAAAAAGGATCAGAATCGGTTGTATATTCAGTTTTTGAGCAACTGCCTTTAGCGGGTCTTATAATACCATTTTATCTGTTTATTGTATTTATTTCATTTGTCACAGCATCAGATTCAAACACTACCGCGATGGGTGGACTGTGTACAAATGGTGTAACACAAGATGATCAAAAGTCGCCATCGTGGTTAAAAGTTATTTTGGGAGTAACGATAGCGATGGTAACTTGGGTAACTATAAGTTTTGCAGGGATTGACGGAATAAAAGCCGCATCAAACTTGGGTGGGTTTCCAAATATATTTTTGATATTGTTAATTGGTGGATCGTTGCTTAAAGTGGCATATAACCCGGCTAAATATGATATACATAAAGAAGATTATACTGAGAGTAAAATAAATAAATGTACAAAATGCACTAAAAAACAAAGGGAAAATTAGGAAATTTTAGTATTGCATAATAGAGGGCGATAAGATATAATATTAGTAGTTACCTAAAGAGATGAAGAGGGAGTAACTTTGTATGTAGTTTTGCTATGTACAAAAGTTATGCCCTCTTTTTTTGTGTAATTTTTTTGTAATAAATAAATTTGGGAGAGGATCATAAATATGAAAAAAGAAACAATTATAAGTGACTTAAAAGAATTGACAAGTGAATTAAATGTAATAACAGATTTAGAAATTTTAAAACAACATAGTGCGGATAGATTTAGAAAATTTGAAACTATTTTTGGAGAATATACAAGACCTATACCAGTTGCTGTAGTGAAAGCACAATCTACAGAAGAAATTGCGGAAATAATAAAATATTGTAATGAGCACAAATTGCCAGTGATCGCGAAAACGGGGGGCTCTTCAATAGAAGGTGGATTAGAGACGGCGCTTGAAAATACTGTGGTAATTGATGGTTCAGAAATGAATAATATTTTAAATATAGACACTTATAATATGCAAGTAACATGTGAATGTGGAGTTTGCCTAGAAGATTTGGAAGAAAAATTGAGAAAGTTGGGATATACAACAGGTCATTCACCGCAGTCAAAACCGTTGGCACAAATGGGTGGACTTGTTGCGACTAGAAGCATAGGGCAATTTTCCACATTGTATGGCGGAATAGAAGATATGATAGTGGGAATGGAGATGGTAATGGCAGATGGTAGCATAGCTAGAATAAAGAATACGTCACGTCGTGCAGCAGGGCCGGATATAAGACATATCCCAATGGGAAGCGAAGGGGCTTTGTGCTATATTACAGAAGTAACTGTAAAGATTTTTAAATATATGCCAGAAAACAATAAATTTTATAGTTGGTTATTAAATGATATGAAAACCGGTTTTGAAATTTTGAGAGAAGTTATGGTTCAAGGATATAAGCCGTCATTTGCAAGACTATATGATTTTGAAGATGGCGAATATTATTTTTCACATTTTTGTGAAGGCAAACCAGTGCTAATTTTTATGGCAGAAGGACCAAAGTCTATAGCAGAAGCTACCGGAGTAGCAATAGAAGAAATCGTTTCAAAGTTTGATACGTATAAAAAAGTAGATGAGAACTATATAATTAAATGGTATGCGGGGTTAAATTGGCACCCAGGAAAAATTACAGAAGAGTATGAAATGATAGAAGCAACAAAAAATGTTGGATTTACAACCGAAATCTCTGCAAACTGGAGTAATATTTATGAAATTTATGAAGCTGTTATTACAAGAATTAAGAATGAAATACCAGATATAACGATGGTTGGAGGACATTCATCGCACAGTTATATTAATGGTACCAACTTATACTTTATGTATTATTATAATGTGGTAGATTGCGCCCCTACAGAAGAAATAAATAAATATCACAATCCTATCAATGCGATAATAGTAGAAGAGACTTTAAAAAGAGGGGGGTCAATGTGTCATCATCATGGTGTTGGCAAGTATCGTGTGCAATGGATTAAGGAAGAGCATGGAACGGCGTATCCTATTCTTAAAAAGTTAAAGGAAGCGTTTGATCCTAATAATATTATGAATCCTGGAACTGTAGTAGCAATAGAATAATTGTGATAAAAAGTGGTGCCCTCTCTGGTTGTAAGGAGAGGGTTTATGTATATGAAGGGAAATTTGATTATGAATATTATATCTTGTTTTAAAATTTTTGCTGATTATGAAATGCTTGCTAATGAAGAATGGAAAATCGATAACAATAAATTATTAGAAACGCAATATTTAAGAAATAGATATAGTTTGTATGATGAAATAGCATTGGAGTTATCGGTAAGAGCGGGAGCAGATAAGGTAACTGGATTAACTATAAAAAAAGAAGATTTATCTTTTAACACGCAGAACTTGTATAGTGTTGGAATTAGTGAGGTCGTGGAAATATATTCGAAAGAAGATGCGGGAGTGGCAATAGTAAGATATATAAAAGAATTGAATACTAATAATTATTGCTTAGTAATGGGGGCGCAATCGTCGGATAGTTATGGAGGCAGAGTGCCGTTTGAAGTAGCTCAAATGCTGGAAATAAGCTCTGTCGCAGATGTACACAAATTTAGTATTGAAGAAAATATAATAACTGCAACAATAATAAATGAAAAATATGAAAAAATTGTAAAATTACCAGCACCGTGTGTTTTAGTTGTGGGCAATGTACCAAAGACATATCTCAAAGTTCCTACATTAAAAGATAAATTAAATGCTAAAAATAAACAAACAACTAAAATATATGATGATAATGTTACGATGGCAACTGATAATATGATCGAAATAACCTATATAACTCAAATGCGTAACAATGATTTAATAGAAATTGATGAATTAAGAGATATATGTTTTAGTTAATGGAGGATAAGTATGAACGTCAATATTTTATTAAATGGATATAGCGGGGATATAAATAAGCAGCTATTAGAAATTTATACAAAAGTGGATAGTAGGGCTATTAAGAATATTGTTGTAATAGGTACAAAGCAAATGTTGGAGGCAACGAAAAAAATATCGTTGTGCAAAAATATTTTATGGTGTGAACTGGATCAAGATATAGATGCGGTGGCGTTCATTGCGCAGTATATAGAGAAAGATGCGGTATACATTTGTGGATATGGAATAGATAATCATATGTTGGCGGCTAAACTGGGAGTAAAGACAAAGGGAAGCACTTTAAATTTGGTGAATGAAATAGAGGTGAATAATCGGGTGACACTATATAAAAATATGTATGGAGGTAATATAAGAGGAAAATACGTATTGGACAAATATCCCGTCTTTGTTAGTGTAACGTATAGTAATAGTGAATTGGAAATAAAGCCAATAGCAGATGTGATAGTAGATAAGCTGTGTGAGATAACTAATTATAAAAATGATATTAATGTGGTGAAAAAGATAAAAATACCCGAAAAATATGATTTGTTAAATGCAGAAAAAATAGTGTTGATTGGCAATGGGGTAAAAACTCAAAATGAGTTGGTGCTTATACAAGCATTTGCAAAGAAAATAAATGCGCAAATTGCGGGAACCAGACCGGTTGTATTAAGAGGACTGTTGCCATTAGAAGCATTGGTGGGTGTATCGGGAAATATAATAAGACCTAAATTATGTATAACAATTGGCGTATCGGGGCTTCCGGCATTATATGAAGGCATTGAAAAAAGTGAAATGATTGTTAGTATAAATAACGATATGAATGCGCCGATAATAAAAAAATCAGATAAATATATATGTGAAGATTTTAAAAAAATAATTAAGTTAATAATGGAGGAAAATAATGACGTTAAATGAATTTATGGAAAAAATTGAAGCATATCCAGTAATACCTGCAGTAAAAAATGACGCTTGGCTGGAAGAATGTTGCAAACAAGATAGTGAGATGGTATATGTTTTATATGGAGATATTTGTAATATAGCAGATATAGTAGATAGGATAAAAAAATGTAGTAAAAAGGCGATAGTTCATATAGATTTAATAACGGGATTAGAGTCAAAAGCAATAAGTGTAGATTTCTTGTATAAGATTACGAATTTGGATGGAATTATTAGCATGAAACCTGCAATGATAAAAAGAGCGCAAGAGCTGGGAATATTTACGATACAACGATTCTATTTGATAGATGGGATAACGTATAGCAACGTAATAAAACATGTGAAAATTGGTAATCCAGATGTGATAGAAATTATGCCTGCAGGAGTGCATAAAATTATAAAATATCTGAAAAATGAAGTTGAAAAACCTATTATAGCAAGTGGTCTGTCGCAAGATACGGAGGATATAATGGCGGTATTAAATTCGGGAGGAGTTGCGGTATCAACAACAAATAAAAATTTGTGGGACTGTTAAAAATATATAAAGCTAATAGTGAAAGTTAGTATATTTTGCCGGTATTGACTTGCTGGAATTGTTATGTTAAAGTTAGAATAGTTACTAAGAGTAAAAGAGAGAGTAGCTTTTATATTTTGTGTTTTAGTGTGCGCAAATATAAAGGTTGCTCTCTTTTTGTCTTAATAAACTAAAAAATAGGAGGACGTTTTTATGAGTACATTAATTAATGATTTTTCTATGGATTTTTTTTCTTTGAAGGGCAAGAATGCAGTTGTAACAGGTGGTAATAGTGGATTGGGTCAAGCATTTGCATTAGCTTTAGCAAAAGCGGGGGCAAATATTTTTGCAGTGGCATATGTCGATGATGATGGAACAACAAAGAAGTTAATTGAAGGATGCGGTGTAAAATATACATTTATGCAAGCTGATATAACAGAAGATAATAAATGTGAAAATATAATAGACGAAAGTGTAAAGGTTCAGGGGTCAATCGACATTTTGATCAATTGTGCGGGAATTTGTAATATAGCAGATGTTCTCGATTTTGGACGCAAAGAATGGGATCCTATGATTGCCATTAACCTAACGGCAGCATTTGAGTTATCTCGTGCGGCAGCCAAATATATGATCCCTCAAAAAAGCGGAAGAATTATAAATGTATGTTCGTTATTTTCGTTTTTGGGAGGTTTGGGCTCACCAGCATATGCAGCCATGAAGGCAGGTCTTATGGGATTAACAAAAGCATATGCGGACGAATTGGGTAAACATGGAATTACTGTAAATGGTATTGCGCCAGGGTATTTCCAAACAAGTATGACGAGCGGAACAGGAAGCGCTAATGACGAGAAATACAATAAGATAAAAGATCATGTTCCAGCAGATAGATGGGGAGAAAGACAAGATTTAATGGGAGCGACAGTATTTTTGGCAAGCAAGGCAGCAGATTATGTAAATGGAACATTGCTAGTAGTTGATGGCGGATATTTGGTAAGATAAAAAGCTTGTAAAAATTGATTGAAAGGTCGAAAAAATATGAGTAAATATGTTGTAGGGATAGACCAAGGGTCACAAAGCACTAAAGTTTTTGTATTTGATGAGGAAGGAAATATAATAGCTGAAGGAAAGCAAGCGCTAAAACCGTATCATCTGCCAGAGCCAGGACATGTGGAGCACCCAGATGATGATTGGTGGGATGCAGTGTGTGGAGCTACAAGAAATTGTATGGCAAACTTTACGGGAAATAAAGACGATATTGTAGGCGTTGGGTTGTGTACAATAAGATATTGTAGAGCATATTTAAAAGCAGATGGAGAATTGGCGCAACCGGCTCTAAGTTGGATGGACGTTAGGGTATCAGAGCCATATGAACACAAAAATGAAGCAATAAAATATATAGTTGCATCGTCTGGATATATAACACATAAATTAACAGGAGAAACGAAAGACACTGTTGCAAACTATGAAGGTGGTTGGCCAATCGATGTAGATAATTGGTGCTGGTCGACAAATGAAGCCGACTATATAAATACTGGAATGCCAAAAGATATGCTATTTGAATTGGTAATGCCAGGAGATATATTAGGCTATGTAACAGAAGAGGCAGCCAAAGCAACTGGATTGCCTGTGGGAGTGCCTGTTGTGGCAACATCAAATGATAAAGCTGTAGAAGGTTTAGGAACAGGTTGCCAAGGTGAAACTACGGCTTGTATCTCGCTAGGAACGTATACTGCGGCAATGATGGAGGGAAAGGAAAACTTAAAAAATACAAAAGCAGTGTGGCCGAAATTCTCTTGCGTACCTAATAAATATTTGTATGATAGCAATGGGATAAGACGTGGAATGTGGACGATAAGTTGGTTTAGAGATTTATTGGGTGAAACATATTCGGAGGCAGCTAAGTTGCTAGGAATGTCGTCAGAAGATATGCTAAATGAGGAAGCAAAAACGGTGCCAGTAGGTGCTGATGGGTTGATGATAGTTTTAGATTGGTTGGCTCCAGTAGATGCGAGATATAAAAAAGGCGTAATGCTAGGCTTTGATGGGCGGCATACAAGAGCGCATGTATATAGAGCAATATTAGAAGCTGTCGCTATGACTATGAAAAAACATGTAGATGATATGATAAATGAATTAGGAGTTACATTGGATAAAATTATCATTACTGGCGGGGGCTCAAATAGTGATATATTCATGCAAATTTTTGCAGATGTATTTGGTATAGAAATGGTGCGCAATGAGATGAATGGAGCGGCGGCATTGGGAGCTGCAATATGTGCGACAGTAGCAACTGGGATACATGAAAATTTTGATGTTGCAGTTGCAAAAATGGTAAAAGTGAAAAATACATTTAAACCAATACAAGAAAACCAAGAGTTATATGCAAAAATGTTGCCGATATATGCCGATATAACAGGCTATACAGATGAAATACTAAAAAGAACTTATGAAATTTTTAAATAGATTATAAAAATAAAGGGTCGATTTGGAATAACAACCAAGTTGGCCTTTTTTCGTTGTTTATTACAGTAACTTGTGCTATGATGGATAAAAAAAAATAAGGTGAGGTTATAGTTATGAACATAGTACTTTTAGAACCAGAAATTCCGCATAATACAGGTGCAATAGCAAGGACATGCGCAGCAACAGGGGCAGCCTTGCATTTGATAGAGCCGTTGGGATTTAAGCTAGATGAAAAGCATGTGCGGCGTGCGGGGCTGGATTATTGGGACAAATTAAATATAAAAAGATATTGTAACTTTGCAGAATTTTTAGTGCAAAATGATTTTCCGAAAATATATATGGCAACGACAAAAGCAAAGCAAAAATATAGTGACGTATTATATGAAGCAGATGCGTGGATAATGTTTGGAAAAGAGAGTGGAGGCATTCCGGAAGAAATTTTGCGAGACCATAAAGAAACTGCAATTAGAGTACCAATGCTAAAAGATATCAGATCGTTAAACTTGGCAAACAGTGTGGCGGTAATATTGTATGAAGCGTTAAGGCAACATGAGTTTTTAAATTTAGAAGTTGAGGGAGATCTTCATCAATTGAATTGGTAAAAAATTATAAAAAAGTTTATATATTTATGTATAATTTCGGAATATATGATAAATAATGAAAATTGTGAGTGGATTTTTAGATTTTTACAAATTTTAGGAGACGATTTAATCATGAAGAAAGTTCTTTTAATAGCAGCAATTGCTATAACGATTAACATACCTTCGTTAGGGAACAGTATTTTTCCGGCAGCAATCGGATTTAGTGGAACTGTGGTAGATACTAATGTAAATATCAGAATGAGCCCGAATTTGAATGCCAATATTGTAGATACCGTATCTACTAGCGATGTAAAAATTTTGGGCCAAAATAATGGCTGGTACCAAATTGTATTTGCAGAAGATGTGGCCTGGGTTAGTTCGACATATGTGGATACTGACTATGCGGAATATATTCCTAATACATTTACAAAGGGAGAGCAAATTATAAATTATGGCCTAAACTTCATTGGAACACCATATGTTTGGGGTGGAAACAGCCTTACAAGAGGCGTTGATTGCTCTGGATTTACAAAGGGAGTATATGGGGCTTTTGATATAGAGATCAGCCGTGTTTCGTATCAGCAAGCAAACGACGGTGATTATGTAGAAAAGAGCGATTTAGAAACTGGAGATCTTGTATTCTTCGATACGAGTGGGATTAACAATGGAAACATATCTCATGTTGGAATTTATATGGATAAAGGTAAATTTATCCATTCTGACGGAACAAAAGGCGTTATGGTTAGCAGCTTAAGTAGTCCGTATTATTCTCAAAATTATGTTAAAAGTGTTAGGGTAATTCATTAATTGACCCCTTGCAAAATTAAAAATGTTTGATAGTATTAAACTGTTACTATTTTAATTTTGGAGGGACTTATGAATTTTAGTTATTATATGCCAACGAAAATATTTTTTGGACCGGATTCATTAGACAATTTAGCGCAGCTGGCGTTGCCGGAGGGAAAGGCTCTAATTGTTACTGGCGGAACTTCAACTACTAGGCTAGGATATGTGGATAGGGTTAAAAATCTTTTGCAAGAGGCAGGAAGAGAGTCGATAGTATACGACAAAGTACAGCCAAACCCAACAGTTGAGTCTGTGAGAGAAGCCTCAAAAATAGCACGCGAGAATCAATGTGGATTTATTGTGGGGCTTGGAGGAGGGTCTTCTTTAGATGCGGCAAAGGCAGTTGCAATTATGTGTACAAACGATGGAGATTTGTGGGACTATATTGGAAGCGGCACAGGCCTTGGAAATCCTATGAAAGAAATGCCATTACCTATGATAGCGATAACAACAACTGCAGGCACAGGAACAGAAGCCGACCCGTGGATGGTCATTACAAATGGCAAGGAAAAAATTGGATTTGGAGATTTTGATAAAACATTTCCGTTATATTCCATAGTGGATCCAAAACTGATGGTTTCTATTCCGGCACATTTAACAGCATATCAAGGGTTCGATGCGCTATTTCATTCGTTGGAAGGATATATAGCAAATACGGCTAATGTGATGAGTGATTTATTTGCGCTTGAGTCAATTAGATTGGTGGGCAAATATCTTCCTATTGCAGTGAAAAATCCAGAGGACATAGAAGCTCGCGGATACGTTGCTCTTGCTAATACCTATGCGGGGTTTGTAGAAAGTTTATCATCTTGTACGTCGGAGCATTCAATAGAGCACGCTCTTTCGGGGTTCCATCATGACTTACCTCATGGGGCAGGATTGATAATGGTATCATTAGCATATTTTGAATTTTTCAATAAAGTTGTTCCAGATAGAATGATAGATATGGCAAAAGCACTTGGAAATGAAAATGGCGATATTGTGGAAGCGCTTGCTAGCTTGCAAAAGGCTTGTGGAGTAGATAATTTAAAAATGAGTGAGTTTGGTATTACAAAAGAGTTGTTTGCAGAGTATGCAAAGCATGCGCAAGAGGATATGCCAGGTCTTTTTGCAACTGATAGGTGTCAATTAACAACAGAAGATATAATCGAAATATTAGAAAAGTCTTTTAGATAGTAATTTTGGGATACCTTGTTGTGGTATCCTTTTTTTATATAAGAAATCTAGAAAGGAATGAGGATTTATGCGCAAGATTGTTGTTGTGCTATTTACGGTTATATTTATGAATTGCTATTGTTTGGGCATACCAGAAGATGAAGCAGTTGTGAAGGACGCAACTGAAGGAGACATGACAGAAGAAAAAATGAAAAATGCGTTAAAGGGTGAAACTCAAATTGCTAATGTCATTATAAAAAAGGTTCAAATTAATCCGAGAAGGTTATTTACTTTAGATACTGCAACTAATGCTCCATTAACTTTTGAGCTTCCAAATGATACGCAAATCTTTTCGAGAATTTTATATGAAAATTGTGCATTCACTAATTTAAAAAAAGATATGGTATTAATTGTAGAATATGAACAACTAGAAGATGGATTGGTTGCAAAAAATATAGAGGTGCTTAAAGGACTTAGTACCTTAATAGAAGGATTGGCTATTGGAATTGTAAAAGAAGTAAATTTAAAGCAAGGATATATTTTGTTAAGTAATGCGTCCATTGATGACAAAAAATTTGACGAACTTTTAATTTATATAGATCAGTTTACTAAGATACGAACTAGCAAGGATACTACATTATTGAGTAAAAATATATTAAAAACAGGTCAAGAATTGCGTATAATTACAAGTGGATTATTTACTAATTCAAATCCGCCGGAAACGGTAGGGTTAGAAGTTATTTTAATTCTTTTGCAGTAATTTACAATTCTGGAAATAGGTGTATAATAAAGTTGTGAAACTTTTTCGAGAAAGGAGAACAGAGTGGAAGACTTTATTATAAGGGTAGAAAATTTATCGAAAACTTTTGAAGACGGTATACCGGTTTTAAGTGACGTAAACATCAACATAAGAAAAAATGAATTTGTTACTTTATTAGGACCTAGTGGTTGCGGAAAAACAACATTGCTGAGGATTTTGGGAGGATTTGAAGAGCAAACAGCAGGCGATGTTTATTTTGAAAACATATTGGTTAAGGGCATCCCTCCATACAAAAGAAAGCTTAATACTGTATTTCAAAAATATGCCTTGTTTCCACATATGAATGTTTCAGAAAATATAGCATTTGGTCTCAATATTAAGAAAATAGATAAGGCTATTATTCAGCAAAAAGTAACAGAAATGTTGCAGTTAGTAAATTTGCAAGGATTTGAAGCTCGAAAAGTTACTTCGTTAAGTGGCGGGCAGCAGCAAAGGGTGGCTATTGCACGTGCGTTGGTAAATGAACCCGAAGTATTGCTACTGGATGAGCCTTTGGGGGCATTAGATTTGAAGCTTAGAAAAGGTATGCAAATTGAATTGAAGAAAATTCAGAAAAAGCTAGGCATCACATTTATTTTGGTAACGCACGATCAAGAGGAAGCGCTGACTATGTCTGATACCGTTATTGTTTTTAAGGGAGGAAAAATTCAGCAAATTGGATCTCCTGCAGATATATATAATGAGCCAGAAAATGCTTTTGTGGCAGATTTTATTGGAGAGAGTAATATATTAGAGGGGGTTATGATAAAAGATTATTTGGTGAAATTTGATGATATAGAATTTGAATGTGTTGATGCAGGTTTTGGAAATAACGTTGCTGTGGATGTGGTAATTAGACCCGAAGATTTTCGAATTTTTGTAGATGATACTGGAAGGTTGGCGGGTAATGTTGTTGGAGTTACATTTAGAGGTGTACATTATGAAATGGAAATTGAGTCTGGAGACAGGGTATTTGTAGCGCACTCCACAAAAATGTTTCCTGTTGGAGCAAGTGTAAGCTTGGACTTAGAACCGGAGGATATTCATATTATGTGTAAGGAGGGTCAAAATGAATAATAAAAAATATTTGATTGCCCCGTATGTAATATGGAGTTTTATATTTGTTATGATTCCCCTGATTTTGCTAATTGTGTATAGTTTTACAGAGCAAGTAGATGGTAAGTTTATTTTCAGTTTGGATAGTTATGCTAAATTTTTGGATCCGCTATATGTAGACGTGCTGCTAAGATCGTTTAGATTGGCTTTTATTACAACTATCGTGTGTTTTGTTGCAGCGTATCCGTTGGCGATGATTTTAAATTCAAAAGAGTTTTCGAATAAAACCATAATACTTATTTTGATTGTTTTACCAATGTGGATGAACTCGCTGATGCGAACATATGCTTGGATGATATTGCTAGAAAATAAAGGCGTAGTAAATACTATTTTGAATTTTTTGGGAATACCAACGCAACAATTTTTATATGGAGAAAGCGCGATAATTTTTGGGATGATCTACAACTTTTTTCCATTTATGATTTTGCCTATATATAATTCGATTTCTAAAATTGATAATGCGCTTATAGAGGCATCGTATGACCTTGGTGCAAATAAATTTGTGACATTTAGGCGAGTAATATTGCCATTGTCGATGCCAGGAGTAATTACGGGCGTGATCATGGTATTTATGCCGTCGCTGACAACTTTTATGATCACTAGATTGCTAGGTGGTGGACAGGTAGTTTTGATTGGAAACATGATAGAAGAACAATTTACAAGAACTAATAACTGGGGATTTGGCTCTGCATTATCTATGATTTTGATGGCAATCATACTAGTTTCGATTGTATTTTTCTCTAAGAATGAATCGCTGGACAAGGGGGGACTAGTATAATGAATAATGAAAAAAAATATGTAGGCGCAATTATGACTGTTCTATACGCACCTACTGTTGCTTTGATAGCATTGGCGGCTAATTCAGCTAGAAAGAACTCTTCAAAGAATAGAGGGGAGCGTAGATAGTGAATAATTTGAAAAGAATTTATCTGGGGATAATCATAGCGATTTTATACGCACCGATTTTGGTGTTGATAGCCTTTTCATTTAATTCATCAAAAACGACAAGTTGGCAAGGCTTTACTTTAGATTGGTATACACAGATTATGCAAAATTCTAGCCTTCAATCTGCATTACAATATACCTTGATTGTCGCATTAGTTTCGTCTATAATTTCAACGATAATAGGAATTATGGCAGCGATAGTAATCAATAAGCTTCGGGGGGTAAAGCGGAGACTCATAATGGCAGTAACGTATATTCCGCTATTGAGTCCAGATATCGTAATTGGTATTTCGCTGATGATGCTATATTCGACACTGCAAATACCGTTTGGGTTAACAACACTAATACTGTCGCATATTACGTTTAGTACGCCATATGTAATATTGTCGATAATGCCTAGGCTTATGCAGTTAAATCCAAATATGTATGAAGCAGCGCTAGATGTGGGGGCAACGCCGTTTTATGCCTTTAGAAAAGTAATTTTGCCAGACATTATGCCTGGGGTTATTGCAGGCGCGTTTATTGCGTTTACGATGTCGATCGACGATTTTGTAGTAAGCTTTTTTAATACAGCATCGGGAGTAAATACGCTTTCCATTCAAATTTATTCTATGGCAAGGCGTGGGGTAAGTCCAGAAATTAATGCGGTATCAACATTGATTTTCTTGGTAATTGTAACAATTTTAACAATCACAAATATTAAGGCAAGTAGAAAAGTAAGATTAGAGGGGGGTCAAAAGTATTGAAAAAATTTAGTATTTTGTTATCTTTGGGGTTAATGCTAGCTTTGGCTGGATGCAGTGGAGAAGCTGCAGAAGTAGTTAAAGTTTATAATTGGGGCGATTATATTGATGAAAGTACCAATCGAATGTTTGAAGAAGAAACGGGCATTAAGGTGATATATGAGGTGTTTCCAACAAATGAAGAGATGTACGCAAAAGTAGCGAATGGAAATGCGGCATATGACGTGATTATCCCTTCTGACTATATGATCGAAAAAATGATAAATGAAGACTTGCTTGCAAAGATAGACAAAACACAGATTTCAAACTACGATTTGATAGATAGAGAATTTATAGATTTACCCTATGATCCAAACAATGAATATTCTGTGCCATACAGCTGGGGAACTATGGGAATCGTATATAATCCAACTATGATAGATGGAGAAATTGATCAGTGGGCAGATATGTGGGATCCCAAATACAAAAATCAAATTTTTATGTATGACAGCGAGCGAGATTCGATTATGGTGGCGCTTAAGATGTTGGGATATTCTATGAACACAAGAGATTTGGGAGAGCTAGAAGAAGCTAAACAAGCGCTGATAGAACAGAAAGAATTGGTTTTAGCATATGTGGGAGATGAAGGAAAAGGCAAGATGGTTAATGGAGAAGCTGCGATGATGTTGGCCTGGGCAGGAGACGCAGAAATAATGAGAGTAGATAATGCCGATCTTGAGTATATAATTCCGAAAGAAGGTACAAACTATTTTGTGGATGCAATGGTGGTGCCTAAAAACGGTGAAAATTATGATAATGCTCTAAAATATATCGATTTTATGTGTCGTCCTGATGTCGCAGCAATTAATATGGAATACATTGGATATTCGACGCCTATTTCTGAGGCCCGCGCTCTACTTCCAGACGAGATGAAGAATAGCGAAATTGCTTATCCAGATTTAAGTGAATTAAGTCTAGAAATGTTTAATGATCCATCTGACATTCTTGAGGTATATTCGAGAATTTGGACAGAAGTGAAAGCTGCAAGCAAATAAGAAAAATAGAAGGAGGTACAAATGAATAAAGAATATCTTGTAGAACAAGACGATACTAATGATTCAACGGATATGATGCCACACTTAAGCCAAACTTTTGATGAAAATCCTAGTGCGTGGACATCGTTTATATTGGGAATAGTCGCAAGTGTCGCATGGTTAATTCCTATCGCTGGGATACCAATTACTATTGTAGGAACAGTATTTGGTGCGATCAGTCAAAAAGATCCAAGAGATCGTGGTGTGGGAATAGCGGGGCTTGTGATCAATATTGTATTTATGGTATTTAGTGTAATTCAGTCTATAGTTTTGGTGTGGTTATACATCAAAAAGAAACAGCAAAATAAATAAAATTTTTTAGAGCTATGGTATGTGTTGCTGTAGCTCTTTATACTACTACATGGTTTAGGGAGGGAGATATTTTGATGCCAATTATTGGAATACCGTTAGCGACGATGACTACACCGACAAAAGAATCATATTACTTAAGCACAGAATATATACAAGCAATAGAAAAGATAGGAGCGTTTGTTGTACTATTGCCACATACTACAGATCAGGATAAAATTGTGAGACAAGTTAGCCATTGCGATGGATTTTTAATGCCAGGAGGGGATGATGTGACGCCTCATCTATATGGCGAAGAGCCGTTGACAAAATTGGGACAATGTGATGAAAAAGTGGATGAATACCATTTGCGTATAACAAAAGAAATAGTTGAACAAGATAAGCCGTTTCTTGGAATTTGCAGAGGGGCTCAAGTTTTAAATATAGCACTTGGAGGAAGCGTATATCAAGACGTAAGCTACCATAGTGAGAACGTATTGTTGCATAGACAATCAGGGAAAAGACACGACTTGTGCCATAAAGTATATTTTCAAAAGGGAAGTAAGCTTTATAAACTTTTTGGAGAAAACATGTTGGTCAATAGCTTCCACCACCAATCTATCTCTACTCTAAGCCCCAAACTTATGATAAGCGCGGTAGCATCAGACGGAATAGTAGAGGCGGTAGAAAGTTTAATCTCAAAATTTTGTATTGGAGTGCAATGGCACCCAGAAATTATGGTATATAATCATAGTATAATGAACAAATTATTTGAAGCCTTGATAGATAGCTGCTTAGATCATTGATAATTTTTCGACAACGACTTGTTTACTAAGTTCCTCGACTTGTGCTGGATCTACAAAGCCAGTTGCTTCGCTGAGTGCATTAGAAGTCCCGCTTGCACTAGCAAGTTTTATAATCTGCGCTATTGGAAGTCCTCTATTTAGACCTGCCGCAAAGCCTGCAATCATAGAGTCACCACATCCAACAGAGTTTACGGTTTTAACAGCTGGGATAACGATATTGTAAAGTTGATTTTCATATGCTACAACGCTACCGTCTTTGCCCATAGAAATAACTACCAGCTCAATGCCTTTGTCAAAGAGGTTTTTGGCAGCAGAAATAGCTTCCTCTGTGGAGATACTTGTTTTGTCTAAAAGGTAGGCAAGCTCGTCGGTGTTAGGTTTAATCATAGTAGGTTTTATATCTGAATCTAAAGCAGATTTTAAATAGTCTTTGCTAGTATCGAGAAGTACCTTCTTGCCCTTGGCCTTGGCAATAGCAACAAGCTCGTTATAAATTGCAGGTGAAGAGCCGGTGGGTACGCTTCCCGATATGGCAACAATATTGCATTTATCAACCAGCTTGGAATACATATCTTTAAATCTTTCTTCGTCTGCAGCAGTAACAGTAATGCCACCTTCGAGCACTTCGGTTTGAACGCCGGTAGCTTTGTCATACATATTGATACAAGTACGACTTTCGCCATCCACATAGCAGAATTCAGCTTCAATGCCTAGTTTTTTGATCTCATTTTCTATATACTGTCCAGAAAATCCACCAACAAAACCAGTGGCAATAACAGGCTCGCCCAATAAATGACAGACTCTAGCGACGTTGAGTCCTTTTCCTCCGGCACTAGCTTGGGTGCTTGTTGTACGGTTTACTTCACCAACCTGAAACTTGTCGATAACATATCTTTTGTCAATTGCCGCGTTTAGTGTTACTGTTAAAATCATAAATATGACCTCCAATTAAAAGTTATAGTGTGTACATTCTAATATAAAGCTACCCAATTTTCAATGTACGAAATAACAAAACTTTTACTATATATAAGGAATGAGTGCAACAAAATAAGGGAGATGCTATCCCCCTCATAAAAATTATTATTTGAGACCTAACTTAGCTTTGTTTGTATCCACAATTTCTTGTTGCAATGCGACGAGTTGGTCAAAGCCCAGAGCATCGCGTTCTGCAACAAAGTCGGCAAATATCTGATCAAACGTTGCTTCATCTGCTGCACGAATCAGCGCCGGTAAAGTTTCGCCCCATAGAGTTCCAACTTTTAGCGCAATCTTTTCTTCTTCAGAGCCGATAGGAGCAGTGAGCCCGCCGTATTGTGATGCAAAGACAGTATAAGGATACGCCCATTCTTCGAGTTGTGCCAGCGGTTCTTGCGTTGGAGCGCTCCATTGAAGTTGCATAGGGAGATCTTGAAGCATCCAGAAGGTGTCCTCAGCTCCATATTTCCTATCATAGGAAACTCGATCAGACATAAGTAGTTCGGTGACTTCTGGTTTAGTGATATGTTCACCATCTACCACGTCATACATCTCACCTTCTATGCCGAGCTTGATGAGCTTTTGTCCATGCTCACTCATCATATAGCTTAAAAATTGGATGGCACGATCGGGTTCTTCACAATTTTTAGAAATTAAAGTAACGGTCCAACCTTGGATGCCAACGCCAGGAAGCACGTGGTCATCTCCTGCAGAATTCTTTGGCCCATCAATTGCTAAATAAACAGTATCTGGATCGTTTGCAAAAAGAATTTGTTGCTGCGCGGCAAAGTCGGTGCGCTGATATAGCATAGAGAAGTAGCGACCCTGAGCTTGCTTTTCTTCCATTTGCGGCCTGCCATCAATAAATACATCATTGGCTATTAAACCATCTCTCCAAGCCTGATTGAGAGTTTTCAACCAAATAATATATTCTGGATCTGTAGTTCTATCATATAATTTGCCATCTTTCTCAAATGGAATAGCCAAAAAGTCTTGCAACCATACATCTAAAGATGTGTTCCCAACTGAGCTAAATCCATTGGCACCAAAAGGAATAAGAGGTTGCCCATTCACTTCGGGGAACATTTCTTGTGCCGCACTAAGCGCATCCAAAAAGCCCTCTGGAGTGGACATATCAGGGCTGCCAAGAGCTTCGTACATATCCTTTCGTACTGCAAAGATTGGGTTCGCTGCAATGTTATCGTACATCTCATAGTCTTCTGGTGTATAGGATGAATTTGGATATTGGTATAAATGCCCATCTGCACTAGTATACCAGCCCACTCTAGAATCATTAGTAACTTCAAAGAAATATGGGTCATACATTTGTGCAAGCTCATCTAACGCATAGACCATCTCGGCGTCTATAATTTCTGGAATTTGTCCTTCCCACCAGCCGAGTGTAATAATGTCTGGTAATGTATCAGAAGCAATCATCGTGTTTAATTTTTCTGCTTCGTTTCCAGCTGGAACTACAAAGTTGACTGTAACGCCGGTTTCCTCTGTAATCTTTTGAGAAGTCATATCCTCTCCCCAAGGTGTCGTAAACCAAGAAAAGTTGACATACCAGTCTAATTCTGTGGGTTCATTATTAAAAGTCCAACCAGGGATATCTGCAGAAACGGCATATTCTGGTGCTGTCAATTCTGTACTCGAAGAATCATCAGATCCGCATCCCACAAGCAACGTCATTCCTATCAATCCTAATAAAAATAAATTTTTCTTCATATCTAAATCCTCCTTTTATTCTTTAACAGCTCCGATAAGCATTCCTTTAACAAAATATTTTTGCAAGAAAGGGTATACACAAATTATAGGGAACGTCGTGATAACCATAGTAGACAATTTGATTGCAAGGGAAGTTGTAGTTTTGACGACATTTGTGGCAGAAGCGACCATTTGATTTGAGCCAGATTCGGCAACTATGCGATATAAGAACGTTTGGACAGGTTGCAAGTCGGCATCATTTATATAAATTACTCCCGAAAAGTAGTCATTCCAGTGATAGACACCAGTAAATAATGCGATGGTTGCAAGGACTGGCTTCGACAAAGGCAATATGATTCTAAAGAAGATGACAAGGTCGTTGGCACCATCTATAGATGACGACTCCTCTAGTGCGCTTGGAATTTCTTTGAAGAAGTTTACGAAAATTATTAAGTTAAAAAAGTTGAATAACGATGGCCAAATATATATCCAAAAGCTATCTAATAGCCCCAAATTTTTATATAGCAAGAACGCTGGTATTAAGCCCCCGCTAAAAAACATTGTGACTGTACCCATAGCTATGTAGAACTTGCGTCCTATTAAATTGCTCTTAGAAAGTGGGTAGGCAACCATTGCAGTAAAAAGCACATTTGTCACTGTGCCAACCAGAGTTCTTGCAATGGTGACGCCAAATGACTTCATAAGCCCAGTGTTTGCAAATACCGCTGTATAGTTTTCGATGGTAAATTTGCGTGGCCACCAAAATATGCCCCCTAACATGGCATCTGCGCCCTCGTTAAATGAGTTAACTAGGATATACCAAATTGGATATAGCGTGATAAAACAGATGAATAACATTAAAACATTGTTTACGCAGTCAAATACAATTTCACCATTGGTTCGATTTGATCGTCTCATACTTTCCCTCCTTTTTTAGAATAATGAACGCCCTTGTAATTTTTTTGTCGTAAAGTTAGCGATAATTAATAAAATCATAGCAATAACAGATTTGAACAATCCGATGGCAGTTGCATAAGAATATCTTCCCGCACGCATACCCATTTCATAAACATAAGTGTCGATCACCTGGCTAGCATCTGCGTTTAGTACATTGCCTAGTAAGAAAATTTGGTCAAAATTGGAATTTAACATTCCGGCCACTGCCAAGATGAACATCACCGCGATAGTGCCTTTGATTGCAGGAACAGTAATGTGCCATATTTTTTGAATCTTGGTTGCGCCATCGATCGAAGCCGCCTCATACATTTGTTGATCGATTCCAGATATGGCAGCCAAATATATAATTGCAGACCAACCCAGCTCCTTCCAAGTATCAGAAATTATAGTGAGCCCCCAAAAATACTTCGGATCCGCCAAAAATGCGATCGGGGCATCTATGATTCCAACTGCAACGAGAATTTCGTTGATCATCCCAGTCTCAGAAAGCCAAGTGATCAATAGTCCTCCAAGCACCACCCACGAAATAAAGTGTGGCAAATATGAAATCGTTTGAATAGATTTTTTATAGCGTGCATTTTTAACTTCATTCAAAAGTATTGCAAAAATAATAGGTAGCGGAAAGCCTATCAATAATTTGAGTAAGCTGATTCCTAACGTGTTTGTCATAACGTTAAAAAACTTGGGATCAGTAAAAAACTCTATAAAATGCTCGAATCCCACCCAATCGGCTTCCCATATTGATCGTGTAATTTTATAATCTTTAAACGCTATCACAATTCCTGACATAGGTATGTAATTAAAAACGAACATCCATAAAATTCCAGGAAGCACCATTAGCTGCAAATATTTCTGCCCCCATAATTTTTTTAGTAAACTTTTTTTTGATGATTTCTCCATAAACTCCCTCCTTCGTTTATATAATTTATATATATTTATATTATATAATACAAAATTAAATTTTGTGAAGTGAAATATTTGCTTTTTTAGTATTAAATTTTTACTAATCTTATTTAAATAGCAATAAAAAAATGGCCAAGAATAATCCGGCCATCCAAATTTATAATTAGACAAAACTGTGCGCTGCGTTAACCATAGCCTGAATATTAGCCAAAGGAATGTTGGGTGCAAGATCGCAACCTGGCATCAACAAAAATCCTCCGCTTCGTCCAGCAACTTTGGCGCGCCCGAGGCAATGCTCAAACACTTCGTCGGCAGTTTTAATTTGTAACACATCATAAGGATTCATGTCTCCACAAATAGCGTAATTTCCTCTAGTTAACGGAAGCGCTTCTTCCAAATTGAGAGTATCCACAGAGAATGCTGCGATTCCAGAATCCAAAAGAGGTTTGATTCGAGCCCTGGTATTGCCACAAATATGCAACAAATATTTAACGTTTAACTTATTCAATGCTGCAACCATTCCAGTAACAGAAGGCAGAGCATATTCCTCAAACATTCCAGGGCTAATCATGTCTCCAGAAGAAACAGGGTCCCCAACCATAATAACATCAGCGCCATATTCAACCAAGAGTTGGGCAAATCTAGCAATCAATTGTGTTGAAAATTCTATAATTGCCACTGCGCTATCTTCGTCATCATATGCTTGCGTCAAGAAGTTTTGGACACCCACCATCATTCCAGCAACGGTGAATGGCCCCCAAGATACTCCAACAATAACTCGCTCGTCGCCGTAATGTTTTTTGAGTAACGGAATCAACTTCAAGCCAGCAACAAACTCATCATCCGCCAAAGCCTGATTAATAAGTTCATCTACTGAAAAATTTTTGATCTCATCCAAAGTTTTTAGCGGGGGTTTGCTAATCTCAAATGCTTCTCCAACTTTGTCATACTGGATTTCGCCTCCCATATATTTCAAAAAGAAATTCGATATATGAGCATTTGCGCATACATTATCAACTGCAAATTCATCAAAAGCTTTTATAACATGAGAAGCTCCAAAATCCGCTGCATTGAGGAGATCCTTGTGCGAGATTTGATCGCGCTTGACAATCCAAGTGTATCCATCCAGAACTGCAACAGGCAGTCGGGGTGTTTCCTCAAAATTCAGTGCCCCCAAAAAAATTTCCTTACCGGTCATATCGTTCCCTCCTAATATTATCTTGCATATATTATAGCTCGATTAGCACCCAAAACATTATAAATTTTAACTATAAACTTAAAATATTTACTGTACATGACCATAAAAATTAAAAACTTAGCGCTTCGATGCCTGGCTAACTAGTTTAATAACCATCAAACATGCTACAACAGTTAACGCCTGAACAGTTAAAGTTTTGTAGAACTTGCGTTTGAGAGCAGATTTGTTAATAGGTTGTTTAATAACTTTGGCAATTTTGAGTTCGCCAGCCAAATCGGAGTCGATATGTTCGGCTCTGAATACTGAAATCGCAAGGTCAGCAGGGGGTTCGATAAAATCCAAAATGGCATTATCTTCCAAAAGGTGAGCATCGACAAACTCTTCAAAAGCAGTTACATCAATGGCTCTGTCATCAAATTTATCAGCATCATCGGAGGCATTATCAGCATGAGAAGCCGCGGTAGTTGCCGAAGATTTCTTAGCATTATTAGAAGCATCAGCATGAGAAGCCGTAGTTGTTGAAGATTCATCAGCATCATCGGAGGCATCATCAGCATGAGAAGCCGCGGTAGTTGCCGAAGATTTCGTAGCATTATTGGAAGCATCTTCATGAGAAGCCGCGGTAGTTGCCGAAGATTTCGTAGCATCATCAGAAGCATCAGCATGAGAAGCCGTTGTAGTTGCCGAAGATTTCTTAGCATTATCAGAAGCATCGTCATAAGAAGCCGCGGTAGTTGCCGAAGATTTCTTAGCATTATCAGAAGCATCAGCATGAGAAGCCGTTGTAGTTGCCGAAGATTTCTTAGCATTATCAGAAGCATCGTCATGAGAAGCCGTTGTAGTTGCCCAAAATTTACCAGCATTATCAGAAGCATCAGCATGAGAAGCTGTTGTAGTTGCGATAGATTTGTGTGCTTCAGCTAGAATGTCATCAATCTTAGAAACAGATTCATCAGTATTATCAGAAAGAACATGAATTTCAGAGGTCAATTTAATTGCAGCTGGAGCAGTTTCATCAGCATTATCAGAAGCATCTTCATGAGAAGCCGTTGTAGTTGCCGAAGATTTCGTAGCATTATCAGAAGCATCTTCATGAGCAGCCGCGGTAGTTGCCGAAGATTTCGTAGCATTATCAGAAGCATCGTCATGAGAAGCCGCGGTAGTTGCCGAAGATTTCTTAGCATTATTGGAAGCATCAGCATGAGAAGCTGTTGTAGTTGCGATAGATTTGTGTGCTTCAGCTAGAATGTCATCAATCTTAGAAACAGATTCATCAGTATTATCAGAAAGAACATGAATTTCAGAGGTCAATTTAATTGCAGCTGGAGCAGTTTCATCAGCATTATCAGAAGCATCAGCATGAGAAGCCGTGGTAGTTGCCGAAGATTTCTTAGCATTATCGGAAGCATCATCATGAGAAGCCGCGGTAGTTGCCGAAGATTTCGTAGCATTATCAGAAGCATCTTCATGAGAAGCCACTGGAGTTGCCGAAGATTTCTTAGCATTATCAGAAGCATCATCATGAGAAGCCGCGGTAGTTGCCGAAGATTTCGTAGCATTATCAGAAGCATCGTCATGAGAAGCCGCGGTAGTTGTTGAAGATTCATCAGCATTATCAGAAGCATCGTCATGAGAAGCTGTTGTAGTTGCGATAGATTTGTGTGCTTCAGCTAGAATGTCATCAATCTTAGAAACAGATTCATCATCATTATCAGAAAGAACATGAATTTCAGAGGTCAATTTAATTGCAGCTGGAGCAGTTTCATCAGCATTACCAGAGGCATCATCAGCATGAGAAGCCGTAGTTGTTGAAGATTTATCAGCATCATCGGAGGCATCATCAGCATGAGAAGCCACTGGAGTTGCCGAAGATTTCGTAGCATTATCAGAAGCATCAGCATGAGAAGCCACTGTAATTGTTGAAGATTCGTCAGCATCATCGGAGGCATCATTAGCATGAGAAGCCACTGTAATTGTTGAAGATTCGTCAGCATCATCGGAGGCATCATCAGCATGAGAAGCCACTGTAATTGTTGAAGATTCGTCAGCATCATCGGAGGCATCATCAGCATGAGAAGCCACTGTAATTGTTGGAGATTCGTCAGCATCATCGGAGGCATCATTAGCATGAGAAGCTACTGGAGTTGTTGAAGATTCATCAGCATCATCGGAGGCATCATCAGCATGAGAAGCCACTGTAATTGTTGGAGATTCGTCAGCATCATCGGAGGCATCATTAGCATGAGAAGCTACTGGAGTTGTTGAAGATTTATCAGCATCATCGGAGGCATCATCAGCATGAGAAGCCGTTGTAGTTGCCGAAGATTTCTTAGCATTATCAGAAGCATCGTCATGAGAAGCCGCGGTAGTTGTTGAAGATTCATCAGCATTATCAGAAGCATCGTCATGAGAAGCCGCGGTAGTTGCCGAAGATTTCGTAGCATTATCAGAAGCATCTTCATGAGAAGCCGTTGTGGTTGCCCAAAATTTACCAGCATTATCAGAAGCATCGTCATGAGAAGCCACTGGAGTTGCCGAAGATTTCTTAGCATTATTGGAAGCATCGTCATGAGAAGCCGCGGTAGTTGTTGAAGATTCATCAGCATCATCGGAGGCATCATCAGCATGAGAAGCCGTAGTTGTTGAAGATTTATCAGCATTATCAGAAGCATCGTCATGAGAAGCCACTGGAGTTGCCGAAGATTTCTTAGCATTATCAGAAGCATCAGCATGAGAAGCCGCGGTAGTTGCCGAAGATTTCTTAGCATTATCAGAAGCATCGTCATGAGAAGCCGCGGTAGTTGCCGAAGATTTCTTAGCATTATCAGAAGCATCGTCATGAGAAGCCGCGGTAGTTGTTGAAGATTCATCAGCATTATCAGAAGCATCTTCATGAGAAGCCGTTGTGGTTGCCCAAAATTTACCAGCATTATCAGAAGCATCGTCATGAGAAGCCACTGGAGTTGCCGAAGATTTCTTAGCATTATTGGAAGCATCTTCATGAGAAGCTGTTGTAGTTGCGATAGATTTGTGTGATTCAGCTAGAATGTCATCAATCTTAGAAACAGATTCATCATCATTATCAGAAAGAACATGAATTTCAGAGGTCAATTTAATTGCAGCTGGAGCAGTTTCATCAGCATTATCAGAAGCATCATCAGCATGAGAAGCCGTAGTTGTTGAAGATTTATCAGCATTATCAGAAGCATCGTCATGAGAAGCTGCGGTAGTTGCCGAAAATTTCTTAGCATTATCAGAAGCATCAGCATGAGAAGCCGCGGTAGTTGCGATAGATTTGTGTGCTTCAGCTAGAATGTCATCAATCTTAGAAACAGATTCATCATCATTATCAGAAAGAACATGAATTTCAGAGGTCAATTTAATTGCAGCTGGAGCAGTTTCATCAGCATTACCAGAGGCATCATCAGCATGAGAAGCCGTAGTTGTTGGAGATTTATCAGTATTATCGGAAGCATCTTCATGAGAAGCCGTTGTGGTTGCCCAAAATTTACCAGCATTATCAGAAGCATCGTCATGAGAAGCCACTGGAGTTGCCGAAGATTTCTTAGCATTATCAGAAGCATCGTCATGAGAAGCCACTGGAGTTGTTGAAGATTCATCAGCATTATCAGAAGCATCGTCATGAGAAGCCACTGGAGTTGTTGAAGATTCATCAGCATTATCAGAAGCATCTTCATGAGAAGCCACTGGAGTTGCCGAAGATTTCTTAGCATTATCGGAAGCATCGTCATGAGAAGCCGCGGTAGTTGTTGAAGATTCATCAGCATTATCAGAAGCATCGTCATGAGAAGCCGCGGTAGTTGTTGAAGATTCATCAGCATTATCAGAAGCATCGTCATGAGAAGCCGCGGTAGTTGCCGAAGATTTCTTAGCATTATCAGAAGCATCAGCATGAGAAGCCGCGGTAGTTGCCGAAGATTTATCAGCATTATCAGAAGCATCTTCATGAGAAGCCGTGATAGTTGTTGAAGATTTATCAGCATTATCAGAAGCATCGTCATGAGAAGCCGCGGTAGTTGCCGAAGATTTCTTAGCATTATTGGAAGCATCGTCATGAGAAGCCGTTGTAGTTGCGATAGATTTGTGTGCTTCAGCTAGAATGTCATCAATCTTAGAAACAGATTCATCATCATTATCAGAAAGAACATGAATTTCAGAGGTCAATTTAATTGCAGCTGGAGCAGTTTCATCAGCATTATCAGAAGCATCAGCATGAGAAGCCGTAGTTGTTGAAGATTTATCAGCATTATCAGAAGCATCTTCATGAGAAGCCACGGTAGTTGTTGAAGATTCATCAGCATTATCAGAAGCATCTTCATGAGAAGCCACTGGAGTTGCCGAAGATTTCTTAGCATTATCGGAAGCATCTTCATGAGAAGCCGCGGTAGTTGTTGAAGATTTATCAGCATCATCGGAAGCATCATCAGCATGAGAAGCCGCGGTAGTTGTTGAAGATTCATCAGCATTATCAGAAGCATCGTCATGAGAAGCCACTGTAACTGCCGAAGATTTCTTAGCAGCATTATTAGAGGCATCATCAGCATGAGAAGCCGTTGTAGTTGCCGAAGATTTCTTAGCATTATTGGAAGCATCGTCATGAGAAGCCGCGGTAGTTGTTGAAGATTCATCAGCATCATCGGAGGCATCATCAGCATGAGAAGCTGTTGTAGTTGCGATAGATTTGTGTGCTTCAGCTAGAATGTCATCAATCTTAGAAACAGATTCATCATCATTATCAGAAAGAACATGAATTTCAGAGGTCAATTTAATTGCAGCTGGAGCAGTTTCATCAGCATTATCAGAAGCATCGTCATGAGAAGCCACTGGAGTTGTTGAAGATTTATCAGCATCATCGGAGGCATCATTAGCATGAGAAGCTACTGGAGTTGTTGAAGATTCATCAGCATCATCGGAGGCATCATCAGCATGAGAAGCCAATGGAGTTGCCGAAGATTTCTTAGCAGCATTATTGGAAGCATCGTCATGAGAAGCCACTGGAGTTGTTGAAGATTCATCAGCATTATCAGAAGCATCAGCATGAGAAGCCGCGGTAGTTGCCGAAGATTTCTTAGTATTATCAGAAGCATCGTCATGAGAAGCCGTAGTTGTTGAAAATTCATCAGCATCATCGGAGGCATCATCAGCATGAGAAGCTACTGGAGTTGTTGAAGATTCATCAGCATCATCGGAGGCATCATTAGCATGAGAAGCTACTGGAGTTGTTGAAGATTCATCAGCATCATCGGAGGCATCATCAGAATGAGAAGCCACTGTAATTGTTGAAGATTCGTCAGCATCATCGGAGGCATCATCAGCATGAGAAGCTACTGGAGTTGTTGAAGATTCATCAGCATCATCGGAGGCATCATCAGAATGAGAAGCTACTGGAGTTGTTGAAGATTCATCAGCATCATCGGAGGCATCATTAGCATGAGAAGCCACTGTAATTGTTGAAGATTCGTCAGCATCATCGGAGGCATCATCAGCATGAGAAGCCACTGTAATTGTTGAAGATTCGTCAGCATCATCGGAGGCATCATCAGCATGAGAAGCCAATGGAGTTGCCGAAGATTTCTTAGCAGCATTATTAGAAGCATCATTAGCATGAGAAGCTACTGGAGTTGTTGAAGATTCGTCAGCATCATCGGAGGCATCATTAGCATGAGAAGCTACTGGAGTTGTTGAAGATTCATCAGCATCATCGGAGGCATCATCAGCATGAGAAGCTACTGGAGTTGTTGAAGATTCATCAGCATCATCGGAGGCATCATCAGCATGAGAAGCCACTGAAGTTGTTGAAGATTCGTCAGCATCAATATCAGTAATTTCAGGCTCGTAAACTTCATGAACTTCGTATTCAGCGGCAGTTTTGCCAGTGATAGAGATGGCCTCAATTTCTTCGAATGACACGGTTGCAATGCGTTCTTTTTCTATGAAAGCAGCAGGCGCGACTGTAGATTCAGCTATTTTTGCTTTTTCCTTCAATACCATTTTAATGGAAGAATCTTTTATTCTAACAGCTTTCTGATCGTCGGCTTCATTAGCAATACATAAATCATAATCAACGCATTTGGTGCAAATTGTCAGGTCAAAATATAATTCTTGCCCATTTTTTACTTTTTTAGACACAATATCTTCATCTTGAACACATTTTTTAACAGGCTTATTCTTTTCCAAGACCAAATAATCAAGTCCTTGCTTGTATAAAACTTTATCTGGCTTATTTTCTTTGGTAGAAGTTGCGTGAAGAGCCTGTTCCTGAGCGAAAGCAATAGCGGATGGATCCGCTGTTTCGATAAGAGCAAGACGATGCGCTTCAAATTCCCAATCCTCTTTGGAAGACAGCTTTTTGGTTGCAAAGAACTCTACATTGTAGCTCCTAAGCGTTTCGCAAAATTCAAAGGGTTCAAAATCAAATTCTTTGGATTCATAAATAAATAGATGAGATTTAGCAGCGGTAATGGCAGTGTAAAAAATATTGAAATAATGGCGGATACGATTTTTATTTGTATCTGCACCACTTAATATTTTGGCCCAATCAGCCTTGGCGGAAGACATAATATCATAGCAATAAATATTTTCGTATTCCAAACCACGAATTTCGTTGACCAAAAATAATCTACCAATAGCAATGTTATATTTTTTGGCTAATGTATTCTTAATTTTTTCGCTACCAACAACGATAGCAAAATAGTGTTTATCAGCAATGGAAGCAAAGAGAGCTTTTTGATCTTTCAACTTAACCATATGTGGAAAAGGACCATTTCTGGCACCAACTTCTGTATAATCATAAAAAGTTCTTTCGCAAAAAGACTGTCGGAGATAAGATACTTCGTTAACAAATTCTGACAGTTCTTTAATGGATCTGTAATTTATTTCAGAGAATCCGCAATACATATTGGGTGCAAATAGTGCAGAAAATGGTAAATACAGCAGTTGATTGGGGTCGCCAGTCCAAATAATTTTGGTAGAAGATAACCTAGAGATGGCAGCAATCTGTGCCTTGGTAAATTTATGAGCTTCATCGGCAATAATTAAATCGTAATCGGGAACTTTTGAGAGTCGCAAAACTTTCTTTGCAATATCATTAGCATCAAATAAATTCGATTCATCTAAAAAATCTTGATAGGCCTGAGCGAGCTTGTAAACTTGTTCTTTCGCACTGTGACTGAACTTGGAATACGGAAATTTTTTATATTCATGTAAAGGAAACAGAGTATGATGAATAGAGTAACCTTTGATTATTTCTGAGATTTCGGCAGCTATTTCTGAAATTTCCTTTTTGCTTACGATTTGAAATCCGGTTTGAGCTTTGAGCCAAGTGATAGTGGCAGCAGCAGATTGAATTTGGTCGTTAGATATACCCGCAACTTGTGCTAATGCAGCGGTCGCAGAGGTAAAATCGGCAGTGGCCGCGGGATAATTAGATTGGGCGATCTCTAAAGCAAGCCGAGAAGCAGTGAGATATAAGGTTTGTCCAGCAGTTAATTTTTCTAAAGGAAGAATAGTTTTACCAGTCCCTTTTGCCAAAAAAATTTGATTATTAAGAACCGGAGTGACATCGAGAATAGTGTGAACTTTTTTAATTGTGCGAGTAATAGAATGAGGAGCCAATTTAATATGGTTATAATTAAGTGAACGGGCATCCCTTTCCTGAGCATCATGAGTTACATAACCTAAATATACAATATTTTTTCCAGAAGCATCAAATTTAAATAGGATACGATTGGCCCTATCAAGACGGAATTTAAAGATTTCTTCACTTTTAGATTTGCGAATAGTACGAATATAATAGCTGTTGGGCATATTCCGTAGCTGATAATTGCAGTTGCGCAAATGATTTTCGAATTGTTCTAGCTTGGGAAGAATATCAACATTTTTAGGGACAGTTTTACTAAAGTTTTTTTTAAATTGCATATTAAACTCCTTTTTAATAAGTATAATTTTTATATTATGAAAATAACTAAATAGCATATCCACATACTCTGGATTATATGTAGAATATATAAAATTAGTTATTTTTTTTTCAAGGGATAATATTAACATACTTTTGAGCAAAATTCAATTATGAGGAAAATTTATGATAGATTGGATTAGAGAGGTTGACACAATAAAAAAAAAGAGTAAAATTAAGAAAGTTAGATGAAAGGAGACTATAATGAAAGAACAATTAGAAAATATAAAAAAATCGGCAACAAATGAAATAGAAACGTCAAAAACTGTGAGAGAACTCGAAGATATCAGAGTTAAATATTTAGGAAAAAAAGGAGAATTGACAGCAGTACTGAAAAGTATGAAAAACCTGTCAAAAGAAGAGCGTCCAATTGTAGGACAAGTGGCAAACGAAATTCGCGAGGCATTAGAAGCTGCATTGAAAGATAAGAAAGTTGCACTCGAAAAATCAGAACAAGATCAAAAAATAGCTAATGAAGTGATAGATATTACGCTTCCGGCAAAAAAAGTAGCAATAGGAAAAATGCATCCTCTGGATAAAACGTTAGAAGAGTTGTCTAATATATTTATTGGGATGGGATATGAAATCGTATCTGGGAGAGAAATTGAAAGCGGATATTACAATTTCGATGCATTAAATTTGGGGAAAGAGCATCCGGCGCGTGATGAGCAAGATACGTTCTATATAACAGCAGATACAATGCTAAGGACCGCAACATCGCCAGTGCAAGTTCATACAATGGAGAACCAAGAGCTTCCTATTAGAATGGTAGCGCCAGGAAAAGTGTATCGATCCGATGAAGTGGACGCAACACACTCGCCAATTTTTCACCAAATAGAAGGGTTGGTAATAGATAAAGATATTACCTTTGGAGATCTAAAAGGAGTACTGGCAGAATTTGCCAAAAAATTCTTTGGAGATAAAGTAGAAGTAAAGTTTAGACCACACTATTTTCCGTTTACTGAGCCAAGTGCAGAAGTGGATGTAACATGTGTAATGTGTGGAGGAAAAGGTTGTTCAGTATGTAAAGGAGAAGGATTTATAGAAATTTTAGGATGTGGAATGGTGCATCCAAATGTGTTAGAGATGTCGGGAATTGATAGTAGCAAATATCAAGGATTTGCATTTGGGATGGGAATTGAGAGATTGACGATGTTAAAATATAATATTAATGATATAAGATTATTTTACGAAAATGACGTAAGATTTTTGGATCAATTTTAAGAAATAACGAAATATACAGTTGCAGAAGAAAGCAACAAATTGGAGGAAAACATGAACGTACCAATGTCATGGCTAAAAGAGTATGTAAATATTGACGCAGACATAAAAACTTTTGTTGATAAAATGACTCTTACAGGTTCTAAAGTAGAAAAAGTAGAAGAAAGTGGAAAAGATATTACAAATGTAGTTGTAGGAAAAGTTGTCGCAGAAGAGAAACATCCGGATGCAAAAAGACTGCGCGTCATGAAATGTGATATAGGAGCAGAAGTGATACAAATCGTAACTGCAGCGACAAACTTGCAAGTGGGAGACGTTGTTCCGGTGGCATTAGCAGGGGCAGACCTAGCAAATGGATTAAAAATTAAGAAAAGCAATTTGAGAGGAGTAGAATCTAACGGAATGTTTTGCTCTGTGGAAGAGTTGGGTTTATCCAAAGAGCAGTTTCCAGACGCACCAGATGATGGGATCTATATATTTTTGAATCCAGAAAACATGAAATTGGGAGAAGATGCGAAGCCATACTTTGGATTGGGAGAGCAAGTTGTAGAATACGAAATTACGTCTAATAGATCTGATTGCTTTAGCATTTTGGGAATAGCAACAGAAGTGGCAGCAACCTTCGATACAGCATTTATGTTTCCTAAAATAGAAGTAGCAGAAACGAAAGAAGATGGCACAAAGCTAGCCAAGATTGCGATTGCATCGCCAGAACTTTGTAATAGATATGCAGCAAGAATTATTAAAAACGTAAAAGTAAAGAGTTCTCCGAAGTGGCTACAAGACAAATTGATATCGGCTGGGTTGAGACCGATAAATAATATTGTAGACATCACAAATTTTTTATTGCTAGAGTTTGGGCAACCAATGCATGCGTTTGATTATGATAAGTTGGCAGGGGCAGAAATAAACGTTCGACTAGCGAAGAACGGCGAAGAGATGACAACATTGTTGGGAGATACGATAAAACTGGATGATACAATGTTGATAATCGCAGATGCAGAAAAGCCTGTCGCAGTTGCAGGAGTTATGGGTGGCGAAGATACAAAAGTTACAGAAGAAACAACAACAATATTGTTTGAATGTGCAAACTTCAACGCGTTTTCGGTGCGACAAACTTCCAAAAAACTGGGAATAATGAGTGATTCGTCCAAAAAATATGTAAAGGGCATAGATCCAGAAATAATTTCTTGTGCACTCGACCGTGCGGCACAGCTAATAAATATGACAGAAGCTGGAGATGTGTTAGCAGGAGTTATAGATATTTATCCTGTTCCAAGAGAGCCGATTACAATACCATATGATGTGGAATGGATTAACTCATTTTTGGGCATCAAAATTTCGAAAGCAGAGATGGAAGCAATATTTAGACGAGTGAGATTTGTGGTAAATGCAGATGGAACAGTAACGATTCCGACAACTAGACCGGATGTAACAATGAAAGCAGATTTGGCAGAAGAAGTTGCTAGAATATATGGATATGACAAAATTCCGGTAACATTAGAAAGAGCGACACCAACAGTGGGAGGAAAAACGTACGAGCAAAAAGTAGAAGATAAGATTAAAGAAACGCTTCGAAATTGTGGAGCATATGGAATTCGCACCTATACAATAGAATCGCCAAAAACATTTGATAAATTGGGAATTGACGAGGAGCTAAGAGATGCCGTCGTGATTCAAAACCCATTGGGCGAAGACTTTAGTATAATGCGAACTACCACTGCAAATGCGATGTTAAACGCACTCAGTTTGAATAATAGTAAGCGCAACGAATCTGCCGCGTTATATGAAATTGGGAAAGTTTTTTTTAAGGCAAAAACGGAATTGGAATTGCCTAGTGAAGTAGAAAAAGTGACGGTAGGATTGTATGGACCAGAGGCAGACTTCTTTGATATAAAGGGCATTGCAGAAACGCTTATAAAAGCACTGAATATTAAAGACGCATCGTATGATAGGAACCAAGAATTGGCATTTATGCATCCAGGGAGATGTGCAAACCTGTTGGTAGGAAATAAGATTGTAGGATTTTTGGGTGAAGTGCATCCGGAAGTATTGAAAAGCTATGGATTCAGTCAAAAAGTCTATATAATGGAATTAGATTTGAGAACGTTAATCGATGTTGCGCAAACCGAGCGAGTGTATAAGCCGCTTCCAAAATTTCCAAGTATGACAAGAGACTTAGCAGTGATAGTGAGTCGAGAAGAGTTAGTTGGAGATATGATCAAATTGATAAATCAGCGTGGTGGGAAAATCCTTGTGGGCACAGAATTATTTGATGTGTATGAAGGGGAGCAAGTTGAAACGGGACAAAAATCTGTAGCATTTAACTTGGTATTTAGAGCTAAAGATAAGACATTAACCGATGAGGAAGTAAGTAAAAGCATCAAGAAAATTTTGAATGGATTAGAAACTAATTTTGCCGCGAAGTTAAGAGCATAAGTTGAAGCCTCTCTAGTGATAGGGGGGCCATTTTATTAAACTTTTAAAAATTATTTTTGTGAGAGGTTTATGAAATATAAAAAATGTCAACACTATAATTTAGTGAGCAAAAGAAATATAAGCTTACTCAATAGTGAAATATGAAAAGGTTTAAAAAATATAACAAAATAAGAGCTTCAAAAGTTTCGATAGAGGTATTAGTGTTGGAAAGAAGTTAAGGAAAAACTTTGATATCTTTTATAAGTGGAACTAGCTCACCCCTTGCTTATGTGAATGAATTAAAATATAATCATAATGATATTAATATTAATTAAAAGGGGGTATTGTAAATTGAGTTCATCTAGGCTAAAACTACATGGATTTAATAACCTAACCAAAACTTTAAGTTTTAATATGTATGACATTTGTTATACAAAAAATGAAGCTGACCGAACCGCGTATATTGAATACATTGATGAACAGTATAATGCAGATAGACTGACACATATCTTGACAACGGTGACAGAAATTATAGGAGCTAACGTCTTAAATATTGCAAAACAAGACTACGAACCGCAAGGAGCAAGTGTGACAATTTTAGTATCAGAAGGTCCTGTAAATGCAAGAGAGCAAGAGATTCAGGTACACACAGCATCTCCGGGACCAATCCCAGGTGCAATAGCAGCTCATTTGGATAAAAGTCATATAACTGTGCACACATATCCGGAATACCATCCACATGAAGGAATAAGTACATTTAGAGCAGATATTGATGTATCTACATGTGGCGAGATTTCACCCCTAAAAGCGCTTAATTATTTGATACACTGTTTTGATGCAGACATAATGACGATAGACTATCGTATTCGTGGATTTACAAGAGATATCACCGGCAAAAAGATGTTTATTGACCACAAAATTAATTCGATACAGAACTACATTCCAGATGATGTGATTAATATGTATAATATGATTGATGTGAATATCTATCAAGATAAAATTTTTCATACTAAATGCAAGCTCAAAGAATTTGACTTAGATAATTATTTATTTGGTTATACAAAAGAAGAGCTACACCCGGGGCTGCGTCGAGAAATAGCAAAAAAAGTTAAGAGAGAAATGGACGAAATTTTTTATGGTACCAACGTAAAAGACGCCATGTTCAAGATAGATGAATCATAACAAAACCCCCCTACTTAGAGGGGTACTAGATTATGTGAAAACAGAGCCGACCTGCTTTGATGTTCCGGGGCATAAGATGGGAAAAGGCATAACACATTTACCAGATTTGTGGGGAGAAATGGTATTAAAAATGGACATAAACTCTTCACCAGCAGTGGATAATCTGGCAAATCCAAAGAGTATTATTAAAGAGGCAGAAGTTTTGCTAGCAGATGCGTATGGGGCCGAGTTTGCATATATGTTAGTAAACGGATCAACCAGTGGTGTAATAGCTATGATTATGAGTGCGATATCATTTGGGGATAAAATAATTTTGCCTCGAAATGTTCATAAATCTGCGATAAACGCATTAATTCTCTCGGGAGGCATTCCAGTTTTTATAGATTCTGAAATTGATGAACAATTAGGGATATCAAATGGAGTAACACTAAGTAAGATAGCCCATGCGTTGGATTTAAATCCGACAGTGAAAGCGGTATTTGTATTGCACCCAACATATTTTGGTGTAACATCAAACCTAAAAAGCATAATAAAATTTTGTCATGAGCGAGGCATAGCGGTTTTGGTGGATATGGCACATGGGGCGCATTTTGGATTTTCGGAATATACACCTGTAAATCCAGCAAGGCTAGGAGCAGATCTTGTAACAACGAGTATGCATAAAACGGGAGGAGCACTCACTCAAACTTCTATAATTTTGCAAAATACAGGATTAATTACAAAAGAGAAAGTGCGATGCGCAATTAACTTATTGCAAACGACATCGGCATCATACTTATTGATGTGTTCGATAGATGAAGCGAGAAGGATGCTTGTGATAGAAGGAAAAGAGCGGCTAGATGCATTATATAAAATAGCGGCAAAGGCAAAAGCTGAAATAAACAGGATGAACGGACTTAGTTGTCTAATGCGGGAAGAATATGTTGAAGCAAAAGGAGTCTTTGATTTCGATGATTTAAAAATGGTTATTTCTGTAAAAGAGCTTTCAGTATCAGGATTTTTTGTATATGCATTATTGAAAGAAAAGTATAATATTCAAATTGAATTAGCAGAACCATTTGTGATCCTTGCAATTATTTCGTTTGGAGATACAGAACAAACAGTAAATAAATTAGTAACTGCACTTGCCAATATAAGTGAGTTATACTATAAAAAAGATAAAGGGAGCAAAAATACAATTCACTTTAATGAGTTTCCCAAAACAATTCTTTCTCCAAGAGATGCGTACTATTACGCCAAAAAAGAGGTTGACATAAGACAGGCAGTGGGTCAAATATGTGGAGAAGTTGTAATGATTTACCCTCCAGGGATACCAATAATTATTCCGGGAGAAAAGATTAATCGAAAGCTCATTGACTATTTTCTGTACTTAATGCAAGAAAGTGTTATGATTTTGAAGGATAGTGAAGTTGTAGAGAATATATTAATAATAGATAAAAATTTGGAGGAAAATTCTATGGATTTATGGTATACAGAAAATCATCAAAACGATACAAAGTTTTCTATTCAGGTAAGCGAACATATTCATACAGAGAAAAGTGAATTTCAAGAAATAGACTTTTTTAAAAGTAAAACCTTTGGTACGTTTTTTACATTAGATGGGCTTATGATGGTAACTGAAAAAGATGAGTTTATTTATCACGATATGATTGTGCATGTGCCTATGGCAGTTAATCCAGACGTTAAGAAAGTGTTAATAATTGGCGGAGGAGACGGAGGAACAGCGCGTGAAGTTTTGAGATATAGCAGTGTGGAACAGGTAGATATGGTAGAAATAGATGAAAGAGTAGTGCGTTTATGCCAAAAATATTTGCAGCAAACAGCTTGTAAGTTGGATAATGATGTGCGCCTCAAGATGTATTTTGAAGATGGATTAAAATTTGTTCAAGAATGTGCAGATAATAGCTATGATTTAATTTTGGTAGACTCGACAGATCCAATAGGACCAGGAGAAGGGCTATTCACATATGCTTTTTATAATAACTGCAAGAGAATTTTGACAAAAAATGGTATATTAATTAATCAACATGAGAGCCCGTACTATGAAAGCTATGCTCATGAGATGCGTCGTTCATCGAAGAAAATTCGCGAAACATTTCCGATAGCAAAGGTGTATCAATTTCATATGCCGACATATCCATCTGGACATTGGTTATTTGGATTTGCGTCTAAGGAATTAGATCCTATTGTAGACCTAAAGGCAGACAAGTGGAATAGTCTGGGGCTAAAAACTAAATATTATAATACGAATTTGCACGTGGGATCGTTTATGTTGCCAACATACGTAATAGAAATGTTAGAGGATACTGCAAATGTTTGATATGATAAAGGGACCGAAATTTATTTCATGTGAAGCTGAAGTTGAAGATGCGGAGATTGTAATATTTGGGGCACCATTTGATGGAACGACATCATTTAAACCGGGAGCGCGTTTTGGGCCTATGGCTATAAGAGGAGATTCATTTGGGTTAGAGACATATTCACCGTATCAAGACGAAGATTTGGAAGATAAAAGAATAGCAGATGTGGGAGATTTGGATTTTCCGTTTGGAAATCCAGAGCGAGTTTTGCAAAACATTAATAAATTTACATCTAGCATATCTGGAAAAAAAACATTAATGTTAGGTGGAGAGCACTTAGTAAGTTTGGGAGTAATTGAGGCGTTAGCAGAGCAATATCCAGATATGTGCATAGTTCATTTTGATGCGCACACAGACTTGAGAGAAGAATATTTGGGTGAGAAACTCTCTCATGCTAGTGTTATAAAGAGAGCATGGGATATTTTAGGAGATAAACGAATTTTTCAATTTGGAATACGTTCTGGAACAAAAGAAGAATTTGAGTTTGCTAAGAGACATACTTATTTAAATAAATTTAATGCTTCTATGATTAAAGAAGTTTTACCTCAATTGAAAGGAAAGAAAATTTATCTTACAATTGATTTAGATGTATTAGACCCTTCTATATTTGCAGGAACAGGAACACCGGAGCCAGGTGGTGTGAGTTTTAACGAATTTTTAGAAAGTCTATTATGTTTAAAAGGTCTGGATTTTGTTGGAGCTGATATTGTGGAGCTTGCACCGCACTATGATCAAAGTGGGGTATCAACAGCAGTGGCGTGTAAAGTTGTAAGAGAAGTTTTGCTTATGTTATGAAAATATCGGCACGAGTACAAATTCAGAAAAAAATTAAATTTTTGCGAAAAATGAGAAAGAATATATCAAAGGGACGCTATCCAAAAGGACTATATTTTTTGTGTACAGCAAGAGATAACGTGCAAACATTGGAAATAATACAGGGTAAATTTTTAAATGAGAGTTATGATGAGTGTTATTTGATAGGGTTAGCCAAAAGTAAGAAAATTATATTAGAATATTTAGTAAATATTATTGATGAGATCTATAATAAAGGAACAGTATCTTTGAAACAGTTAAAGGAGAAGGAAAGAAGTTTATGGTAATTTTACAATTGACGGGAAGTATTCTTTTTATTCTGCTGACTGTGATAATATTAATTTTATTTTTGCCGAATAAGTATGTTATTTATATGGAAAATTGGGAACAATTATTATTGAAGATTAAGTTTATGCTTTGGAACTTTATTAAAATACAATTTGAATATATTAATAAAAAAGTGTTATTTGAAGCTTATGTATTTAATAAATTAGTGTATCCATCATCGAAAGAAAAAAAGAAGAAAAATAAAAGATTTGGTGTTGACTTAAAGGCAAAGAAAACTAAGAAAAATGTGGAGAAAACACAATCTGAAAAAACGCCTAAAGCGAATGTAGCGTCATCTGAAAAAACATCTAAAGCGAATGTAGCGTCATCTGAAAAAACGCCTAAAGTGAATATGGCAGATACTGGAAAATACAAGACTTTTATAAAGGGAATTAAAACTGAAGTTGAAATGCCAAAGCCTGTAGAGAATTGTGTGTATCAAGTTGGTGAATTAGATAAGGAATTTCAGCAAGTATTAGATGAAGAGTTTATAAGAAATATGAATTTTTCATTAGCAAAAGAGTTTGAGATTGTGTTTAATTATAATTTAACAGAGGAATTTGATAGAGAATTCAATTCTACTTTTAGTATTATATTTGATGATACTGAGAGTAGGGACAAAAGAGAAGCTAAAGCGAAAAAAGTTAAAGAAAATGCTGAAAAGACTGATTACAAAAAAGTTTTTAGTACTATAAAAAATAGTGAATATAGACACGATGCGGTATCGAGATTTGTAACAGCATTGAAAAAAACGATAAAAGCGACAGCTCCAGACAAATTTCAGTTTGAAGTGGAAGTAGGTGCAAAGTCAGCAGCAACAACGGGAGAAATTATCGGTGCTTGCGCTATGTTTTATCCTTATTATGCTCCGTATGGAACAATTAATGGAAATTTTAGTGATGAAGTTCTTAAAGGTGATGCTTTTATAAAGGGGCAATTTAATGTTGCGACACTGATGTTGATAATGTTAAATCTTATAGTGTATAAACCGTTTAGAATTTTTACGCAAGAGATTTTAGATAGTATGAAACCAGAGAAGAAAGAGGAATCAAATGATGACAGAAAATAATATTGGAAGTTTGTTAAAAGATTTGGAACATTTTATTACGACTAAAACTGTGGTAGGAGAGCCAATCCATATAGAGAGTACAATTTTAGTACCGTTAGTAGATGTAAGTTTTGGGCTTGGTATTGGCGGAAATAGCTCATCAAAACTGAAGGAAAAAAATAAGGAAAAAGAAAGATATGTTGATGGACCGATGGGAGCAAATGCAGGAGGTGTGGGCGCAAAAATTTCTCCAAGTGCTGTACTTGTAATTCAAAATGGGACGACACAGTTGATTAGTCTGAAAAACCAAGATGGGCTTAGTAAGTTATTGGATATGGCGCCTGGAATTGTAGCAAATATTCCGGATGTACTCAATAAATTAAAAGTGAATAAGAAAACAGAACAAACGGTAGAACATAACGTGGATGAAGATGAGGAACTTATATTTTAAAAAAGCTCCGAAAAAAGGAGCTTGTGTGGTGACTAACTAAAAAATCTTTGTAGAAGACCTTGGAAAGCTTTACCGTGTCTAGCTTCATCTTTTGCCATTTCGTGAACAGTATCATGAATCGCATCAAGATTAAGCTGTTTCGCAAGAGTTGCTAATTCTTTTTTACCTGCAGTGGCGCCATGTTCGGCAGCAACACGCATTTCGAGATTTTTCTTGGTAGAGTCGGTTACAACTTCGCCAAGTAGTTCAGCAAACTTTGCGGCATGCTCGGCCTCTTCGAAAGCTGCTTTTTCCCAGTAGACTCCGATTTCTGGATAACCTTCGCGATAAGCAACTCTGGCCATGGCAAGATACATTCCAACTTCACTACACTCACCTTCGAAGTTGGCACGAAGACCGTCGACGATTCGTTGGTCAACCCCCTGAGCTACACCAACAACATGTTCATCTGCAAAAACAAGACCGTTAGTTGCTTCTTGTTTTTTGAACTTACTAGCAGGTGCTTTACAAATAGGGCATTGCTTAGGTGGTTCAGTTCCTTCGTGAATATATCCACATACAGTACAAATAAATTTTTCCATTTTGATCCTCCTATAAATGTCAATTAATGAGATTTACGATAGCATCTATGAGATGGGTTAGTCAACTATAATTATTATAAGTAGCCTATAATATAAAGTATAAGGCTGATATAATAACAATAGATTTTTTTAGATTAATGAAAGGAAAGGCATGTATCTTACACTATATAGAAAGTACCGTCCACAAAAGTTTTCGGACATGGTTGGGCAGGAGCATATTACAAAAACATTAAAGAATCAAATAAAATTAAATAGAATTGCTCATGCTTATCTTTTTACTGGTAGTAGAGGTACAGGAAAAACTACAGCGGCTAAAATCTTTGCACGAGCAATAAATTGTAAAAATTCAGTTGACGGCAAACCATGTGAAAAATGTGTAGTTTGCAAAGAGATCGCGGAGGGAGCTTTTGTTAATATTATAGAGTTGGACGCAGCATCTCATAATGGAGTCGATGATATTCGCCAGATTAATGAGGAAGTATTATATACACCTGCGGTGGGAGTATATAAAGTATATATTATAGATGAAGTTCATATGCTTTCGCCAGCAGCCTTTAATGCGATGCTAAAAACATTAGAGGAGCCACCGCCATATGTTGTATTTATTTTAGCAACAACAGATCCTCAAAAGATTCCTGCAACAGTTTTATCTAGATGCCAGCGATTTGATTTTAGACGAATTAGTACAAGTGATATCTGTGATTGCTTATTAGACTATATGCAACGTGAAAATATTGAGATAGAAAAAGAGGCAGTAGAACTGATTGCACGATTAGCAGATGGTGGAATGAGAGACGCGTTAAGTATATTAGAACAGTGTATTTCCTTTTATATAGATGAGAAAATCACACATAGTAAAGTGTTAAAACTTGTTGGGGCTGTTGATAACGCTCTACTTTTTGAAATGATGAATGCAGTGATAGAAATGGATGCAGCAAAAGCTATAGCAGTTTGTAATGAGATTAATCAACAAGGCAGAAATATTAAGCAGTTTGCAAAAGATTTGCTTATGCATACCAGAAATTTATTGATAGCAAAAACAACAGAGCAAAAAACTGAAATATTAGATTATACGCAAGAGCACGTTAGAGAATTAACGCAGCAAGCAAATGAATTAGCAATAGAGACTATATTTAGATATATTAAGAATTTTACAGAATTAGATATGGAGATGAAAACTTCGACATTTCCGAGAATTACACTAGAAGTGGCGGTTATAAAATTATGTACACCAGAGGTTGATTTGTCAAAAGATTCTGTTCTTGATAGAATGCTTTCGATAGAAAAACAATTGGAAGAAGTAAAAAAAAACGGCATTAAAGTAGTGGAGAAGGCTTCCGAGGAAGCTGTAGTAACAGAAATTGAAAGAGTAAAGGCAACGTCTGAAGAATACCAAACTTTCTTGCCAATATGGGAGAAAGTTTTAGCGAAATTGTGGTCATTAACGAGGTCATTATTTGAGGCTGGCACTCTAGAAATGTATGTAGAACATGATGTTATACAAATAGTAGATAGATCATCGCAAAATAATGCAGCTAATAAAAGATCCACATTGGCTGAAGGTGTGTTAAAAGAAATAAGGGATAAAATTATAGAAGTGACAGGTAAAGAATATACTATAAGAGCTATAGATGAAGTAATATATTCGCAAAATTCAGCAGCAGAAATATTATCAATGATTGGAAATAGAGTAAATTACTCAATTACAGCAGTAAAATAGGGAGGAATATAAAATGTCAAAACAAAATTTTGGAATGCCTAATATGGGGCAACTGATGAAGCAAGCACAAAAGATGCAAAAGCAGATGGAAGAAGCACAAGAAAAATTGGCGGACCTGACTGTAACAGCAACAGTGGGAGGGGGCATCGTAGAAGTTGTAGCGAGCGCTAATAAAGAAATAAGAAATGTGACAATCAAGGAAGAGGCAGTAGATCCAGATGATATTGAAACTTTAGAAGATCTAGTTATGACGGCTGTTAATGAGGCTCTTAGACAAGCGGAAGAATTATCTCAAAAAGAAATGGCTAAAATTACTGGTGGAAATCTGCCTCCAGGAATGGGAGGATTGTTTTAGTGAATAATTATTATGGAAGCAAGATGCTTTCGCTAATTGGAGAGTTATCTAAGCTTCCGGGGATTGGTACAAAGTCTGCAAGTAGGCTGGCATTTTATATAATTTCTATGCCAAAAGATAAAGTAGATCAGTTGGCAAAAGCAATTGTAGAAGCAAAGGAAAATATTCGTTATTGTGAAAAATGCTGTACCGTGACTGATGATGTATTGTGTCCTATTTGTAAAGATGATAGACGAGAAAAGAATCTTATTATGGTAGTAGAGGATTCACGAGATATGGCTGCCTATGAAAAAACAGGTGAATATCGAGGCGTATACCACATATTAAACGGAGCAATTTCACCTCTTATGGGAGTTGGACCCAATGATATAAAGGTTAAGGAACTGTTAAGTAGAATAAAAAACGAGAAAATAGACGAGATAATATTAGCAACTAACCCAAATATAGAAGGTGAAGCAACAGCAATGTATATTAGTAAGCTCACTAAACCACTTGGAGTGAAAACTACTAGGATAGCACATGGGGTTCCAGTTGGAGGAGATTTGGAGTATGTAGATGAAGTAACGTTATCACGTGCCTTACAGGGTAGAATGGAAATTTAGAACGTCCTATTAGTGGGCGTTTTTTTATTTATATTCCCTTGCCTTATTAATAAAAAAAAAGTATACTAAAAAAAATTAATAAATGGAAAAGGAAGAAGGAACTATGTTTAAAATTTTATCAAAAATAAAAAAAGTATCAGATATCAAAGAATTAGATACAAAACAGCTAGAAGTTCTTTCGCAAGAGGTCAGGCAATTTTTAATTAGATCTATTTCTAAAACAGGAGGGCATCTGGCATCAAATTTGGGAGTAGTGGAGTTGACACTAGCATTGCATTATGTTTTTGATTCACCAAAAGATAAAATAGTCTGGGATGTGGGGCATCAATCATATACTCACAAAATTTTGACAAGTAGAAAAACAAAATTTAAAACATTAAGGCAATTTGGTGGAATAAGCGGATTTATAAAGCGTCAAGAAAGTCCACATGATATTTTTGAAACGGGGCATAGCTCGACATCTATTTCTGCAGCATTGGGAATTGCAACAGCAAGAGATTTACAAAATGAAAAATTTAATGTAATAGCAGTGATAGGAGATGGGGCCTTAACAGGAGGAATGGCTTTTGAAGCATTAAACAATGCGGGGCGTTCAAATAATAACTTAATAGTGGTGTTAAATGATAATGAGATGAGTATTTCGAAAAATGTTGGAGGTATAAGTAAATACCTTACATCGCTTAGAGCAAATCAAAAGTATCAAAATGTAAAAATAAAAGTGATACGTTGCTTAGAAAAAATTCCTAAAATTGGAGATTCATTAAAAGGAACAATTAAATATACTAAAGATAGTTTAAAAAACATGGTGATTCCTGAAACAATATTTGATCAGATGGGATTTAAATATTTTGGACCGATTGATGGGCATAATGTAGAAGGATTAATTAAAATTTTTTCGCAGGCAAAAACAATTAATGGTCCAATATTAATTCATGTTAATACTATAAAAGGAAAAGGGCATTATTTAGCAGAAAAGGAGCCAGAAAAGTATCATGGGGTTTCTTCAGTTAGGGCTCAATCTGAATATACTTTCTCAGATGCCTTTGGAGACGCTATTGTTGATATAGCCAAAGATGATGATAAGATTGTTGCCATAACTGCTGCAATGACAGAAGGCGTGGGGCTAAAAAAATTTAGTGAGAAATTTCCAAAACGATTTTTTGATGTAGCAATAGCCGAACAGCATGCCGTAACTTTTGCAGCAGGCATGGCTATTGAGGGAATAAAGCCCGTAGTAGCAATATATTCTTCATTTTTGCAAAGGGCATATGATCAAATTTTACATGATTGCGCATTGCAGAATTTACCTGTTGTGTTTGCAATTGATAGAGCTGGGTTGGTGGGAGAAGATGGGCAAACGCATCAAGGAATATTTGATATAGCATATCTTTCGCATATTCCTAACATGACGATTTTGTCACCCAAATATCCAGGTGAAATAAAAAGCGCATTAAAATATGCATTAGTTAAAAAAACACCTGTCGCGATAAGATATCCGCGTGGAAATGTAGAAGAAACAGAATTGAGTGCCGTGATTTATAATCAGGATATAAGTCCGGTAGTGCATATAAAAGGTAAAGAAATTTTAATTATGGCAACAGGAAAAGCAACTATTTGGGGATTGGAAGTATGTAAAGAATTGCAAAGCGACCATAATATAATAGCAGGTTTAGTTGAGATTCCTGTTATAACGCCATTAAATGTTGATGTTTTAATTGAATTGGTAAAAGGTTATAGCACTGTTGTGACAATAGAAGATCATGTTTTGACAGGCGGATTTGCTAGCTTGATTGTAAGAGCATTGGTGGCTAATGACGTGTCAAAAAAATATATTCAATTTGGCTATGAAGATGGTGTTATAGAACATGGAAAGATAGATGAATTATTAAAAAAATATAATATGTTGCCTAAACAAATGGTAGCAATAATAAATGATAAAATGAACAAGGAAACTTAAAAAATGAATGAATTAAAAGAAAGATTAGATGTATTAATTACGAAAAGAGCTTTAGCAGATTCACGTGAAAAGGCGCAAGCATATATTATGGCAGGAGTTGTATATGTTGATGGGCAAAAAGAAGATAAAGTTGGGTTAAAAGTAAAAGTCAGTGCTGAAATTGAAGTACGACAAAAAATGAAATATGTAAGTAGAGGCGGATTTAAGCTAGAAAAAGCTATTCAAAAATTTAACATCAGTTTAGCTGGTAAAATTTGTATGGATGTTGGATCGTCAACAGGTGGATTTACAGATTGTATGCTGCAAGAAGGGGCTGCTAAAGTATATGCCGTAGATGTAGGATATGGGCAGTTAGCATGGACATTGCGCCAAAATCCAAAAGTAATTTCGCTTGAAAAAACTAATATGCGTTATGTAACTCAGGAAGAAATATCAGAACAAATTAATTTTAGTTCGATTGACGTATCGTTTATTTCTTTAACAAAAATTTTGCAGCCAACTAAAAATTTATTAGCAAAAGATGGAGAAATAGTTGCATTAATAAAGCCTCAATTTGAAGCTGGAAGAGAAGAAGTTAAGAAGCACGGAGTTGTAAAAGATCCTATAGTGCATCAAAGAGTGATCGAAAACATATGGAATTATGTAACTGAAATAGGTTTTTCTGTTGTAGGATTAGATTTTTCGCCTATAAAAGGACCAGAGGGTAATCGTGAGTATTTAATATATTTGTCAAATGAATATAAAGTTGATAAATTGGATAAAAATGACATAGTTGCTAAAGTTGTAAAGTTGTCGCATGAGGAGTTGTAAATGTGAAAATTGGGGTAGCTACTAATTTGGATAAAGACAAGGATTTAAAAGTTACATTGCAAATAGCAGAAATTTTAAAAAGAGAAAATATTGAGTTTGAATTGGAGTGTAATAATAGAGAGATCTGTAGTTGGGCAGATATGCTAATTGTTGTGGGTGGTGATGGAACGATATTGCGAGTAGCGCAAGACGCAGTTCTCTATGATATACCTATTTTGGGAATAAATTTGGGAAGATTAGGTTTTTTGGCAGATATAGAAGCTTCGGAAATAGATAAACTGTTGACAAAAGAAAATCTAGTTAAAGCCAAGATAGAAGAACGAATGATGCTTAATACTACTGTTACTAATGCTTTAATGAAATATGAATATCTAGCTTTAAATGAAACTAGTTTAATCCGTTCATTTAGTAGTAGAATAACAGAATTTGAAATAAGTGTAAACAAAAAAGTGGTTGATATTTATCCAGCAGATGGAATATTAATATCCACTGCAACAGGTTCGACAGCCTATAATTTATCTGCTGGAGGACCTATTGTTGTTCCGGAAGCAGATAATATAATTTTAACTCCAATTTGTCCACATACAATTTATTCTAGAAGTATTGTTCTTACTAATAAAGATGAGGTTTCTATTAGATTACCAGATCAAGAAGAATTGAGTTTATGCATCGATGGAGTTGTTAAAATGTCAATAAATAAAAATGATACAATAGAAATTTGCAAGGCTTCAAAAAGAGTAAAACTTTTAAAGCTTTCTGACAGAGATTTTTTTGAGGTACTAAGTAAGAAAATATTTAAAAAGGACGATAACAATGGGGAAGAAAGAAGAACGACAATCTAAGATTTTAAATCTTATTAATGAATATAACATTCAAACACAAGAAGAATTAGTAGAAAACCTTGAAAAAGCAGGATTAAGAGTGACACAAGCTACGATTTCTAGAGATATTAGAGAATTGAAGTTGACAAAAATTGCAATGAGTATAGATAAACAAAAATATATTGCATTAAACAATGCAGAAATTAATATATCGGCAAAAGTGGTGCGAGTGTTTAAGGCAGGTTTTTTGACTATAGATATAGCACAAAATATTTTAGTTATAAAAACGCTTCCAGGAATGAGTCAAGCAGTGGCATCGGCTATAGATACATTTAATTACAAAGATATAGTTGGTACTATTGCAGGAGATGATACAATTTTTTGTGCTATAAAAGATATTGATAGAGCATCTTATATAATAAAAGAGTTTAATAAAATTTTAAATACTTAAAAATGATGTAAAAACAATGTAATGTTTTTTGTTTATTGATAAAAAATTCAATAATTCCTTGTATTTCTTTTTTATGAAAATAATACCTTATGAATAATCTGTAAAACTGTATAAATGTTACCTAAATAGGCAATTTTATAAGTATTAGTATATTACAGAATAGGATGTGTAAACTTGTATGAGGATAAACATAAAAAAATATTATTGATTTTTTTATCACTTATAAGTATTATGATATTAATAAGCCCAGTGGTAATTGCAAAATATTATTTACCAGATGAAATAAATATGGTTGTAGGTCAGGAATATAGTATAGATTTTAATATTCCAGTTAAAGCTACTATAAAAGCTCAAGATGAAAATTTAATTTTAGATGATAATATAAATAATGTATTAGAGGGGATAAAAAACATAAATTTGAATGATCCTTTAGTAGTAAAAGCTGCAGATGAAGGAAGCGCAAAACTGAAAATAAATTTGTTAGGATCTATTCCAATCAAAACAGTTATCGTTTCGGTTCGTCCTCATATGGAAGTGATTCCGGGTGGAGATGTAATAGGAATAGAAATACATTCTGTGGGAGTTTGTGTTGTTGGAACTGGTGAATTTGAATCTGATGGGAATCAAGTACATCCTTGTAAAGGAAAGATTAAAAAAGGTGATCGAATTCTTTCAATTAATAATAATCCAGTAAATACTAAAGAAGATTTTAAAAAATATATAGAAACCAATTCTAATACTCCTGTAGTTTTGGATATCATGCGTGAAGATAAATATATTCAAACAGAAGTGGTACCTGAATATTCAAATGCAGAAGATAGTTATAAATTAGGAATATGGATAAAAGATACTGTTCAGGGGTTGGGTACACTTACTTATGTTGAACCAGAAACGGGAAATTTTGGTGCATTGGGTCATGGCATAACAGATACCGATTTTGAAAAAATTATTCCTATTTCGCATGGAAAAATTATGGAAGCAGAAATAGATGGCATCAAAAAAGGTGAAGCGGGTGTTCCAGGTGAAATTAGTGGAATAATTGATACAGCTGATGCAGCAAGTCTTGGTAGTGTAGCTAACAATACTAATTGCGGAATTTTTGGAATTATGGATGAAAATGATATAGAACAAGTGACCAAAGAAACAGTTCAAGTAGCTACTTCGAGTGAAGTAGAAGAAGGAGAGGCTGTAATTTTGGCTGATTTAACAGGAGAGGGAGTGCGGTCATATGATGTAAAAATTCAAAAGATAGCGAAGCATATTAGTGAACCGTCTAAAGGAATGATTGTAAAAATTATTGATGAAGAATTGTTAAATATTACAAAAGGAATAATTCAAGGGATGAGTGGGTCTCCTATTATTCAAAATGATAAAATTATAGGAGCTATAAGTCATGTATTTGTCAATGATCCAACAACAGGATATGGAATTTTTATAGAGAATATGCTAAAAACAGCAGAAAATATTGAGTAAATTGCATAAAAAAGTGTTGTAATTAATGGATGATACAAGGATAGCACTTTGTAGCGTCAATTTTTATAATTTGAAAGAAGTAATAATAATTTGATTTGGTAATGAGTTTGCATATAATGAAAAGAATAATGAGTGATGTAAAATTTGTATAAAAGATATGATAAATAAAAAAAGGGTAATATGAAATAGACTGTAAATGAATTTGCAGTCTATTTTGATTTTAATGATATTTTTTTATTAAGGAATTTAGAGTAGGATCTGTCGTACCCTGTCCAATAGCATTGAAGCGCCATTCACTGTCTTTTTTATAAAGTTCACCAAATATGAGGGCGGTTAAATTAGAATAATCATCGGTTAAATTATATCTGCAAAGTTCGATATTATTTTTTGGATCTACTATTCTAATAAAAGCATTTTTTACATTGCCAAAATGTTGTTTGCGTTCTGTGGATTGATAAATATTAACTACAACTATTAAGGAATCAAGAGATGGAGGCATTTTTGAAAAATCTACAATAATTTGTTCATCATCACCGTCACCATCACCTGTTAAATTATCACCAAGATGTGTGATGGCTCCACTTGGATGTGATAGGTTGCCATAATATATAACATCACTATTATTTGTGAGTTTTTTATTCGATAATGCAAGAACAGAAGCATCGCAATCAAAAGGTTTAGTTTTTGAAAAAAGACTAGCTTTCTGATTTTTCGCATCCCATCCTAATCCGATTATTACTTGGGAAAGCCCAGGGCGTTCTTTGGTCAAACTAATTTTTTGCCCTTTTTGTAAACTAACTGCCATTATAAATTCCCCTTTCTAAGAATTTAGATACAAAAGAAGGCTATACCTCCCGTATTAAAACTTGGAAATATAGCCCTTATCTTTAGATTATTCAATGATTTCAGAAACAACTCCAGAACCTACTGTACGTCCGCCTTCACGAATCGCAAATCTAAGTCCTTGTTGCATAGCTATTGGATGGATAAGCTCAATTTCCATTTCGATGTTATCCCCAGGCATACACATTTCTACGCCTTCTGGTAATTTAATTAGTCCAGTAACGTCTGTTGTACGGAAATAGAATTGTGGTCTATAATTTGAAAAGAATGGAGTATGACGACCGCCCTCTTCTTTTTTAAGAACGTAAACTTCAGCTTTAAATTTTGTATGAGGAGTGATTGATCCAGGTTTACAAAGAACTTGACCACGTTCGATTTCATTTCTTTGAACACCACGAAGAAGTGCACCGATGTTATCGCCAGCTTCACCTTGATCAAGAAGTTTTCTAAACATCTCAACTCCAGTACAAATTACTTTACGAGTTTCTTTTTTGATACCAACGATTTCTACTTCGTCTCCAACTTTTAGGATACCAGATTCAATTTTACCTGTGGCAACTGTTCCACGACCAGTAATAGAGAATACGTCTTCAACTGGCATAAGGAAAGGTTTTTCTGTATCACGCTTAGGAGTTGGAATATATTCATCGATGATTTCGAACATTTCAACGATTTTATCTCCCCAAGGACCCATTGGATCATTAAGAGCTTGAAGCGCAGAACCTTGAATAATAGGAGTATCATCTCCAGGGAACTCATATTCATTTAAAAGTTCACGAATCTCCATTTCTACTAATTCGATAAGTTCTTCGTCATCAACCATATCGCATTTATTTAGGAATACTACGATATAAGGAACACCAACTTGTCGAGAAAGTAGGATATGCTCACGAGTTTGAGCCATTGGCCCGTCAGTAGCAGCACAAACAAGAATGGTTCCATCCATTTGAGCTGCTCCTGTGATCATGTTTTTAACATAGTCAGCATGTCCTGGACAGTCAACGTGTGCATAGTGACGATTTGGTGTCTCATATTCAACGTGAGCTGTAGAAATTGTAATACCACGCTCTCTTTCTTCTGGAGCTTTATCAATATTGTCGAAAGCGACTGCTTCACCAGTACCATATCTTTCGTGAAGAGTTTTTGTGATCGCAGCAGTAAGAGTAGTCTTACCGTGGTCAACGTGTCCGATTGTTCCAATATTTACGTGTGGTTTGTTACGTTCAAATTTAGCTTTAGCCATTTTAAAAAATCCTCCTTGAAATGCAACTGAATATTTTCAGTTAGTTTTATTATTAATTATTTCCATTTGATATTGGAATTATTCCAATTTATATTACTTTTGATACGAAACAAATTATTTGCCGTCAGCAACAACTTTATCTTGAATACTCTTTGGACATTGCTCATAGTGATCAAATTCCATAGAATAGTTGCCTCGACCTTGAGTTCTAGAACGAAGATCTGTCGCATATCCAAACATTTCTGCTAGTGGAACCAGAGCTCTAATTTCTTGAGCACCATTACGAGCTTCCATTCCTTCGATTCTACCACGACGAGAGTTAATGTTACCAATAACATCGCCCATGTAGTCTTCAGGAACAATTACTACAACTTTCATAATAGGCTCAAGTAGTAATCCACCAGCTTTTTTCATAGCATCTTTGAATGCCATAGAACCTGCTATTTTAAATGCCATCTCGGATGAGTCAACATCATGATAGGAACCATCGTAGCAGTCGGCCATGATACCTAAAACTTCGTATCCTGCTAGAGGACCACTTGTCATAGCATCTCTAATACCTTTGTCTACTGCTGGAATATATTCTTTTGGAATAGAACCACCGACAACTGAGCTTTTAAATTCATAAGTTTTTTCAGAGTTAGGATCAAGTCTTGAAAATCTAACTTTACAGTGTCCATATTGACCACTACCACCAGATTGACGAACGAATTTGGATTCGATATCAACATCTTTAGCGAGAGTTTCTTTATAAGCAACTTGAGGAGCGCCTACATTAGCTTCAACTTTAAATTCACGAAGCAGTCTATCGACGATGATTTCAAGGTGTAATTCACCCATACCAGCTATAATTGTTTGACCAGTTTCTTGGTCTGTATATGCTTTAAAAGTTGGATCTTCTTCAGCAAGTTTAGATAATGCAATACCCATTTTTTCCTGACCAGCTTTAGTCTTTGGTTCGATAGCAACAGAGATAACAGGTTCTGGGAATACCATCGATTCAAGGATTACAGGATTATCTTCTGTACAAAGAGTATCACCCGTAGTAGTTCCTTTTAAACCAACTGCTGCTGCAATATCGCCAGCATATACTTTATCAATATCTTGTCTTGAGTTTGCGTGCATTTGTACTATACGACCGATTCTCTCTTTTTTGCCTTTTACAGAGTTATATACATATGATCCTGATTCAAGTGTACCAGAATAAACTCTGAAGAAGGCAAGTTTTCCAACGAATGGGTCTGTCATGATTTTGAATGCAAGCGCTGAGAAAGGCTCTTCATCAGATGAGTGACGTACCATAGGTTCATCGGTATCTGGGTCTATGCCTTTGATAGCTTCGATATCTGTAGGTGCAGGCATATACTCAACAATGGCATCAAGTAATCTTTGAACACCTTTGTTTTTATAGGCCGAGCCACAGAATACAGGGACGATTTGAGTTCCTATAACTGCTTTTCTAAGACCTGTTTTTAGCTCTTGCAAAGTAAGCTCTTCACCTTCTAAATATTTTTCTGCCAAATCATCATCAATACTTGCAATGGCATCAATTGCTTCTTCTCTAAATTTTTCAGCTTTTTCTTTCATATCATCTGGAATCTCAATTTCATCGATTTCTTTTCCAAGATCGTCTTTATAGATATAAGCTTTGTTTTCAAGAAGATCAATAATACCAATAAATTCATCTTCAGCTCCGATTGGAAGCTGCATAGGAACTGCGTTAGTTCCTAGTCTATCACGCATCATGTCTACTGCGTTATAAAAATCTGCACCCATAATGTCCATTTTATTTACAAATGCCATTCTAGGTACATTATACTTGTCTGCTTGTCTCCACACTGTTTCAGATTGCGGCTCAACGCCACCTTTTGCACAAAAGACACCAACAGCACTGTCTAGAACCCTAAGCGAACGTTCAACTTCAACGGTAAAATCTACGTGTCCTGGAGTATCAATAATGTTTACACGATTGTTATTCCAAAAGCAAGTAGTTGCCGCTGAGGTTATTGTAATACCACGCTCCTTTTCTTGCTCCATCCAGTCCATAGTAGCGCCACCCTCATGAGTTTCACCAATCTTATGGTTTCTTCCAGTGTAGAATAAAATTCGCTCTGTCAATGTTGTCTTTCCGGCATCGATGTGAGCCATGATACCAATATTTCTAGTCCTTTCGAGCGGATATTCTCTTCCTGCCATGTTATTCCTCCTCTAGGCTTTTGTGCCTTTATTACCACCTGTAATGTGCAAATGCTTTGTTTGCTTCCGCCATCTTATGTGTGTCTTCTTTTTTCTTAACGGCTCCACCACCATTGTTAAGAGCATCTAATAGCTCTGCTGCCAAGGCTTGTGTGCTGGTTCTTTCTCCACGTTTACGCATATAAGTGATCAACCAACGAAGTCCTAGAGTTTGTCTTCTTTCTGGACGAACCTCCATAGGTACTTGATAAGTGGCTCCACCCACACGTCTTGCTTTTACTTCTAATACAGGCATAATATTTTCAAGAGCTTCCTCAAATACTTCTATAGAATCTCTGCCTGTCTTATCTTTTACGATGTCAAATGCACCATAAACAATTTTTTGCGCCGTTCCTCTTTTTCCGTCTAGCATAAGCGTATTGATCAACTTAGTAACTAATTTTGAGTTGTATACTGGATCTGCTAAAACGTCTCTTTTTGCGATATGTCCTTTACGTGGCACGGTCTTCCCTCCTTAACGAAATTTTGATAAATCATCGGTACTCGCCCCAACAATTATTGATGGGGTCGTGCGCGCCCATTACTAATCTATTTCATATTATTATATATTATAAACTAAGCGATAGTTGGTGCCGGGCGATTATTATATTATTTTTTCTTAGGTCTCTTCGCTCCATATTTAGAACGAGATTGCTCTCTTTTTGCAACACCTGCTGTATCTAAAGTACCACGTATGATGTGATAACGTGTACCTGGTAAGTCTTTTACCCTTCCGCCACGAATCAAAACAACACTGTGTTCTTGTAGATTGTGACCTTCTCCAGGGATATAAGCTGTAACTTCTATTCCATTTGTAAGACGAACTCTGGCAATTTTACGAAGAGCTGAGTTGGGCTTTTTGGGAGTAGCTGTTTTTACTGCTGTACAAACTCCTCTTTTTTGTGGGGAAGAAATATCAGTTGACTTCTTCTTGAGAGAGTTGTAGCCTTTTTGTAAAGCTGGAGCAGTAGATTTTTTTTCAATTGTT
>NZ_ABEQ01000005.3 GCF_000171335.1 Candidatus Epulonipiscium viviparus
AATTGCTTTGACTAGATGGGGACCAGCCTATGATGATCCCACCACTTATCTAAATTTGTTGCTGTCGGGAAACGCATATAACTATGGAGATTATTCGAACCCAGACTATGACGCAACGATGCAAGCTGCTGCAGATGCACCGACTCTAGAGCAAAGATGGGAGCTGCTAAAAGATGCGGAAGCAATTTTGCTAGAGACAGCACCAGTTATTCCGGTATTTCAGACGGGAGTGGCGGCATTGCTKAATCCTRAGGTGAAGGGCTTGCGAACTCAGGCAGTGGGTGTGCCATATATYTACAAGGAYTTAGAAATAATGGAATAGAGAAAGGAARGAAAATAAATGAAGAAAATGGTTTCGGCTTTGATGATGACAATGTTRATGCTAACCGCTTGCGGAGGTGCAGACGATAAAGCAGACGGCAAAACTGTAACGCTGGCAAAAGAAAATGACATCATATCGTTAAACTCAACTTATGCGACAGACGGGATGTCGTTCGAGGTAATGCACACAATGATAGAGGGGCTTATGACTACGGATAAAAAYGATAAGCTGATCCCCGCAATAGCAGATGCCTACACCGTGAGCGATGATGGGCTAACCTACACGTTTACAATCAGATCGGAYGCGRTGTGGTCRAACGGAGCACCAGTRACTGCCCATGATTTTGAGTTTGCCTGGAAACAAACTATTGCGAGCCCAGACGCAGAGTACGCGTATCTATTCACTATGGATGGTGCGCGCATATTGAATGCAGATAAGATTTTGTACGAGGGCGCAGATGTGGAGACGCTGGGAGTGAAAGCAATCGACGATGCGACATTGGAGGTTAAGYTGTCAAAGAARACGCCGTACTTTTTAAGCTTAATGGCATTTCCGGTGTTCTATCCTCTAAACGAAGAATTCTTTGTTGCCCAGGGAGATGCATATGGATTTACGCCTGATAGCATCTTGTCAAATGGCGCGTTTTTACTGGAAAATTGGGAAAAAGATACCAAAATTGAGCTGGTTAAAAATCCCACATATTATGACGCAGATGCCGTGAAAATCGATAACCTAGTTTTTAGAATCACTCCAGAAGTATCAACTGGCGTAACAGCATTCGAAGCTGGTACTGTCGATTACACAAGACTTAGTAGTACTCTGATTGACAAATACAAGGACACAGATGAATTTTTGGAAATCGTAGATGCGTATTTATGGTATCTACAAATTAATGAAAAATCTGAAGCATTCCAAAACGAAAATCTACAAATGGCTTTGGCATACGCAGTAGACAAGGAAGATCTCACTAGCAATGTACTAAAAGATGGGTCGATGCCTGTAAATGGATTTGTGCCCCATGCGATGGCTCCGGGGCCAGATGGCGTAATGTTTCGTGATAGYACAGACGAGTATTTAGTTTTTGATGAAGCACTGGCGCAAGAATATTTTGAYAAGGCRTTGGCYGAAGCTGGCACTGATACTATCGAAATTACATTGCTATACGAAAATGCAGACCCCGCAAAATCTGCYGCAGAGTATCTCCAAGCTAGCCTACAAGCAACACTGCCAGGTTTGGAAGTTAAGATGAATGTACAGCCAAAGGAAAATCGCATCGAGTTGCAAAGAGATGGAGAGTTCGAGGTTTCGTTGACTAGATGGGGACCAGACTATGATGACCCAACCACCTATCTAAATCTGCTACTTTCTGACAATGCACAAAATCATGGAAAATATTCAAACCCAGACTATGACGCAACGATGCAAGCTGCTGTAGACGCATCAACTCCAGAGCAACGATGGGAGCTGCTAAAAGATGCGGAGGCAATTTTGCTAGAGACCGCACCAGTTATTCCGGTATTTCAGACGGGTGCGGCGGTATTGCTKAATCCTGAGGTGACGGGCTTGCGAACTCAGGCAGTGGGTGTGCCATATATCTACAAGGATTTAGAAATAATGGAATAGAGAAAGGAAGGAAAATAAATGAAGAAAATGGTTTCGGCTTTGATGATGACAATGTTAATGCTAACCGCTTGCGGAAGCGCAGACGATAAAGCAGACGGCAAAACTGTAACGCTGGCAAAAGAAAATGACATCATATCGTTAAACTCAACTTATGCGACAGACGGGATGTCGTTCGAGGTAATGCACACAATGATAGAGGGGCTTATGACTACGGATAAAAACGATAAGCTGATCCCCGCAATAGCAGATGCCTATACCGTGAGCGATGATGGGCTAACCTACACATTTACTATGAAGCCAGATGCGATCTGGTCGAACGAAGCACCAGTGACTGCCCATGATTTTGAGTTTGCCTGGAAACARACTATTGCAAATCCAGATGCGGAGTATGCGTATTTATTTACTATGGATGGTGCGTGCATATTGAATGCAGATAAGATTTTGTACGAGGGCGCAGATGTGGAGACGCTGGGAGTGAAAGCGATCGACGATGCGACATTGGAGGTTAAGYTGTCAAAGAARACGCCGTACTTTTTAAGCTTAATGGCRTTTCCGGTGTTCTATCCTCTAAACGAAGAATTCTTTGTTGMCCAGGGAGATGCATATGGATTTACGCCTGATAGCATCTTGTCAAATGGCGCGTTTTTACTGGAAAATTGGGAAAAAGATACCAAAATTGAGCTGGTTAAAAATCCCACATATTATGAYGCAGATGCCGTAAAAATCGATAACCTAGTTTTTAGAATCACTCCAGAAGTATCAACTGGCGTAACAGCATTCGAAGCTGGTACYGTSGATTACACAAGACTTAGTAGTACTCTGATTGACAAATAYAAGGATACCGACGAATTTTTGGAAATCGTAGATGCGTATTTGTGGTATTTGCAAGTGAATGAAAACTCTGAACCATTTGAAGATGGAAACCTACAGATGGCYCTTGCATAYGCAATAGATAAGGAAGATCTCACTGACAATGTGCTAAAAGATGGGTCGATGCCTGTAAATGGATTTGTACCTCATGCGATGGCTCCGGGGCCAGATGGCGTAATGTTTCGTGAGAGCACAGACGAATATTTGGTGCCAAACGAGGCGCTGGCGCAAGAATATTTTGACAAGGCATTGGCCGAAGCTGGYACGGACACTATAGAAATTACGTTGCTATACGACAATGCAGACCCCGCAAAATCTGCTGCAGAGTATCTCCAAGCTAGCCTACAAGCAGCACTGCCAGGTTTGGAAGTTAAGATGAATGTACAGCCAAAGGAAAATCGCATCGAGYTGCAAAAAGATAGAGAGTTTGAGGTTGCGTTGACTAGATGGGGACCAGACTATGATGATCCCACCACTTATCTAAATTTGTTACTTTCGGGCAACGCATATAACTATGGAGATTATTCGAATCCAGATTTTGATGCAACGATGCAAGCGGCCGCAGATGCACCGACTCCGGAGCAAAGATGGGAACTGCTAAAAGATGCGGAGGCAATTTTACTGGAGAGCGCACCAGTTATTCCGGTATTTCAGACGGGAGCTGCAGCGTTACTAAATCCTAAAGTGACGGGGCTACGAACTCAGGCAGTGGGCGTTCCGTATATTTACAAAAATTTAGATATCGCAGAGTAAAAAACACCGGGAGCTGATGTAGCTCCTTTTTTGGTAAGGGGGATGATTATGAGTAAGTCAACTGTAAAATATTTGGGCAAGAGAGTACTTATTTCTTTGTTGACGCTGTTGGTGATTGTGGCAATATTATTTTTGATGTTAAAACTAATGCCAGGAACTCCGTTTAACGATGAAAAGCTATCGGAAGCTCAGAAAGCGCAACTCTACGCTAAGTATGGTTTGGACCAGCCATTGATTATACAATTTTTTACGTACATTAAAAATATGATGATGGGAGATTTTGGAACTTCATTTGGGATATCTAGAAATCAGCCAGTAGCGAATTTGATATTGCCGAGGATCCCGATATCCTTTGGAATAGGAATTGCAGCGGTAATATTGGGAACGATAGTCGGTATTGCATTAGGAATCTATGCAGCAAAGCATAAAAATACTGCCGGAGATACGATAGCGACATTGTTTTCGGTGCTTGGGGTGAGCGTACCGTCGTTTGTGGTTGCGCTGTTATTATTACTTATATTTGGAGTACAGATTCCGGTCTTTCCGGTTTTGTTTGACTCAGATAATATTATTGTGTCGTCGATTTTACCCGTGATTGCCTTGTCGTTTGGAGTTATTGCCAATGTAGGAAGATTTACTCGCTCCGAAATGATTGCGGTGTTATCGAGTGACTATATCGCGTTAGCAGAAGCGAAAGGGTTGGATAGTAAGTTGATCATCAAAAAGCATGCTATTCGTAATGCACTGATACCGGTAATTACAATTTTGGGACCGATTCTGGTAAATTTGATGACGGGGTCGATGGTGCTGGAGCAGATATTTTCGATACCGGGTCTTGGCTCGTTGCTAGTAAAAGGAATTACCGTAAACGATCACAACGTGGTTTTGGCGGTAGCATTTTTGTATAGCATTCTATATGTGGTGCTGATGTTGATCATAGATATTTTGTATGGAATAATTGATCCAAGAATAAGAATCGCGAAGGGAGAGTAGGCTATGGAATTTTTAGAAAATGACTTTGAATTTGCCGCAAAAGTGGATGCGGCTGTCGCTGAGGAAGTGCTGGCTGTAAACTCGGGGTATAAAGACTTTTTTAAACGTTTGCTAAAGAATAAAGGAGCGGTGGTTGGTGGCATCTGCATAATAATTATTGCCCTATTTGCTATGATCGCTCCAATAGTATCGCCATTTGAATTTGATATCATCGATACTTCTATTCAGTCGACGCCTCCAAATTCGACGCATATATTTGGAACAGATGTACTAGGGCGAGATTTGTTTGTGCGCGTGTGGAGCGGAACTCGAATTTCGTTATTCGTTGCCCTAACTGCGGTAATAATAGACATCTGCTTTGGAATGATATACGGATTGGTAAGTGGCTATTTTGGTGGCAAAGTTGATACAGTAATGCAGCGAATTCAAGAAGTGATAAGTTCGATTCCGTCGCTGGTAATTTTGACGCTGCTTCTAGTGATTATGCAAGCATCGTTGTTTACGATTATTTTGGCGTTGATGCTAACTGGTTGGATAGGAATGGCACGCATAACGAGGGCKCAGGTGCTAAAAATTAAGGAAGAGGAATTTGTTTTGGCGTCAAAAACTTTGGGAGCGTCGAAYATATTTATCATCTTTAAAGATATCTTGCCTAACATCTTTGGACAGCTAATTATTATGTCGATGTTTTCTATTCCCAATGCAATATTTTATGAGGCATTTCTAGCGTTTGTGGGCCTAGGTATTCCGCAACCACAAGCATCGCTTGGAACATTGATAAACGATGGATTTAAAACAATTTTGATCACGCCATATATGGTGGTAATTCCAGTATTGGTTTTGGCAGTACTAATGCTTAGCTTCAATTTGCTTGCAGATGGGCTTCGCGACGCATTTGACCCTACGATGAAGGAGGCATAAACTATGAAAATATTGGAAATACGCGATTTACACATATCGTTTGAAACTGATAATGGCAGAGTGAAGGCAATAAGAGGAGTAAATTTAGACTTAAATAAAGGAGAGACAATTGCCATTGTGGGTGAATCTGGAAGCGGAAAATCTGTTGCAACAAAAGCTATTATGGGAATTTTGGCTGGAAATGGAAGAATAGATCAGGGAACTATCCGCTATACGTGGGAAGATGACTATAGTCCAGAAGTAGGAAAAGTAGAGGGCAAAACGGTCGATATCGTTCAGCTTTCCAAAGAAGAATTGCAAAGAGATATTAGAGGGCGAAAGATYGCAATGGTTTTTCAGGATCCGATGACATCGCTAAATCCAACGATGACGATTGGAATGCAAGTAATGGAGCCGATGCTATATAATTATAATATGGATAAGGACGCGGCATATAATAAGGCGCTAGAGTTGCTGGAGYTGGTGGGAATAACAGAAGCCAGGAAGCGAATGAAAAGTTATCCGCATCAGCTGTCGGGTGGAATGCGGCAGAGGGTGGTAATAGCAATAGCGCTATCGTGTGATCCGTATGTGTTGATATGCGACGAGCCAACCACGGCACTAGACGTTACAATTCAGGCAAAAATTTTGGAGCTGATAAAAGATATCCAGAAGAAGAAAGATCTGTCGGTAATATATATTACGCATGACCTTGGCGTTGTTGCAAAGGTGGCAGACTACGTAAACGTGATGTATGCAGGAAAAATTGTAGAAACAGGAACGRTAGAAGAGATATTCTATACCCCGAAGCATCCGTATACCTGGGGGTTGCTATCCGCGATGCCAGATTTAGATACCGACGATGCCACGTTGTATACGATTCCGGGATCGCCACCAAATTTGGCCAAAGAAGTGGTAGGAGATGCGTTTGCGCCGAGAAATCAATTTGCGTTGAATATCGATTATAGATTGGAGCCGCCGATGTTTGATGTTGCGGGGTCGGAAACGCATAAAGTGGCCTCGTGGTTGCAGCATCCAAATGCGCCCGCGGTCGAGATGCCAGCAGAGTTAAAAAACAAAATTACTAAGATGTTGAAGGAGGCATAGGAGATGACTATATTAGAAGTTAAAGACCTTAAGCAATATTTTAGAATCAATCGAAAATTTACAGTAAGGGCAGTCGATGGCGTAACGTTTGAAATCAAAAAAGGGCAAACTTTTGGATTAGTGGGAGAATCTGGAAGCGGAAAATCGACAATAGGTAGAAGTATCATTAGGCTCTATGATCCAACTGGCGGAGAGCTGATATTTAACGGTCAAAATATTTCGGGGAAGCTGACTTTAGAGCAAAATAAGCTAGTGAGAACCAAGATGCAGATGATCTTTCAAGACCCGATGGCTTGTTTAAATCCGCGAAAAAAAGTATTAGACATAATTGCGGAGGGATTAGAGATTCATAAATTGTATGAGTCTACCGCAGAACGCGATGAAAAAGTATATGCGATATTAGAAAAGGTGGGTCTATGCGCAGATCATGCAAACAGGTATCCGCATCAATTTTCGGGAGGGCAACGGCAGCGTATAGGCATTGCTCGTGCTCTAATAATGGAGCCAGATCTGATAATAGCAGACGAAGCTATATCCGCATTAGACGTTTCGATTCAAGCGCAAGTGGTAAACCTAATGAAGAAGATACAAGAAGAGACGAACACCGCATTTCTGTTTATTGCACATGATTTGTCGATGGTAAAATATATTTCGGATGTGATAGGGGTATTGCATCTGGGGCATATTGTAGAGATGGGAAGCAAGGAAGAGATCTTTGCAAATCCAATTCATCCGTACACTCAATCTTTGTTAACAGCAATACCGTCGCCAAATCCTAGAATAGAACGCAACAAGAGAGCGAAGTCGTTTGACTACGATACGAGCGGAATAGACTACAATGTAGGTGAGAAGCGATTGGTAGATGGCACTCACTATGTGCTTGCAACAGAAGCAGAATACAAAAAATGGGTAGGCTAATAGCAACTTACCCATCCGACATAATAATTTAGAAATCTTTCTTTTTGAGATTGTTTTGCAGCATGGCAATAAACATAGGAACCAGTCTCGCTATAGTGGGATTTGCAGTATACTTTGCGTAGGCTTTAGAAAGTTTGAGCCACGCTTTTTTATTGACTTCGCTCATATGTCCTGGAGACATAAATTTGCTAAACGAAAATGATTTTTCAACGTTTTCATAGCAGAGCAGATTGCCAAAGTTGCCATGTCCAGAAACCAATTCTTTGCCCTCTTCGCATCCGCCCCATGTTAAATATGGATTCAGAAAGATAAATGGTGGCATAGTGTTAACTCCAATTGCTCCATATTGTAAGTCGTTGATCGATTTTTGTATAGCGCTTCGATGATTTGCTAATGTTTGATCGTCGATAATAATGGCGCAGGCCAACGTTCCGAGCAGATCATTATTGGCAAATTCAACGGCTTCTAACATAAATTCTCTTGCAGAAGCGGGGGTATCAAGAGCAACTTCATCTAATATAAGGCAAAATGCTTCGTGAGATGTGGCAAATCCCTGCTTCTCAACATCCTCGATAAATAGCATATCTGCAGCGCGATCTGTCTTTGCATCATCATTGACAATAACCTCCGCGTYGGGATAGGCTTTCTGAAAGTTAGCAAAGGTGGTGGAGCTGTTTGGATAGTAGCTTGGTGTAGCTGCCGTACCYGACTTGATCGCCGMTTTGAGTGCAGTAAGAAACTCATCTCGTTGCTTCCAATTTTTTGATGTTACAATAGTTTGGGGCCTTCCGCAAACAGCTCCGCCATTAAATTTTGCCATAGTAATAATAGTTAGCGCCTGATGCTCGATCTCTTTTTTAGTCCAGGTRCGATCMGAAGGAACAATAAAGAATGGATTGTTGCCACCGCATTCAGAAATGAGATTCGCRGAGGTTTCGGATGCGATAAGATTTGCAGTTGCGGAGGAGCCGGTAAAGTATACGGTATTTACCAGAGGATGCGTCGTCAATTCTTCTCCCGCATTACAGTCGCAGAAGCTGAGCGCACCAATTTCAACTAGCGGAGCAAAGATCTGGGCCCATATGAGATCGGTTTCGGCGTTGATAGGATGTGGCTTATGGACTACGGCACAATTTTCGAGAAATAGCGCTTTTACCATCTCTACTGCGGAAGAATAGTTGCCAGCACCGAGGACAGCAACRATGCCGCCGTTTTTAGTGAGAGGATTGACTTGCTTGACATTGCCTTTAACGCGAAGATAGTCTTGGCGATCAGAGTAAAGAAGCTTGTCTAATTTTTTGTTGGGATAAACAAGCAAATCATGACGATCCTTGCCGACCAAGTGTGTAACTGATAATGCATGCATCATTTTGCCCTGTATGATAGACTCATACAAATCGATTATCGCATTGAGTTGGCCGATAATTGGAACCACTGTGGCTTGATATCCAAGACCGAGTAGCGCTGGATTATTGACGTCCCATTTCTTGGCTTTGGTATCTGATTGCGCCAATTGATCTAAATGCGGATCAACATTGGCTCGTACAAGCTTTAATAATGAAAGTTTAACATCGGCATCTAATATGGCCCAGCTTAGAGGCTTTAGATGATCAATTGCTTCTTGGGCGGTCATAATTTTTTTTGAGTTCATGATATTCTCCTTTGTGGTAAAAATAATAGTATTATTAGTTGCCATTGCATCGATTTTTATTCAAATAAATAAGGAAAATATCCAAAAATATGAAGGAATGGAAAATAAATGTAATATCAACAAAAATAAATGTTTATTTTTAGACTTTTTTTTGTAAAAATGCTATATAAATTTGCAATATTTCAAAATATGATGTATAATGGATAAAGTAGATAAAATAGGTAAAAAAGTGGATAAAGCGGAATATATTGATACAGTAGAAAGTAAAAATTATGAAATGGGGGATTAGTTTATGGAAGCACAAGCGGTTCGAAGTGTATTATTTAATATTCAAGAAGAGTTTGGTACTGTCATTAAAGATATCGATAAAAATTTAAAAAAGAAAAAACAATCTGGGGATATTTATTTAGATTATTTACAAAAGATCGAAGAGGCAACTCAAAGTATTGTGGCCAACGCAGATGCGACGGTGGAGTTAACAGAAATCACACAAATAAATCAGGCCAACTTGGCAACTGCGATAGAAAACGATGAAGCTATTATTGCTATTCTCGAATCAATTTCTGCAGAATATAATACACTGGCGACGGATTTTGAAGAACAGGTGAAAGAAAATATAAGCAAAGAATTTGAAGCGCTATCCAAAATTCAAAGAGAAATTAAAGAAAGTGTTGCGATTAAAACAGCGGCGCTCAAAGATATTATAGCGAGCCAATTTCAAGAAGTAAATGTAACACAAGCTGCGATAGAAGACCAAGTATCATCTGTGATATTAGCACAAATGGAAATGGAAGAAATTTTGATGGAGAAAGTTTCTGCAGCTGCATCTGCCCAGGCGATAATGACAGATACGTTATCAGAAAAAGTTGCGGGCGTGGCATCTGCTCAAGCGATAATGACAGATACGTTATCAGAGAAAGTTGCGGGCGTGGCATCTGCCCAGGCGATAATGACAGATAAGTTGGCCGAAAAAGTTGCGAGCATGGCATCTGCCCAAGCAATAATGACAGATACGTTATCAGAAAAAGTTGCGGGCGTGGCATCTGCTCAAGCGATAATGACAGATACGTTATCCGAGAAAGTTGCGGGCGTGGCATCTGCCCAAGCAATAATGACAGATACGTTATCCGAGAAAGTTGCGGGCGTGGCATCTGCTCAAGCGATAATGACAGATACGTTATCCGAGAAAGTTGCGAGTGTGGCATCTGCTCAAGCAATAATGACAGATACGTTATCAGAAAAAGTTGCGGGCGTGGCATCTGCTCAAGCAATAATGACAGATACGTTATCCGAGAAAGTTGCGAGTGTGGCATCTGCTCAGGCAATAATGACAGATACGTTATCCGAGAAAGTTGCGGACGTGGCATCTGCTCAAGCAATAATGACAGATACGTTATCAGAAAAAGTTGCGGGCGTGGCATCTGCTCAAGCAATAATGACAGATACGTTATCAGAGAAAGTTGCGGACGTGGCATCTGCTCAAGCAATAATGACAGATACGTTATCCGAGAAAGTTGCGAGTGTGGCATCTGCTCAGGCAATAATGACAGATACGTTATCAGAAAAAGTTGCGGACGTGGCATCTGCTCAAGCAATAATGACAGATACGTTATCCGAGAAAGTTGCGAGTGTGGCATCTGCTCAAGCAATAATGACAGATACGTTATCAGAGAAAGTTGCGGACGTGGCATCTGCTCAAGCAATAATGACAGATACGTTATCCGAGAAAGTTGCGAGTGTGGCATCTGCTCAGGCAATAATGACAGATACGTTATCAGAAAAAGTTGCGGGTGTGGCATCTGCCCAAGCAATAATGACAGATACGTTATCCGAGAAAGTTGCGGACGTGGCATCTGCTCAAGCAATAATGACAGATACGTTATCAGAGAAAGTTGCGAGTGTGGCATCTGCCCAAGCAATAATGACAGATACGTTATCAGAAAAAGTTGAGAATGCTACAGAAATTCAGGGGACTCTCTTTGAAAGCTTTGCCAAAAAAGTATCAGATTTATTTGTGGCTCAATCTGAAATGACAGACGGTATAATAGTTAAGATCGCATCGATATTTTCAAAGCAGGCTGAGATGGAAAACAACTTGGCGGAGCAAATTTCGAGCGTGGCAACTACACAAGTAGCGATGGAAGATGCACAGACTTCAATGGAAGATAGGCTATCAGAACAAGTTGAAACTTTGTTAGAGCAAGTAAGCGCAATGACTAACATCAAGAGTAAATTGAATCTACAGTCTGATAAAGTGGCGCAGATGGAAGATAAGATTACAGCGGAAGTGGCAGCCGCGACAGTGGCCCAGCTCGAAGCGGTGAACGCTTGTGTATTTGAACTGGCAGAAACGCAAAGATTGGAATTGAATAGATTGGAGAAAAAGACATCTAGATGGATGCTATATGTATCAATACTATGCATGATTGCAATCCTAATGGATGTATTTATATAAGGATATGCGAAAAATAGATTGTCATAGACATTGTTCTGGCGCTGCAGCAGACTTGGAGGAGCTGAAATCCTCCGCTGCAGAACTGGATATCAAAAAAATTGTTTTGTTTGGGCATAATGGAATGGGAAGAGTAGGAGTTGACGAAAAAGTTTGGGAATGGTATTCAAAATATAAAGAACTGATAGTACCGTTAGCTTGTGATTTTGATTTTGTAGAGGGAGACCTAGAGTATGCTGTTGCTTGTATGGAGAAAGGATTTTATGGATTTGGTGAAATACTGATAGGGCATGCGGGGGCACAAAAAAAGCGATTAGCAGGAGTAAAATATAGCGATCCGATACCGATAGCGATATTCAAGTTGGCCGCAAAGTATGACGGATTTGTATTGGTCCATAGCAATCCCATATATAGTAAAGACTTTCTAGCCGCAGTACGAGAATGTGAGCAGACGACATTTGTGTGGGCGCATATAGCATATGATTTTGAAAACAAGGCGATGCCAGATGCGGAAGAGGTAGAGAGACTGTTGTTAGAAAATAAAAACCTCTATTTTGACATATCATTTTGGACAACAGATGCGAGTTGCATGGGCGCTCCGAAATACATAAATTTGTTAGAAAAATACAGTACACGATTTATATTTGGAATGGATCTTACAAAAGGATATTTGGAAATGCAAAACAAATATTATTCAAATTATGAACAAGTATTAAATAAACTTTCGAAAGCTGCACAAATGAATGTTTATTACGAAAACATGAATAAACTTAAAAAAAAACGAGAAGCGAAAAAATTTAATGAAGAAAAATAAGTATAAAGTGAATATTTTTAAGGCGTATTGGAAAATATCTAATTGATATAATAGAAAAATGAAGGAGCATTAGATATGACCAAACAAGTAAAAAAAAATAGAAGCTACGATGTAAATTGGGCAGGTTATTCGCTGAGATTGGCAAAAAAATATTCAAAGTTGCTCTCGCTCACACGCAATGCGTTGGTAGAAAATGTAAATAAATAAGATTATAAAAAAGCTACGGGGTCAAAAGCACTGGCTATAAAAGAAACCGTAGCGATAATTGCGTAGCTAGAAGGACAAGCCGCGGATAAAGTAAATATAAAAGATGAAGAGGTGATAGATAAATTTGAGGATTATGCATCTGCGGAAATAGAAGTAGATGAGCATGCTAAAATATGAGTAACTGTATCTGAGGTGATAGATAAATTTGAGGATTATGTATCTGCGAAAATTGAGATAGATGAACATGCTAAAATACGAGCAACTGTATCTGAGGTGATAGATAAATTTGGAGATTATGCATCTGCGAAAATAGAAGTAGATGAGCATGCTAAAATACGAGCAACTGTATCTGAGGTGATAGATAAATTTGAGGATTATGTATCTGCGAAAATTGAGATAGATGAACATGCTAAAATACGAGCAACTGTATTTGAGGTGATAGATAAATTTGGAGATTATGCATCTGCGAAAATAGAAGTAGATGAGCATGCTAAAATAAGAGCAACTGTATCTGAGGTGATAGATAAATTTGAGGATTATGTATCTGCGAAAATTGAGATAGATGAACATGCTAAAATAAGAGCAACTGTATTTGAGGTGATAGATAAATTTGAGGATTATGCATCTGCGGAAATAGAAGTAGATGAGCATGCTAAAATAAGAGCAACTGTATCTGAGGTGATAGATAAATTTGAGGATTATGCATCTGCGAAAATTGAGATAGATGAACATGCTAAAATACGAGCAACTGTATTTGAGGTGATAGATAAATTTGAGGATTATGCATCTGCGAAAATTGAGATAGATGAACATGCTAAAATAAGAGCAACTGTATCTGAGGTGATAGATAAATTTGAAGATTATACATCTGCGAAAATAGAAGTAGATGAGCATGCTAAAATAAGAGCAACTGTATCTGAGGTGATAGATAAATTTGAGGATTATGTATCTGCGAAAATTGAGATAGATGAACATGCTAAAATACGAGCAACTGTATCTGAGGTGATAGATAAATTTGGAGATTATGCATCTGCGGAAATGGCGGTAACAGCATGAGTTAAAGTAGAGAAATTGGTGTCTGTGAAAACAGAAGTAGATGAGCATGCTAAAATATAAGCAACTGTATCTAAGATGGTAGATAAATTTGAAGATTATGCATCTGCAGAAATAGCGATGGTTGCATAAGTTAAAGTAGAGAAATTGGTGTCTGTGAAAAATGAAGTAGATGAGCATGCTAAAGTACAAGCAACTGTATCTGAGGTGATAGATAAATTTGAAGATTATACATCTGTAGAAATGGTTGTCTAAATAGCTGCGATAGCATAAGTTAAAGTAGAGGACTTAGCATCTGCGGAAATGGCGGTAACAGCATGAGTTAAAGTAGAGAAATTGGTGTCTGTGAAAATAGAAGTAGATGAGCATGCTAAAGTACAAGCAACTGTATCTGAGGTGATAGATAAATTTGAGGATTATGCATCTGCAGAGATAGCGGTGATAGCATAAGTTAAAGTAGAGAACTTAGCATCTGCGAAAATTGAGGTAGATGCGCATGCTAAAATATAAGCAACTGTATCTGAGATGATAGATAAATTTGGAGATTATGCATCTGTAGAAATGGCTGTCTAAATAGCTGCGATAGCATAAGCATAAGTTAAAGTAGAGAACTTAGCATCTGTGAAAATAGAAGTAGATGAGCATGCTAAAATACAAGCAACTATATCTGAGGTACTAGATAAATTTGAAGATTATACATCTGCGGAAATAGAAGTAGATGAGCATGCTAAAACATGAGCAACGGTATCTGAGGTGATAGATAAATTTGAAGATTATGCATCTGCGGAAATGGCGGTAACAGCATGAGTTAAAGTAGAGAAATTGGTGTCTGTGAAAATAGAAGTAGATGAGCATGCTAAAATATAAGCAACGGTATCTAAGGTGATAGATAAATTTGAAGATTATACATCTGCAGAAATAGCGATGGTTGCATAAGTTAAAGTAGAGAAATTGGTGTCTGCGAAAATAGAAGTAGATGAGCATGCTAAAATAAGAGCAACTGTATTTGAGGTGATAGATAAAATCGAAGATTATGCATCTGTGAAAATTGAGGTAGATGCGCATGTTAAAATATGAGCAACTGTATCTAAGATGGTAGATAAATTTGAAGATTATGCATCTGCGAAAATTGAGATAGATGAACATTCTAAAATACGAGCAACTGTATCTGAGGTGATAGATAAATTTGAGGATTATGCATCTGTAGAAATGGCTGTCTAAATAGCTGCGATGCATGAGTTAAAGTAGAACTTGAAGTTAGAAAGCTAGTATTTACAATGGTTATTGCATTCAAAAAATTGAAGTTAAAGTAGAACTTGAAGCAGGATTTTCTTCGATTTCAGAGTATAAATAGCGTTCTCTAAAATCATGGAGAATGATATATTACATATTGTATGAAACAGTTTTCAGGTGCAGAAATAGCAGCGATAGCATGAGTTAGAGAAATTTGTATCTGTGAAAATAGAAGTAGATGAGCATGCTAAAATATAAGCAACGGTATCTAAGGTGATAGATAAATTTGAAGATTATACATCTGCAGAGATAGCAGAGATAGCATAAGTTAAAGTAGAGAACTTAGCATCTGCGAAAATTGAGGTAGATGAACATGCTAAAATATGAGCAACTGTATCTGAGGTGATAGATAAAATCGAAGATTATGCATCTGCGAAAAATGAAGTAGATGAGCATGCTAAAATATAAGCAACTATATCTGAGGTACTAGATAAATTTGAAGATTATGCATCTGCGGAAATAGAAGTAGATGCGCATGTTAAAATATGAGCAACTGTATCTAAGATGGTAGATAAATTTGGAGATTATGCATCTGCAGAGATAGCGGTGATAGCATAAGTTAAAGTAGAGAAATTTGTATCTGTGAAAATAGAAGTAGATGGGCATGCTAAAATATAAGCAACTGTATCTGAGGTGCTAGATAAATTTGAAGATTATACATCTGCAGAGATAGCAGCGATAGCATAAGTTAAAGTAGAGAACTTAGCATCTGCGAAAAATGAAGTAGATGAGCATGCTAAAATATAAGCAACTATATCTGAGGTACTAGATAAATTTGGAGATTATGCATCTGCAGAGACAGCGGTGGTAGCATGAGTTAAAGTAGAGGAATTGGTGTCTGAGAAAATAGAAGTAGATGAGCATGCTAAAATATAAGCAACGGTATCTAAGGTGATAGATAAATTTGAAGATTATACATCTGCAGAGATAGCGACGATAGCATAAGTTAAAGTAGAGAAATTGGTGTCTGTGAAAATAGAAGTAGATGAGCATGCTAAAATATAAGCAACTGTATCTGAGGCGATAGATAAATTTAGAGATTATGCATCTGCGGAAATGGATGTCTAAATAGCTGCGATGCATGAGTTAAAATAGAGGAATTAGTATCTGCGAAAATTGAGATAGATGAACATTCTAAAATACGAGCAACTGTATCTGAGGTGATAGATAAATTTGAGGATTATGCATCTGCAGAGATAGCAGAGATAGCATAAGTTAAAGTAGAGAACTTAGCATCTGCGAAAATTGAGGTAGATGAACATGCTAAAATATGAGCAACTGTATCTGAGGCGATAGATAAATTTGAGGATTATGCATCTGCAGAAATAGCGATGGTTGCATAAGTTAAAGTAGAGAAATTGGTGTCTGCGAAAATAGAAGTAGATGCGCATGCTAAAATATAAGCAACGGTATCTAAGGTGATAGATAAATTTGAAGATTATACATCTGCAGAGATAGCAGAGATAGCATAAGTTAAAGTAGAGAACTTAGCATCTGCGAAAATTGAGGTAGATGAACATGCTAAAATATGAGCAACTGTATCTGAGGTGATAGATAAAATCGAAGATTATGCATCTGCGAAAAATGAAGTAGATGAGCATGCTAAAATATAAGCAACTATATCTGAGGTACTAGATAAATTTGAAGATTATGCATCTGCGGAAATAGAAGTAGATGCGCATGTTAAAATATGAGCAACTGTATCTAAGATGGTAGATAAATTTGGAGATTATGCATCTGCAGAGATAGCAGCGATAGCATAAGTTAAAGTAGAGAACTTAGCATCTGCGAAAATTGAGGTAGATGAACATGCTAAAATATGAGCAACTGTATCTGAGGTGATAGATAAAATCGAAGATTATGCATCTGCAGAAATAGCGATGGTTGCATAAGTTAAAGTAGAGAAATTGGTGTCTGTGAAAATAGAAGTAGATGAGCATGCTAAAGTACAAGCAACTGTATCTGAGGTGGTAGATAAATTTGAAGATTATGCATCTGCGGAAATGGCGGTAACAGCATGAGTTAAAGTAGAGAAATTGGTGTCTGTGAAAATAGAAGTAGATGCGCATGCTAAAATATAAGCAACTGTATCTGAGATGATAGATAAATTTGAAGATTATACATCTGCAGAGACAGCGGTGGTAGAATGAGTTAAAGTAGAGGTTAAAGTAGAGGTTAAAGTAGAACTTGAAGTTAGAAAGCTAGTATTTACAATGGTTATTGCATTCAAAAAAAATGAAGTTAAAGTAGAGTTTGAAGTAAAATTTTCTCCGATTTTAGAGTACAAATAGCGTTCTCTAAAATCGTGGAGAATGATATTTTACATATTGTATGAAACAGTTTGCAGGTCAGGCACGGATAATTCTATACCCAGGTTGGTGGAAATCGCAATGGCGCCTCTGAGGTTGTGGATGGCAAAAACATTGCGGAGAAGTATTTTTAGATTTGTGGCAACTCCGGTGAAGGTTATGGTAACGGTGTTGTTAGAGTTTAGTGCTGCAGCTGTGAATATACATTGACCGTCTGTATTGTATATTGTTGTAGATGCTTCTTCGGAGAGCTCAAAAATGTGTAATGTTAGCCCGGTGGCATAGTCGTAATCAGGCTGTTGATCGTTGTTGCCAAAGGCAATGATGGAGTTTTCTTTTGCAAGTAGAGGAAGAGACATAAAGTTGTGGTTTTCGTATTGCCAACTGCCTTGAGACTCGATTATGTCATTGGATAAAATATGCGTCCACTTGCCTTTTGGTAGGTAGTAGTTTACATCGCCGCTGTTGGTAAAGACAGGTGCAACTAAAATGCTGTTGCCTAACATATATTGGCGATCTAGGTGTGTGCAATTTAAATCATCTGTGAACTCCAGGATCATTGCTCTCATTACTGGAATGCCAACGTCGTGAGCATAGACAGCTGCATCAAAAATATATGGCATCAAAGTACATTTGAGATTGGTGAAAAATCTAAGAACTTCGACGGCTTCCTCTCCGAATAGCCATGGCACTCGATAGGATTTTGCGCCGTGTAGTCGAGAGTGGGTTGACAATAATCCAAATGCAACCCAACGTTTGTAAACTTCAGCTGGCGCAGTGCCCTCAAATCCAGAGATGTCGTGACTCCAAAATCCAAATCCGCTCAAGCATAGAGATAAACCACCTCGGATTGATTCGCTCATGGATATGAACGAGGAAGAGCAGTCACCGCCCCAGTGTACGGGAAATTTTTGTCCGCCGGCAGTGGCGCTGCGAGCAAATAGACAAGCATCGTTTTYGCCGCGAACTTCTTGTAGCAATTCGTAGACGCATTTGTTATAAAGATATGTGTAAAAGTTATGCATCTGAGTCGCGTTGCTAGTATCGTGATAGATTACATCAGTGGGAATGCGTTCGCCAAAGTCGGTCTTGAAAGTATCCACGCCCTGATCTAAGAGAGTGCGTAATTTAGTTTGGTACCATTTATATGCGGCGGGATTTGTGAAATCGACAATACCCATGCCGGCTTGCCATTTGTCGGTTTGCCACACGTTGCCGTTGGGTTTTAGAAGCAGAAAGCCGTGTTGCTTAGCCTCGGCAAATAGAGGAGACTTTTGMGCAATATATGGATTAATCCAGACGCAAATTTTGAGCTGATAATCTTTTCTAAGAGTTTTTAAGAAGCTGTCAATATTGCCGAAGGTAGCAGGATCCCACTCGAAGCTACACCATTCATTTTCTTTCATCCAGTAGCAGTCAAAGTGAAATACATGCAAAGGAATGTTGCGCTCTTTCATGCCATCAACGAATCCCAAAACAGTTTTCTCATCGTAGGATGTTGTAAACGAAGATGTTAGCCACAGTCCAAAACTCCATGCAGGTGGAAGTCCAGGTTTGCCAGAAAGTGAAGTGTAATTTTCTAAAACCCCTTTCATATCAGCAGCGCCTATTAGCATAAAGTCGAGTTTTTCACCGGGCACAGAAAACTGAACTTTGGTAACGGCYTCAGAACATACTTCAAAAGATACTTTGTCTGTAGAATTTACAAATACACCGTAGCCTTTGTTGGTGAGATAGAAAGGAATATTTTTGTAGGAAATCTCAGATCCCGTGCCACCATCTTCGTTCCAGATATCAATTACYTGCCCATTGCGAACAAATGGAATAAAACGTTCTCCCATTCCATAAACATATTCGTCTAAATCTATGTCCAATTGACCCCTCATAAACGTTCCGTCAGGGGTGTTTAGGCAGCCTAAAATGGTTTTGCCAAAGCGATTGCCGACCTTTGTTAGAAGGCGATCTTGGTAATAATAACTGATGGTGGCAGGATTTTTGGTGATTACCATCTTGGTATCTGCAGAAGAAATAATAAGGCGGTCTTCTGTGTCGAGGACGTCTATATCGCAGGCTTGATTTTCGAGCTCAAACTGAGGTTCTTTTTCGTTACTGCCCATAAAGTGATAGACCTGTGTGCGCAATATGTTTGGCATAGGAGAAGAAATAAATATTGTGAGAACAGGGCCATCCATTGCGCGTTGATTGAATGTATAATTGACAACATATAAACGAACTTGATTTTTATCTATCTTTATTTCTCGAATTTGTACTGTATCATTGCTAGTGATTCCGGGTTTGGTAGACCAATATCCATCTGTAAATTTCATAAATATTCTCCTTTAAGTAAATTAAAATTTTTATCAGTYTAACTGGGAATGAAAAATTATGCAAGGTCGTGCTGATTAAAGTAATACTTTAGTTGAATAATTTAAGTGCAATTTATATGGATAATACTTGCAATTTTAATGGGTCAAACAGTAATGATTTTAGAAAAATAGTTATAACATTGCAAGATCTGAAAATAATAAAGTCGTTTTGAGATTTTGTATACAGAAAAGTATATAAAAAATAAAGTGATTCGAAATTTAATTTATTTAATGTTGCGATATTTTTGAAAATATATTATCGAGTTGTAATATTTGATACAATAAAATTAAAAGAAAATTAAAATAAATGTTGTGTATTTAAAAAAAACTTGAAGATTAATAAAGTATATTGTAAAAATTAATAAAATGACATATAATATATACAAAATATTGCGAAAGGAGTTAGAATATGAAAAAAGTTTGGCTTATAGGTTCCACAAGTAAAGTGGGAAAAGAATTGTTAAAGTTACTAGATGTTAGAGAAATTGAATTACTTGATACAGATGTGAATGAGGTTGATATAACAAATATATCTGACGTATATAAATATGCTCGAATGAATCGACCAGAAATCATTATCAATTGTGCTAATGCAAAAGAAACACTTGATGTGGACAAAATCTATAAAGTGAATGCTGTTGCAGCGAAAAATATTAGTTTGGCCGCGCATGATATAGATGCTAAGTTGATCCATTTGTCAAGTTGCGAAGTTTTTGGAAATGATAAAGAGACTCCATACACGGAATTTGATCTACCAACCCCTAATACTATATATGGGCTATCAAAAATGGCAGGGGAGAGATATGTTAGAGATTTTAAATCTAAGTATATCATTATTAGACGAGGGTTAACTTATGGAGGATTTATTCAAGATGTTATAGATGCATGTAAAGAAAATAAGTCTATTGATGCGCCTAAAAATCAATTTATTCAACCTACAAGTCCAAAAGATCTAGCAAAGCTGATCGTGAGCGTAATTAACTCCAAGGACTATGGGATCTACCATGCCGTTAATACCGGAGCACCTAGCAAATATGAGATTGCCGTAGAAATCGCTAGGATTCTTAAATCTAGCAGTCACATAACTGCTGTTGATGCGGATGAAAAAAGCTATAAAATACTCGAAAACTTTATGTTAGAAAAAGTAAAAAATTATAGCATTGGATCGTGGCAAGAAGGTCTTGAAGATTATTTAAAATAAGGAGATTTGGGCAATGAAATTAGTCTACTCCTTGTAATAAAATTGGAGGGGGATTCATGAAGAAATTAGCAGCAAAAATGAGCTTGTCGACACAAATTTTTATAAGTTTAATCGCAGGAATGCTGGTTGGGGTTATATTTTTCTATTTTGTGCCTGCAAGTTTTATTAGAGATGATGTTTTAGTGAATGGAGTATTTTACTTATTGGGGAATGGATTTATAAGAGCGATGCAAATGTTGGTTGTTCCATTAGTATTTTGTTCGTTAATTTGTGGAACGATGGCAATTGGAGATACAAACACATTGGGTAAAGTGGGGATTAAGACCCTGGGGTTTTATCTTATTACCACAGCCGTCGCGATCACAATTGCGCTTTCTATAGGAGAGTTGATTAATCCAGGAGTTGGATTAGATATGGAATCTATCAAAATGTCTACGGCAACAGCGGCGGAAGCTACTAGTGTTGTGGATACCTTTTTGAATATTGTTCCCAAGAATCCTATAGGATCATTAGCAGAAGGAAATATGTTGCAGATTATTTTCTTTGCAGTATTGGTCGGAATAATCTTAGCAAAATTAGGAGATAGCGTTAGAAATATTTCCAATAGCTTTAATCAGTGGAATCAGATTATGATGAGTATGACTCTTATGGTTATGAAAGCAGCTCCTATTGGGGTTTTCTGCTTGGTTGCAAAGACATTTAGTGARATTGGGTTTGATGGATTTTTGCCAATGATTAAGTACATGTTAGGAGTATTGTTGGCGCTTGGAGTTCAGTGCTTTATAGTGTATATGATTATGCTAAAGATCTTTGCGAAGAAAAGTCCAACTAAATTTTTGAAAAAGTTTTTTCCGGTTATGGGATTTGCATTTTCGACAGCAACATCAAATGCGACAATTCCTCTATCAATTGATACATTAAGCAAAAAGATGGGAGTATCTAAGAAAATTTCTTCTTTCACAATTCCTCTTGGCGCAACAATAAATATGGATGGAACAGCGATTATGCAAGGYGTAGCGGTTGTATTTGCGGCACAGGCGTTTGGAATCGACCTTTCTGTAATGGATTATGTGACTGTTATATTTACCGCGACTATGGCGTCTATCGGTACGGCTGGCGTGCCAGGTGTTGGTTTGATTACTCTTTCTATGGTATTCGCATCTGTTGGATTGCCAGTAGAGGCAATAGGAATCATAATGGGTATTGACCGTATATTAGATATGACTCGCACCGCTGTAAATATCACTGGCGATGCCGTATGTACTATAATTGTAGCAAAGCAAAATGACGCTATCAAAGATGACGTTTATGATAATATGAGTGAGGAGACAAAAGAAGTAGCAGCATAAATGAGATATTGAGGCTTATCAGCGATGGTAAGTCTTTTTKGTTGCCAGTTATTGACTATTGTCCTGGATTGCTGCATATGATACAATTATGCCAAATAAGGTTTGACGGGAGGAAGAAAATATGATTGCTTCTATAATGTTTCATTATTTTCATGATGATATCACATATTTAAAATGCCAGGGAAGCCTGTCTGAACAGGATTTAGAAAAGATTATTACTACCTCAAAATATAAAATAATTTCTGTTGATGAATGGTTCAATAAATATGAAACTAACAGACTGAGCAGTAACGAGGTATTTCTTTCGTTTGATGATGGGCTAAAAGAACAAATAAAAATAGCGCTTCCAGTTTTGGAGCGCCATAACTTAAAAGGGCTTTATGCGATAAACACAAAAGCAATATTGAGTGGAAGAGATAAATTGGAATTGTATCGTCATTTTAGAAATAATTATTTTAAAGATGTGAATGATTTCTATGTAAAATTTTTTGACGCAATTACTAAAACGAAATGGGTTGATACTTATAATAGAATATGTACTGAACTGAATTTTGAAGAATACTTACAAGAGTATAGTTTTTATACCTATGACGACAGGAAATTTCGATATTTTAGAGATCAAATACTAAAGGAAGATTATGATGAAGTGATGGATTTATTAATTTTAAATTCCGATCTCGACCCCGATAATTTAGATTTGTGGTTTAGTCTCCAAGATATAAGAATGATTTCGAAAAACGGACATCAAATAGCTTTGCATACTCATACGCACCCATACAATTTTGACAAACTTTCAGAAGAAATGCAGTATCAAGAATTAAGTCTAAATAAGATAATCTTACAAGATATTATTAGTAAGTTTGTGAATATAGTAAGTTATCCTTGTGGTAGATATAATGAAGATACCATTAAAGTTTTGGGAAAGTTGAATATTGATTATGCAGTGCTATCGGCACCATCAAACAATAGTGAGCGATATAGATTGGGTAGAATTGATTGTGCTGATATATTAAGGTATTTAAGCTAAATAGAAGTAGCAAGAAGTAGCTGTTGAGCAGATGATAAATCAGTCTACCACTTGCTGCTTATTTAAAATCAAAATTTGGCTTTCTTGATTAAAATGACTTTTTCTCCGCCTTTTAATTTTGTGTCTTTTTCGAACTCATTAATCTGTGCTACTTCTTCAACAGTAGTATTAAATCTCTTAGCAATTTCCCACATATTTTCGCCAGGTTTAACGTTATAGACGATAATACTAGGATAGTCAGAAAGTTCTTCTTTGGTCATATCTTCAAATACAATTTCATCAATGATTCTTAAGGTGTTTGTATCATACATTTCGATGTTAAATTCTAGATTATACTCGAGGGTAATGTTGTCTTTACTGAAATTAGCAACATTAATATCAGTGGCTCTTGGAAGTACATTGATTGTGTAAGTTCCTGTGCTAACTGCAGTTGGAGTGCTAATTTCAAAAGGGATAGCGTCTTCGAAGACACCAATTTTGTTGACTCCATTTTCGCTTATATAGGTTATTAAAATTTCAACAAATCCTTCGATTGTTAATGTGCTCCCGTCCAATACTTTGTCTTCTACCTTAACTTTCATTTCGGTTGTGAATATTTTGTTATTTTCTGGGCTTAAACCTTCGGCATTTAAATTTACTTTTTTGGAAGCAATGGTGATGTCTTTAAAAATTAGATTTTGATATGTCTCGTTGTTGCTACTAATATTGACCTTTTTGCCAGGACAATATATGTCATCAATAATCTCAGTCTTTTCATTATTATAAGTCGTATACTTGGCAGTCAAAATATATTCTGTTTCAATCATTCTGTCTTCGCCATCGTAGTCTGGACTGATTTGTGGATCGTATGTCGGAACGATATCTAGCTCACAGGTAATATAGGCTTCGTTTTCATCACGAGCCAAATCTATCTTTACATCGTTAACAGGAATTTTATGGGTAACTACTTCTAGAGTCTTCTCGTCTTCGGCTGATTTATATAATGTAGAGACTTCTATTTTGCAACTAAATTCTATCTCGTCGTCAGTTCTTTTAATCTGCTCTTCTATAATATCGGCTGTTTGCTTTAGTATTTCACCAAGTACAGGCTTGTTTTGAGGAATTTGAAGATTTTCTTTAATAATTCTTTTCTCCTCTTTATAAGGCATCATTGTAATTATGTTTACCTCTTTAGCCTTTTTTTGTACGTTGTCGTCTGTTTTAATGTCTTCTACTATAGAAACTTCCTTCGTGCTAGTCATAACTGCATCAAGAGCGATAATCACTTTAACGTTGATTTTACGTTCATTTAGTAGATTGAAGTGTATGTTTTCTATATCGAAATGAAAATCGACACGGTCGCTAGGTTCTAAGCCTTCGACAATCATAAAATCTTCAAGAGGAATGGTTCCACTCATTTTTACAATTGAAGCGTCCTCTCCCTCTGGAACATAAAGAATGGTGACGTCAACTTGACCCTGATATACAATTCGATTGGCTTGTATATCGATTTGATCAATCCTGATTTTGCCATCTAACAAAAGGATTTTATGCACATCTGATTTACCGTCAGGCACTATTAAGTCTTTCTCTTTAACTGTTTGTGAATTAGCGCTGTGGGTATCTTGTGTGATATCCATCCATTTTTTTATTAAATCCACCGCCATTTGTTTTCCTCCTCAAAATTTAAAAATTGTATGCTTGTATTTAACAAAATTGTGCTAATACATATATATTCACATTAACAATTTTTATGCCCAATAAAAGTTTAGGTAATAATCTTGTGGATTCGGCTCTATCTTATAAGCAAACCTCCTATCTATCTCTTATCTATAAAATTGCTTGGATTGTTTGGGCAAGTAGCTTATAATCTCATTATTATTATCCTCCTATCTATAAAATTGTTTGGGTAAGTAGCTTATAATCYCGTTGGTATCCTCCTTATATCTATAAAATTGTTTGGGTAATTGGCTTATAATCTCAATGGTATCCTCCTCCTATTTATAAAATTGTGTGGGTAAYTGGTTTATAATCTCAATGGTATCCTCCTCCTATTTATAAAATTGTKTGGGTAAYTGGTTTATAATCTCAATGGTATCCTCCTCCTATCTATAAAATTGTTGAATTGTTTGGGTAAGGTAAAATTGCTTATAATATCACGCTCCTTGTTATTTATTATGTAAATATGGGGCCGCCGTCGCGGCTTTTGCCTAGGACTTCATACCCACCCACACCACCCTGTGTAATTGTATATTTAATTGCCTCTGTTACATCTAATACCTTATAAAAAGGACAATATGCAATTCGTTCGACAATAAATACAGGATCTAGTGCATGGATTAATACTCGATTTGGTGAAGCTGCAAAATCAGCTCCAGCTAATAATAATTCCTCAAAATAGGATTGGCAAGCACCTGCGAAGATAACTAATTGATCACTGGTGGGTCGTATCTTTCTGGCTTCTTTTGTTGACTCGATATAATATTTCGAGTTTTTGTAATTTTCTAGCTCATTTGTTTTTCCCCCCTTTTGCAAAGAGTCATGACCCGTCAGAACCAAAATGTCAGGATTATGTTTCTCGATTAGTTCTTTGACTTTTCGAGGCTGGACGGTTTCTGCAACGTTCTCACCTACTGCTGTTATTCCTAAAGTCTCATAATAATTTAGGCAGACATTTAGATAAAAGGCATCACCGTCGATGTGCAAAACTTTGCCTATTTTTCGCATTCGTGTTGTATCTAACTGCTTATGTTCCTCTTGAACTTTAGATACATTGGCATCAATTAAATCCATAGTGTCACGCTCATTAGGTATACTACGTAGTCCGCTGGCTGGTACTAGATCTCTAATATCAGCATCTGCAAGTATTCTATATGTCACGCCCTTAAGGACTGCAACATGTTGTCGAGTAATGTAGTCGATTTTGAATAAGATATCTTTTGAATAAGATTGTCTAAGAACATAATCACCTACTGTTAGCATTTTAATTCACTCCTCAAACTTACCTATCATATTATAATGTTTATTAAGTTTAGGGGTTGTTTTATACATACTTTAGAAATAAATAGGTCTAATAGCTCGAGTATGCATTTGGCATCTATTATTTTATTATTTTATCTATTGCCGTATCTATTTCTATTATATATGTCTCGTGTACTACCTCACTTATAATAAGTGGAATTTCTCAACGTGTATGCTTGGTTTTCGTCGCATACTTTAAAATTAGGGATCAGTAATATGTAGCATTCTATATATATGCATTGGTTTTGCGCCAACCGCGATAGTCTTCTAGATAAACTAGATTAGAGAAAATAGATGGTTCTCGTATCTTGTTTTTACGCTGTATGTGCGGACCTCCGATTCGCAATCGAAACTTTGAAGTCTCCTGAGATCGCAATTTTTCGCGATGCGTGAGGCTAGCTAACTTTTCGCCTAGATGGAATAATTTGCCTTTTGTTGTGACTTTCTCTTCGGACTCCAAAACATTTGTATGCTTGTCCATATCTTTTTCAAATTGTTCAAGACGAGCTTGTTCAATTTCGTTTTGAAGTATGGCTTGTGCGATATCTCTTAGCACAGGAAGTTGTTTGGTACTCTTATTTGTCTCTTTAATCTTATCTCCCGTATCGTCATTAAATGATGCAGACTCTTTGATCGCATCTCCTGTATCGTCATTAAATAATGCAGACTCTTTGATCGCATCTCCTGTATCGTCATTAAATAGTGCAGACTCTTTGATCGCATCTCCTGTATCGTCATTAARTARTRMAGWCTCTTGATCGCATCTCCCGTATCATCATTAAGTAATAAAGTCTCTTTGATCGCATCTCCTGTATCATCATTAAGTAATAAAGTCTCTTTGATCGCATCTCCTGTATCGTCATTAAGTAATAAAGTCTCTTTGATCGCATCTCCTGTATCATCATTAAGTAATAAAGTCTCTTTGATCGCATCTCCTGTATCATCGTTAAGTAATAAAGCCTCTTTGATCGTATCTATGGTACTTGATTTTTTGATAGTATCTTGAGTTATTCTATTTTTTTCACTATTATTAATAATACTTATAATGGTATCAGTTGGTTCAATTTTTTTGACATCGATAGTAATTTTACTAAATTGGATTGTTAGATTATTGTTATTTAAGAGATCAAGTACACTACTTTCAAAAATAGCTTCTTGTTCGTCCAATGAAACCGATTTTGGCTCTGTTGCTGCAGGTGTATTCATTGCTGTTTGGTATTCCAATAATTGACAATTCACAACCTTCTCTATATATGGATTCTTTTTAACCTTGATTTTAGATATAAATTCTGGTAGGAAAGCAGATGCTAAGAAAAGCTCAGCCGCTCCCGTATTTGCGGGATTGTTAGATAACTCATTATTGAATAATTCTGTAAAATCGTTGCTTGGATACTCCGCACTCAGCTTAGTATTAAAATACCTATATGTTTTAGCGCGACTAGTATTAAATCTCTCTAATAAAGCTAGAAAACCTATGTTCTTTTTCATGATAATTCATCTCCTTTTATTAGTTATTATTTTATTATTTTAGTAGTAGTTACAAAAATTTACTGATGTTGTAGCGATGCAAATGCCCTATTATATAGTAGAGTAGCAGTTGCAAAGACTTACTGATGGTGTAGCGATGCAAAAGCCTTATTATATAATAGTAGAGTAGCAGTTGCAAAGACTTACTGGTGTTGTAGCGATGCAAAGGCCTTATTATATAATAGTAGCAGTTGCAAAGACTTACTGATGGTGTAGCGATGCAAAGGCCCTATTATATAGTAGAGTAGCAGTTACAAAGACTTACTGGTGTTGTAGCGATGCAAAGGCCTTATTATATAATAGTAGCAGTTGCAAAGACTTACTGATGTTGTAGCGATGCAAAGGCCTTATTATATAATAGTAAAGTAGCAGTTACAAAGACTGACTGGTGTTGTATCGATGCAAAGGCCTTATTATATAATAGTAGAGTAGCAGTTACAAAGACTGACTGGTGTTGTAGCGATGCAAAAGCTTTATTATATAGTAAAGTAGCAGTTACAAAGACTGACTGGTGTTGTAGCGATGCAAAGGCCTTATTATATAATAGTAGCAGTTGCAAAGACTTACTGATGGTGTAGCGATGCAAAGGCCCTATTATATAGTAGAGTTGCAGTTACAAAGACTGACTGGTGTTGTAGCGATGCAAAAGCTTTATTATATAGTAAAGTAGCAGTTGCAAAGACTTACTGATGGTGTAGCGATGCAAAAGCTTTATTATATAGTAGAGTAGCAGTTGCAAAGACTTACTGATGTTGTAGCGATGCAAAAGCTTTATTATATAGTAAAGTAGCAGTTGCAAAGACTTACTGATGGTGTAGCGATGCAAAGGCCTTATTATATAATAGTAGAGTAGCAGTTACAAAGACTTACTGGTGTTGTAGCGATGCAAAAGCTTTATTATATAGTAGAGGTAAAGTTGCAAAGACTTACTGATGGTGTAGCGATGCAAAGGCCTTATTATATAATAGTAGAGTTGCAGTTGCAAAGACTTACTGATGGTGTAGCGATGCAAAGACTTTATTATATAGTAGAGTAGCAGTTGCAAAGACTTACTGGTGTTGTAGCGATGCAAAGACTTTATTATATAGTAGAGTAGCAGTTGCAAAGACTTACTGTGGATATAGCGATGCAAAAGCTTTATCATATAGTAGAGCTATAGTTGCAAAGACTTACTGGTGTTGTAGCAATGCAAAGGCTTTATTATATAGTAGAGTCGCAGTCGCAAAGACTTACTGTGGATACAGCGATACAAAGGCTTTGTTATATAGTAGAGCTGCAGTTGCAAAGACTTACTGGTGTTGTAGCGATGCAAAGGCTTTATTATATAGTATAGCTAAATGTAAAGTGTAGTAGTAGTGCGTTACGTAGATAAGTAATATGTAGTGCGTTGTAGCGGATATTATGTGAAAAGACTAAGTTGCATTTATTTATAGACTCGATATCGACTTGCTGGTGTTGCTGTCGATTTGTTGTCTGCCGCTTACACAAACTATACTAGCACATAAAAAAATGCTTGACAATCCTAAAGTAAAAAATAAGGTACTTAAAGTGAGTGGAGTCCTTTAAATACCTGAGCTAAAAGTTAAAAGTTTTTTCGTTTTATTAGTACCTTAAAGTAGATTCTAGGCAAATTGTATCGATTGGGATCGGATTTTCGTTAGCGTTTTCCTCCTAAATATGGCCAAGGATTGGTGTGTTGACCATGAACTCGGACCTCAAAATGAGAATGATTTCCGGTTGAGTATCCAGTACTACCGATGCCGGCGATTTTTTGACCTGCATATACGTAGTCCCCAACATTTACATTCAAAGTAGAGTTGTGTCCATAAAGCGTAGTTAGTCCATCRCCGTGATCTATCATAACCGTATAGCCAAATCCATTTACCCAACCAGCGATTATAACCACTCCGTCAGCTGCTGCAACGACTGGAGATCCATATGCAGCTGGAATGTCAATGCCTTGGTGAAACTCGGGTATATTCAATATAGGATTTTGCCTTGGGTTATAGTCAGAGCTGATGCGAGTCCAACCAGGAACAGGCCAGACAAACAGAGCTCCGTTAAATGCAAGCTGGCTTTGGGCTATCAGAGACTGTATCTCTTCTGTAAGTTCGGTGCTTATAATTTCTAATGCGCCAAGCTGRTCTTCGAGAGATGATTGGCTTTCTTCGAGTTGAGCAATTTTGGTCATCTTGGAACCCATTGTAGTAGAAAGATCTGCGATCTTATTCAACTCAGAATCTTTAAGCAGCTCCAATGCTTCGTATTCAGAATCCAACTGCAGCTTTTTGGCTGCAACAAGGTTTTGTTTTTCCTTGAGTTCTGCAAGTACAGTGCGATCTATATCGGCAATAATGCTGATATAATAGCTTCTATTTAAAAGTTCTATTAAACTCGATGATGAGAATAGGAGATAAATATAGCCATATCGATTATTTTTATACATTCGCACCATGCGGTTTTTGGTTGCTTCGTAATGTAGTTGCTTATCTAKTTCGGCTTGAGCAAGTTCGGTTTTAGTGATTTCAATATCAAGTTTTTTGAGTCTGCTTTCTTCATCTAATAACTTGATTTCTTCTTCCAAAGTTATGATCTGCAAATCTAATTGATCGATTTCGGCATTTATCAAATCTTGTTGTTGCAAGTTGATATCGATAACTTGTTGAGTTTTTTCTATATCATCTTGGTTACTTTCTAATTCTAATTTCTTAATTTTAAGTTCTGCTGCTACTTGCTTTTGGTGCTCTTCAAATTTGCGTTTTTCTTCTTCTCGAGCTTTTAGCTGTTCTGCAGTAGGTCCAGAATGAGTTTGTTTAGGAGCATTTTCGGTGCTAGAATCTACTTTAACGTCTGTAGAATTATTATCAGATGATGTAGCGTTATCAGTGGCTGGAGCAGTGTTATCAACGCTAGAATCTACTTTAACGTCTGAAGCATTAGCGGTGTTTTCGGTAGAGTCAGAATTTTTGGTCGCAGGTGTGTCCGATGTTGTAGCAAACAAAAAAGACTCCAGTCCAAATATAAAAAGACCGATGAATAATAAATGTCTTTTCATAGGCTACACCTTCAGATGTTTGCTAATAGCAATAATGCTTCCTATCACACTGATGCTAATTGCTAATGCAAAATAAACAGGTAAAAGCCAAGCCATAACCAAATTAAGATCTTGGAGAACAAGACCATTAATAATGTCAGAAAGTGCCAAAGTTAATTTATCTGCTGCAAATCTGTAAATATAGTATATACAAAAACTAGGAATGGTTGCGCCGATAAGTCCTATCAAAATTCCTTCTATTACAAAGGGGATCCGAATGAAATTATCTGTTGCTCCCAAAAATTTCTTGATTTCTATCTCTTTTTTATGAACAAAAACAGCTAATCTAATTGTGTTGGTAATTAGCAAGAGCGATATAATTATAAGTATACTAATAAATATTAATGAAAAGCGTTGTATATAAGAATTAAGCGACAGGAATGCCTGAGTTTCAGTTACAAAATACGTGGCGTCCAAGCCCAATTGCTCTAATTGTGATACAACAACTCTTTGAAAATCCACATTAGTAGATTTAATTTCGAAAGATGCAGGAAGCGGATTGTCGTCTTTAAATTCTTCATATAGCAAAGAATCGTCTCCTGCAAAAGTTTTAAGCGCCATATCTTTTGAGATAAAGTCTACTGTTTTTACATATTTTAAATTTTTTATAGTTTCTTGTAATTCTAGGATATTTTGATTGTTAAATGCATCATCTAGATAGACGCTTATTCCTATCTGGTCTTCTATTTGTAATACCAAATATTCAAGGTTAATTGCTATAGAATATGAAATTCCTAGAGTTAAAAGTGATAAAACTATAGTAGTAATAGAGGCAAAGGTCATCATTTTATTTTTAAATAGTCCTTTGATGCCTTCGCCCAGAAGATAACTAAACATATTCTTCCTCCTGGCCATATCCACCATTATTTTGATCGCTTATAATCTCGCCGTTTTGAAGCTCTAGTACGCGTTTTTTAAATGTAGTCACTATGTCACTCTCGTGCGATGCGACTAATACTGTGACGCCTCTGCTATTTATATCCAAGAGCAGTTTCATAATGTCCCACGCAGTAGAGGGGTCGAGATTTCCGGTAGGTTCGTCTGCTATTAATATAGGGTTATTATTAACGATAGCTCTTGCGATGGCTGTGCGCTGCTGCTCTCCTCCGGATAGTTCGTTGGGGTAGCAGTTGGCTTTTTTGGATAGCCCCACTAATGCTAGGGCCATAGGTACCTGATATTTGATATGCTTTTTCTTTGCACCAATAACCCGCATAGCAAATGCTACGTTGTCAAATACTGTTTTGTTATAAAGTAATCTAAAATCTTGAAAAACGACACCGATTTGTCGTCTATAATAGGGGATCTGACGATGTATCAAATTTTCTATATTACGGCCATTAACAGTAATGATGCCAGTTGATGGTTCTATTTCTTTAAGTATCAATTTAAGAAATGATGATTTGCCAGAACCGCTATTTCCAGTAACAAATACAAATTCTCCTTTCTTGATGTGAAGCGAAGTGGTCTTGAGACCGATCGCTCCGTTAGAATAAATTTTAGAAACTTGTGCTAATTCTATCATTTGTTTCTCCAATCTTATGGTTTATATTTTAGGCATACTTTGCTTTTCCATATAGTCCATATATTGACTAACCATTATAGTGATTTTGAAAACAATAGCATCGTCAAACTCACGAAGATCAAGACCGGTCATTTTAAGAAGTTTATCTAATCTATATACCAAAGTATTTCTGTGAATATATAACTGTCTGGAGGTTTCGGAAACATTTAAAGAGTTTTCAAAAAATTTGTTTACTGTTGAGAGAGTTTCTTCGTCGAAGTGTGTGATCTTTTTGCCTTTTAATACTTCGTCGATAAACATGCGGCACAAAGTGACAGGTAGTTGGTAGATGATTCGCCCAACACCAAGTTTTGAATAGGTAGAAATTTTTGCTTCGTAATTGAAAATTTTTCCAACTTCTAAGGACATGGCAGCTTCTTTGTAAGAATTGGAAACATCTTTYAGGTCGTATACAACAGTCCCCACACCAATAGCAACTTGAATTAAAGCTTCTGATAATAGTGTGTTATATATAATATCAGCGTGTTCTTGGACTTCTTCTTCGTTTTTAGATTCAAGAGCTTTAACCAAAATGATGCTTTTATCATCAACGGCAGTGACAAAGTCTAGATTCTTATCCGGAAAAAGACTTCTAACTGTTTCTGTGATACTAACTTCTCCAACATCAACATTTTCTATTAGATATACTACTCTGGGTACAGAGTTTTCGACGTGCAGTTTTTTAGCCCTGTTATAAATATCAACTAGCAACAAATTGTCTAGCAAAAGGTTTTTAATAAAATTATCTTTATCGAAGCGTTCTTTATATGCGATAAGCAAGTTTTTGATTTGAAACGCAGTCATTTTGCCAAGTTTGTATGCTTCATCATCGCCTCCTTTTACTGCAACAATATATTCGACAATATATTCATCGAATACTTTTACATAAAAAGAACCAAGCATCTCTTGACTGTCAGCTGCAGAAACAATAAAGGCACTAACTTCTTCTTTATATTCGCCCAAAAGGCTTTCTCCTGTTGTGGCAACTACTTTGGCCTCAGCATCTAAAATACATATATCACGTCTGGTAATCATTTTTAATCCATCTACTATATTTTGTAATACTTGGTTTGTAATCATCGTTGTTCTCCCTTTATTATATAATATTTTTCTAATACCCTTTTAATTACCTAATTTTTACTAAGCCTTAAGTATAACATTTTTAAAATAAAACTACAAGCAAAACTGGAATAGTGATCATGCATAAAATATTGCTTATAAATACAATACTAGCAGCAAGTTTTACATCGCAATCGTATTGTTCTGCAAATAACAAAGTCATGGTAGCTGCCGGCATTGCCGCAAGAACTACAAGAACTTCTTTTAAAACTTGATCTATCGGTAAAATAATAATTATGCTAGAGATAATAACAGGAACAAAAATTAATCTAAAGAAATTTATAGCATATGCTCGAAAATTTAATAATGATTCTCTAATGTTCATTCTAGAAAGAGTGGCTCCAAGAATAAACATCGAAAGGGGGGTCATAAGGCTTCCGTATACCATAAGAGGTTCGGCAATGACATTAGGAACACCAACGCTAGATATAAAGCATACCAAGCCAATAGCAGTTGCGATATTAACAGGGTTTAGGTATATTTCCTTAAATTTGATTTTGTGCTTGCCTTTGTTGGAACTATTGATCATAAAGATTCCGACTGTAAAAGCATAAACATTATAGGCAATATTAGCAATGCCGCCATAAAAAATACCATCAGACCCGATTACGGCATCCAATATTGGGAAACCTATAAATGCGCAATTGGGAAACACCATAGCAAATTTCCAAAGGCCTTTTTCTGAGTCTGAGATGCGAAGAACTTTTGTAATTATAATTGCCAATATATGTGCACAAATATACACGCCAAATGATAAAAATAAAATAAATATACAATTTACTAGTTTATTTTGGTCAAATGGTTGTACAATAGCGAAAAAGATATTGACGGGTAAAATAGTTTTTAAGAGCAATGAAGTGAGTTTTTTTGTGAAATCTGTATCAGAAAAACCGAATTTTCCGCAAACGAATCCTACGATGAGTAAAACAAATATTGTAGTTAGGCTTGGTAATATTAATTCTATGTCCATATCTAAACCCCCCGTTAAAGTTATATTTATAGTATATTAACTAGTGTACTTTTTTATACAATTATTAAGCAAGCACTTGAAAAATTTGTTGTCACAATGTTAGTTATTTAAGAATATGTTATAGAATAGACAAAATTTAAATAAAATGGAGGAAGAATATGTGTGGAATAGTTGGTTATATAGGACAAGGATATAAAAATAATGTTGCCGAAGTTTTACTKGAYGGGCTAAGTAAGCTTGAGTATAGAGGCTATGATTCGGCAGGAATTTGCTTAGCATCAGAAGAAGTGCTGGTATATAAAGATGAAGGAAGAGTGGCGCATTTGAGAACTTTAGTAGATCTGGAATTTGATGCCAAAATGGGCATAGGTCATACTAGATGGGCAACTCATGGAAAACCTAGCCAAATAAATGCGCATCCTCATCAGAGTAATAACGGACGATTTACAATAGTTCATAATGGTGTAATAGAAAATGAGTCAGAATTACGAGCAACATATTTAAGTGATTACAAATTTGTTTCGGACACAGATACAGAAATAATAGTAGCGTTAATCGAAAAGTTTGTTGAAGAAGGAGAGGCGGTAGAAGTTGCGATACGCCACGTAATGAGTTTGCTAAAGGGGTCGTATGCTTTGGGAATAATTGATGGAGACATGCCGGACCGAATGTATGCTGCAAAAAACAAGTCTCCGCTTTTGCTAGGCGTAGAAGATGACTTTAACATGATAGGCTCGGATGCTATGAGTGTAATAAAATATACAAAYAAGTTKATTGAATTAAACGATGGCGAATTTGTTGTTTTAACAGCTACAGAAGTGGCCATCTATACAATGCTGGGAATAAAAGTAGARCGTTCGCCATATACAGAAACCCTCGATGCTGCAGATATGGAAAAAGGAATATATTCTCACTATATGCTAAAAGAAATAGATGAGCAACCGTTTGTATTAAGAAGAATAGTACAAGAATATTTTGATGAGGCGGGGTATAGCATAGACCCAAAAATCACGGATGTACTGAATGAAACTGACAGAATCTACATCATTGCTGCAGGTACAAGTATGAACGCAGGGCTTGTAGGAAAACAACTGTTCGAGCAAATAGCCAAAATACCAGCAGAAGTTCATATAGCATCAGAGTTTGTATATAACACGCCAATTTTAAGCAAAAAGCCATTATTTATTTTTTTATCGCAATCGGGAGAAACTGCAGATAGTAGAGCAGTACTAGTGAAGATCAAAAAATTAGGCTATAGATCACTTACTATAACCAATGTAAAGGGGTCGACACTCTCAAGAGAAGCGGACAATACGCTATTACTATATGCGGGAGTAGAAATAGCGGTTGCATCGACAAAGGCATATACCGCACAAATTGCAGTAATGGCGATACTTGCAGCGAAAGAGGCAGGAGTAGATGCTGAATCGATAAAAGCTGATATTTCCATCGTGGTAAATGCATTAGAAATAATAACTAACAATAAGGCGGCATACAAAGAGTTGGCAGAGAACTATCTAACCAAACGCAATTGCTTTTATATAGGAAGAAATATCGACTATTATGTTGCAGTGGAAGCCGCGCTCAAGCTAAAAGAGGTTTCGTATATACAAACGGAAGGCTTTGCGGCGGGAGAATTAAAACACGGAACTATAGCCTTAATCGAAGATGACACTCCTGTCGTTGCGATAATCTCGCAAGAAAACATCAACCTAAATACGAGATCCAACATAAAAGAAGTGAAATCGAGAGGAGCAAAGRCGATCATTATTGCGTTAAAATCGTTGAGCGCAGTGGGGGATCAAATTGTGATAGAAGATGTAAACCCGATTTTATCACCGCTAGTTACAATAGTTCCGTGCCAATTGATGGCATACTATGCCGCACTGAGCCGCGATTTGGATATCGATAAACCCAGAAATCTTGCAAAATCAGTAACAGTAGAATAGCATCAAAAAAAGCCAGTAGCGTGAACAACTATTGGCTTCTTTGTATTTTATCGAACGGTAATGTTAACCGAGTCTGTTGCAAAGCCATTTTTATCTTTGACAACRATATTAACGCGGCCGCCGTTGTGAGCAGAAACTATGCCATTTGAAACTGTTGCTATGGCCTTCTTAGAAGATTTCCAAGATAAATCGGAAGCGGAAAGTCCTTCTAGCGATAGATATTCTTTTAAGTCGATGGCAGTGCCAGTTTGAAGTACAATCTCTTTTGCGGTATCAGCAAATCTCACGGAATCTAAATTTTGTGTATCGCCGACGGTGACGTTTGTAGAAGTGGTGACGAATAGATCATTGGCATTTTTTGTAATTATGGTTGCAGTACCATCGCCAACTGCAGTAACAACGCCAGCGTCATCCACTGTGGCGACGTATTTATTTGTGCTAAAGTAGCTCACGTCTGCGTTCAAGTTGCGAGGAGATGTAATAGTATCGAGCGCAATAGAAGAGCCAACGTCGAGCGTTACCTGAGTTTGAACGTTTTTGATGTTGGTCATAGGCACATGGCTAAATTTGGTTTCATACATAGTATCGTACAATTCGCGAGATGCGTTCACAAGCTCCATATAAGGTTGATCGGTTACGTCTACAAAACCTAAATTGAAGTTTTCACCATCCCAAGAACGTCCCAAAATTGGCTCATCATAATATTGAAACCAATGTACTCCAACGAATTTGCCACTTTTTAACGCAGACTCCACATAGTTTGTATACGCATCTGCTCTGGCTTGTTGGTCGACCACTGCCATTGTTGTTGGGCTAAATGGACCCATATCAGTTGCAGAAAAACAGAACTCTCCGATGATCATTGGCATGTCGTACTCTTCGAATTTAAAATTTTCGCGCTGAATATCTATGTTGTAGTTATTAAAGCTAAGAATATCGACGTAATTGATTGCCGACTTTATTACCTCTATAGGAGTGCCCCACTCGGTGTTTCGAGATCCTAGGTACATAGTTCCGGGAAGGAGCTCGGTAACGACCTTATCTACAACGGCGTAATATCGATCAGAAAGTACGCTAACAACCATTGATGCGTCGGCGGCAGGAATGTCACCCTTATACGGTTTGCCGAACTCCTCAAACGATGCGAAGTTTGTGCCCCATGATTTGTTGAGCGCTTCGATGGTTTCGTATTTGTCTTCGAAAACAGTCATAAAGTGGCGCTTAGCATAGGCCTTTTCATTGGCGATGTCATCATCAAAAATCGCATCGACTAGAGGATTGTTTGCCATATTGTTGCCCCACTTATATTCGTTATCAACATAGACGCCGAAGCAATAAGGGTCCTTGTGTATGCCAAAGCGAACGGCTTGGTCCTTGATTGCAGCAATGGTGGATTTTTCAAATTCTGGATCGAATGCATCTGGAACGGTATCGTATAATCGAACATGTTTTCCACTATTTACCGTAGTCCAAGTGAATGCAGTATAAGGGGTTTTGTGCTGATCGCCCTTGCCAAAAAATAGTGATGGCTCTGCCCAGGCGCCGATAGAAGTGATCCCCCAAGCTTTAAATCGATCGGTTGCCATTTTGCCCCAATCCGTAAGCCAGTCGTTGCCATATTTCTTTTCGAGATTCATAGAGTAAAACGAAAAAGAAGTGCCGCTCTTTTGACCATGAGGAGGTTGCATTCCGCTGGCTCTGCCAAAGTGTTCCTTAAACTCGCCGTTGCGCTCTGGAAGTTCTTCGAACATGTATTCGCGACCCTGAACCCAAGTGTCCATTCCGTTTTTGCGAACGATTCCAAATCCTGTGGCAAAGTAAGGATAGCCTTCTGGGTCTATTAAAGTCCACGCTCCATCAATTTTGGTAGGGTAAAAATGACCGGTAGCTTCCTGGCGCAATGCTTCGTTTTTGTAGCCGCCATAAACGGTTCTGTCTGTTCGCGCTTCTTGCTCGGCTTTCCAAATTGCAACTTGCGCTTCTTCTTCAGCTTGTGCGTCTTTTAATTGCTCATCGCTAAAAATCTTGTTAGCCCAGTCTTTTGGCGCGTATTGGCCATATTTGTCGACGATATTTGCATAAGTTTCTTCTATATTATAGAGAGGATTTTCTACAACTCTAAAGTTGTCAAATGAATAGTAGCCAACCGGCCCGTTAACGCTCCAGGCAAGAGTTATTCCTGTGATCTCTGAAGGGTTGTTCATAGCCCCCCAACCTTCTCCGGGAATAATTCCGTCAAATCCGATAGGGCTAGGCAATGCGTCTGCCCCTTGTTGTCTCAGGCTTTCGTCCAATACGCAATACACGGTGTGAGTAGATTGTGGCGAAATTGAGTTCATATATGCTTTGGAGCCACCAGCATATTTGATGGTTGTGGTGAGTCGATGCGTTCTGTCGTTTGGGTTGGTAATATCGAATGCCAACACCATTCTGTTATCACTAAAATCCCAGGATTTGCCATTTGCTGGAGCGATAGTAATCGACGCATTGCCACCGTCAGTAAACCGTACCTTTAGTGCGTTTTCACCGTCTGTCGCATGGAATGGCTCTATAGTATAATCAACTTTGTTGCCGGCCGAAATTTTTACATTTTCAGCAGTGAGGTTCTCAAAAGATATAGGCTGAAAAGAGTGGTTTGCTATTTCTTCGGCAGTTACGTTGGCATCCTTGTTGGCAACGCCCTCGGCTAAAACGGGCATTAAAGTAAATGCTCCCAATGCTATAATTGCTAATTTTTGTGCTAGTTTCATGATATCCTCCTAATTTGATAAATATTGAAATTATTGAACTACTATGCTGATCGAATCTGTTGCAAAGCCGTTTTTCTCCTCGGCAACGATGTTGATGCGTCCAGGAGCATGTGCAGTAACGACGCCGTTCTCAATGGTGGCAATTGCCTTTTTGGAAGTTTTCCATGTGATGTTGGCTGCATTGACGCCGTCCAATTTGAGCTGATTCTTAAGGTCCAGCGTTGACCCAGCTGCTAGCGTTAGTTCTTTTGCGTTATCGGCAAAGCGTATGGAAGCGGGCTCGGTGCCGTCACCAACGACTACGTTTGTAGAGGTAACGACGAATAAATCGTTGGCATTCTTGGTAACTATTGTGGCATCTCCATCGCCGACTGCGGTAACAACTCCGTTTTCATCAACGGTTGCGACGTATAAGTTGGTACTATAATAGCTTACGTCTTCGTTTAGGTTTGCAGGAGTTGTGGCGGTTTCGATTGTTGCAGTTTGGCCGACTCTCAAATCGATGCTGGTTTGCTCGTTTTGGATGTTGGTCATCGGAATTTGGGTGAACATCGTGTCGTACATCGTGTCGTAGACATATCTAGACGCATCGACTAGCTCCATATAAGGCTGATCTGTTACATCAACAAATCCCAAATTGAAATTTTCCCCGTCCCAAGAGCGTCCAAGAATAGGCTCGTCGTAGTATTGAAACCAATGAACTCCAACAAATTTTCCGCTTTTGAGTGCGGACTCAACGTAATTTATATAGGCATCTGCTCTGTCTTGTTGCGACGATACGGCCATAGTTGTTGGGCTAAAGTGTCCAGCGTCTGTTGCACTAAAGCAAAACTCACCGATGATCATTGGCATATCGTATTCTTCGAATTTAAAACTTTCGCGCTGCACATCTGGATTGTAGTTGTTGAAACTCAGGATATCCACATACTTGATGGCAGAGTGAATTACTTCTATAGGAGTGCCCCACTCGGTATTTCGGGAGCCGAGGTACATTGTGCCTGGAAGGAGCTCTGTGACAACGCTGTCAACGACTTTGTAATATTGGTCTGACAGCTGGCTAACCACCATAGATGCGTCCTCGGCTGCGATTTTTCCAGTATATGGTTTTCCAAGCTCTGCAAAAGATGAGAGATTGCTACCCCAGGCTGAGTTTAGTGCAGAGATGGAGCCATATTTATCTTCGAGTACGGCAACGAAATGGCGCTTGGCATAGCTTTTTTCAGATGCAACATCGTCATCGAATATTGCTTTGACTAGATTATTATTGGTCATATTTGTGCCCCACGGATATTCGTTGTCAACATAAACGCCAAAGCAGTATGGATCTTCGTGTATACCGTAGCGAACGGCCTGATCCTTGATTGCGGCAACGGTGGATTTTTCGAATTCTGGATCGAAGGCATCGGGAATTGTATCATGAAGCCTCACGTGTTTGCCGCTCGAAACGGTGGTCCAGGTGAATGCTGCGTATGGAGTTTTATGTGTATCACCCTTGCCGAAAAATAAATCGGGTTCTGCCCAAGCTCCCAAAGAAGTAAGGCCCCAAGCTTCGAATCGATCGATGGCCATGTCGCCCCAGTCTTGAAGCCAGTCGCTGCCATATTTTTTTTCAAGATTCATAGAGTAGAAAGAGAAGCTGGTGCCATATTTTTGACCAAAAGGAGCTTGCATTCCGCTGGCTTTGCCGTAGTGATCAGCAAATTCGCCGTTCTTGGCTGGAAGTTCCTGGAACATATAGTTGCGACCATCGATCCAAGTGTCCATTCCGTTTTTGCGAACAATGCCAAACCCGGTTGAGAAAAATGGGTAGCCCTCTGGATCTATTAGAGTCCAAATGTCGTTGATTTTTGTGGTGTAGAAATGGCCGGTGGCTTCTTGTCGCAAAGCTTCGTTTTTGTAGCCGCCATAAATAGTGCGGTCTGTTCGCGCTTCTTGCTCAGCTTTCCAAATAGCAACTTGAGCTTCTTCGGCTGCCTGCGCTTCTTTGAGTTGTGCATCGCTAAAAATTTTGTTAGGCCAAGTTTTAAGAGCGTATTGCCCGTACTTATCAACTATTCCCGCGTATGCTGTTGAGACATCGAGAAGAGGATTTTCTACTATTCTAAAGTTGTCGAATGTGTAGTATCCGACATCGCCACCAACACTCCAAGATAAGTCAATTCCGGTAATTTTAGATTTATCAAAATTGACGTTGCCCCAGCCAGGACCCGGGATTATGCCGTCTTCTGCTATCGGACTTGGTAGCGCATCGGCACCGAGCTGAATCTTGTCTTGGTCCAATACGCAATACATAGTTTTGGTAGTATTTGGAGGAATGACATTTACATATGCAGTGGTCCCGCCTTGATATCTAAAAACGGTATTGAGTCTTTGTGTGTATTCGTTGGTATTTGTGACGTCAAATGCAAGGACCATTCGGTTGTCGCTAAAGTCCCAAGTGCCACCGTTGGATGGCGCGATTCGGATCAGCGATGAACTGCCGGCTTCGTATCGAACTTTAAGTGCGTTATCTCCATCGGTTGGCATAAATTCTTCTATAGAATATTCGCTAAATCCCCAAGGAGGAGAGCTGGTGGAAAATTTAAACGTTTGCTTATCATCATTTTCAAATGAAACGGCTCCGAATGAGTGGTTATCGATATCTCGTTGCGAAACAGCCAAAGTGGGAATGGCAGTAAAAGCKGTAACTGCTAGAATAGCTAGTTGCATTGCTAATTTCATAAAATTATCTCCCTTCAATAATGTCAATAATGTGTATTTTTATTTAGATTGAACTACGATGCTGATYGAATCGGTKGCAAAGCTGTTTTTATCTTCTACAACAACGTTAATGCGCCCAGGAGCATGTGCTGTTAGAATGCCGTTTTCGTCAACTGTGGCAATGGCCTTTTTGGAAGTTTTCCACTTGAGATTGGTAGCATTATCCAATTTGAGCTGATCCTTAAGGTTGAGTGTTGTTCCGGGAATCATCGTTAGCTCYTTTGCAGTGAATCTCACAGAAGCAGGTGCGGCGCCGTCACCGACAACTACGTTTGTAGAGGTAACGACAAATAAATCGTTGGCATTCTTGGTAACTATCGTGGCATCTCCATCGCCGACTGCGGTAACAACTCCGTTTTCATCAACGGTTGCGACGTATAAGTTGSTGCTATAATAGCTTACGTCTTCGTTTAGATTTGCGGGAGTTGTGAGGGTTTCGATGGTTGCAGTTTCGCCAGCTGCCAACGCGATGCTAGATTGTGTGTTGTGAATATTGGTCATAGGAATATGGTTAAACATTGTTTCGTACATTGTGTCGTATATATATCGCGCCGCATCAACTAGCTCGGGATAAGGCTGGTCGGTTACATCTATAAATCCTGCATTGAAATTTTCRCCATCCCAAGAACGGCCAAGAATCGGTTCGTCGTAGTATTGAAACCAGTGTGTACCAACAAATTTTCCGCTCTTGAGTGCAGACTCGACGTAATTTATATATGCATCGCCCCTTGCTTGTTGCGAAGGTAATGATGTCCCGGTTGCGCTAAAGTGTCCTGCGTCGCTGGCGCCAAATCCAAATTCGCCGATGATCATTGGCATATCATATTCTTCGAATTTAAAGTTTTCACGATGTACATCTACGTTGTAGTTATTGAAACTTAGAACATCSACATACTTAATTGCAGAGTGAATTACTTCTATAGGAGTGCCCCACTCGGTATTTCTGGAGCCGAGGTACATTGTGCCTGGGAGCAGCTCCGCTATAACGCTATCAACAGTTTTGTAATACTGATCTGCTAATTGGCTAACAACCATAGATGCATCCTCGGCTGAGATTTTTCCAGTATATGGTTTTCCAAGCTCTGCAAAAGATGAGAGGTTGCTGCCCCATGCCGAATTTAGTGCAGAGATGGAGCCGTATTTGTCTTCGAGTACTGCAACAAAATGGCGCTTGGCATAGCTTTTTTCAGATGCAACATCGTCATCGAATATTGCTTTGACTAAAGCGTTGTTTGACATGTTGTTGCCCCACTTATATTCGTTGTCAACATAAACGCCRAAGCARTATGGGTCCTCGTGTATGCCATAGCGAACRGCYTGATCYTTGATTGCGGCAATGGTGGATTTTTCGAATTCTGGGTCGAAGGCATCGGGAACCGAATCATATAGTCGAACATGCTTGCCGCTTGCAACAGTGGTCCAGGTAAATGCTGTATATGGAGTTTTATGTATGCTGCCCTTACCAAAAAATAAATCTGGTTCTGCCCAAGCGCCGAGGGAAGTGATACCCCAAGCTTCGAAGCGATCGGTGGCCATCTTGCCCCAGTCTTGAAGCCAGTCATCGCCATATTTTTTTTCAAGATTCATAGAGTAAAAGGAGAAGCTGGTGCCAGWTTTTTTGCCAAAAGGAGGTTGAAGTCCGCTGGCTCTGCCGTAGTGATCAGCAAATTCGCCGTTCTTGGCTGGAAGTTCTTGAAACATATATTCGCGACCATCTACCCAAGTGTCTTTGCCGTTTTTGCGAACGATGCCAAAGCCTGTGGAAAAAAATGGATATCCTTCTGGRTCTATTAGAGTCCAAATATCATTGATTTTTGTAGTATAGAAATGGCCGGTGGCTTCTTGTCGCAAAGCTTCATTTTTGTAGCCGCCATAAATGGTGCGGTCTGTTCGCGCTTCCTGTTCGGCTTTCCAGATAGCAACTTGAGCTTCTTCGGCTGCCTGTGCTTCTTTTAATTGTTCATCGCTAAAAATTTTGTTAGGCCAAGTTTTGGGAGCGTATTGCCCGTACTTATCGATGATTCCTGCGTATGCTGTTGAGACATCGAGGAGAGGATTTTCTACTATTCTAAAGTTGTCGAATGTGTAGTATCCAACATCGCCACCAAGGCTCCAGGACAAATCGATYGCAGTAACKGTAGATTTATCAAAATTCATATTGCCCCAGCCGTTGCTAAGAACTATTCCGTTTACACCGGCTACCGGGCTTGGCAATACGTCGGCACCGAGTTGGATTTTATCTTGATCCAATATGCAATACATGGTGTTGGTGGTGTTTGCGGGTACTTCATTCATATATGCAGTAGTGCCGCCGGAATGTCTAAATATAGTGGTGATTCTCTGGGCATGATCATTGGTGTTGGTAAAATCGAATGCAAGAACCATTCGGCTGTCGCTAAAATCCCAGGTGCCGCCATCTGCTGGTGCGATTCGAATTATGGAGGAGCTGYCGGCTTCGTATCGAGYTTTAAGAGCATTTTTRCCATCGGTTGGCATAAACTCTTCTATAGAATATTCGCTAAATCCCCAAGGAGGAGAGYTGGTGGTAATTTTAAGAGTTTGCTTATCGTCATCTTCGAACGAAACTTTTCCGAATGAGTGGTTGTCRATATCACTTTGAGAAACAGCTAGAACGGGAACGGCAGTAAAAGCTGCGACTGCGAGAATAGCTAATTGCATTGCAAATTTCATAAAACATCTCCCTTCAACAATATGAAATGTAAAAAAATGTATGCTCATTACTACGTTAATAATATACTAATTGATAGATTTTGCCAACAAGAAAAGTAACCAAAATTATACAAATGCATTAGTGACATTTTACYATAAAAAAAATACTGCTCCAGCGAAAGCCAGTGCAGTAGAAAAATCGTGCTATTCAAAAAAATCTTTTAATGACGGGATAGCTTTTGTTGTCTTCGGTGATATATTTTTACCGTAAAAAAAATACTGCTCCAGCGAAAGCCAGTGCAGTAGAAAAATCGTGCTATTCAAAAAAATCTTTTAATGACGGGATAGCTTTTGTTGTCTTCGGTGATATATTTTTACCGTAAAAAAAATACTGCTCCAGCGAAAGCCAGTGCAGTAGAAAAATCGTGCTATTCAAAAAAATCTTTTAATGATGGGATAGTTTTGTTGTTTTCAGAACACTCAACTTTGAGATTTTCATAAAAGGTATTCACAGATTCTGGGTCGTTGGTGTATATAAAACCATCTTTACTTGGAATCGCTCTGTTGCGTAAATAGCTATCTAAAAGCCGAGGCATATCGCAATGGTATTGGGRAATTTTGGTAGAAGTGAGAAAACTATCGAGGACGTATCTGCCAAAGCCGTAGCCTCTGTTATCTTCGGTGATGTATAGTGCCTTAATTTTGTGAATTTCTGATTTTGGATTAGAAGCAAGCAAAACGCCAACCGTTTCTTGGATTTCATCTAGATATGCAACAATAATTAAATCGCTGGAATCAACTTGAGGACTGTCTATGTCGAAAATTTTGTTATTGCGGTTTACAAATTTGAGAAGTCTACATATCAATGCATTATCCATATTATTGAGTGTTGTTTCCGCATCTTTATAATCAGCAACAGTGATGCTTTCAAATAGAAGTTTATTTTTACTTCTATAGTCTTTGAGCTTTTCTTTGTCTTCCTTATAAAGAGATTGATACTTGTCGATTTTATATTTCGCAATAAGATCATTTAATTGTGTTGGTGTAAATGTCTTTGGTGCATGTTTTAATATAAAGTCTATTTCATCAAAGGCATCAGTGGCATAAGAAATATCAGCATACTCGGATTCTGCCCATGTTTTATTCTGGATAGCTGAATATGAGTTTATTTTTGTTAAAAATTTATTTTCATTAAACTTTAAAAAGTCAAAAAATCCCATAAATTATCGCTCCTTTTAAGATGTTTATTTAGAAAATATGGCATACGATTTAAAAATACAAGTTACAAATATGTGATCATTATATAATAATTTGAAAAATTAGTCAATGGAAAAATAATATAATTGCTATATATTGTGCTAAAATAATAAAAAGTTAACAATTAATATTTTGTTTTGGGAGGACATAAATATGAAAATTTTAGTAACAGGTGGAACGGGATATGTAGGGAGTCATACAACTGTGTTGCTTATCCAAGAAGGATACGAAGTTGTAATTTTAGATAACCTATGCAATTCTAAAGTGGAGGTGTTAGATGGCATAGAGAAGATTACGGGGGTTAGACCAGAGTTTTATAATTTAGATTTACTAAATTATGAAGATGTAAACAAAATATTTGATAAACATGTAATAGAGGGCGTCGTTCATTTTGCAAATTTAAAAGCAGTAGGAGAATCTGTTAGAATGCCRCTATTATATTATAACAATAATATTACRGGGACGATAAACTTGTTGCAAATTATGAAAAAAAATAATGTAAAGAATATAATTTTTTCTTCTTCTGCAACAGTCTATGGAATCAATAACACTTCGCCGTTGGTTGAGGCAATGCCGTTATGTGCGACAAATCCATATGGAACAACAAAAATAATAATCGAAAACATACTACAAGATTTATATGCTTCAGACGATGCGTGGAGTGTAGTATCGCTGAGATATTTTAATCCGATAGGTGCGCACGAGTCTGCAATCTTGGGCGAAAATCCAAATGGTGCTCCTAGTAATTTATTGCCGTATATAGCGTTAGTGGCGACAGAGAAGTTGGACCACCTGAGTGTGTTTGGCGGAGATTATGATACTGCAGATGGAACGGGAGTAAGAGACTATGTGCATATTATGGATTTGGCAAGAGGGCATATCAAGGCGCTAGAGTATGTACTGGCTAACAGAGGYGTAGAAGCAATAAACTTGGGTACTGGAAATGGTACGAGCGTATTAGAGGTGATTGCCGCATTCGAAAAGGCATCTGGTAAAAAGATTGARTATAAAATCTGTCCGCGACGAGAAGGAGATGTAGCGACGTCGTTCGCTGATGTTGCAAAAGCAAAARAAATATTGGGATGGGAAGCAACAAAAGATATAAATGATATGTGTATGGATTTGTGGAAGTTTGTAACAAAAGCTGACACCGCGGAAAAKTATTATTGAAAATACAAAAATTGTAGAATTTAAGGTGTAACAATTTGCGCARCCCAGAATATTATAATAACAAATATCTTAAAAAATATTTTAAAAATGTTTCGATATAGATATATAAGGCAATAATAAAAGATATACAAATGTGTGAAGGAGGCAAAGAATGAAAAAAATTATTGCAGCAATGGCAATGGTAATGATTGCATTAACGGGATGTGCGCAAAGCTCTGTTATAGAAAAACAAATAGACATGATAAATCCAATTGTAAACGTAGAAAGTGCAAACGAATTTGAAATGCTAGGAATAGCAATAAAAGCGCCGGAAGATGCGTCAAATGTTAAATATTCGATTATAGCACAAGTCACAGCTCAAATTAACTTTGACTTGGACAATAAGGAATATACACTGCGAGCATCTAAACAGTTTGGAGGAGCTGGCTTACACGGAATATACGAGGAATTTGAAGAAGAAGTGTCRACAATAGAAACAAACGGAAAAGGTTTTTCGTGCTATACAGAAATAATGAAAACAAAGAACTCTGGATATGTTGTGGCGATGAGTACTATTAACATAGGGGAGGAGAAACCTATTTATATAGCTTTAATAGCAGAGTTTGATGCATTGGAAGAAGAAGTTGTGCCAATAATAGAAGAGATAAACAAGCAATTTATATAGATATAGGAATTTAAAAATATGAATGTTAAAACATATAAAGAAGTAACAAACGGAGGTAAGATTGCATGTAAGTGGAAAGAGATAAAAGCTATAATACGGCAGATCTTTTCAAAAGAAATAGAATATACAGAAACTGACTGTGACGAAAAAGTATGGAGGGATAATACAAAAGACGCAGATATATTAGAAGTAAGTAAATTAAAAGAAATTGAAGAATATACAGAATTAATGAAAGCGAGACTAATATCCGAAATGGCAAGGCGTGACGCAGAAAATACTGATTACACTGATATATCAAAAAAGACAAACCATATAATAGAAGAAGATATATTAGAAGCTAAAGTTATATCAGAATCAATTGAGTATATAGATGAACAGTATAGTACACTCTAAAAAATGCTATTTGCTGCAGCAGAAGCAATTATCGTAAAAGCTGCAGCAGAAACTATTGCCTATTTGGTTTTAAGCTTTCGCGCTATGTATATAGCAGGAGTATCTAACAAGCTGGTTGCTATAAATATTACATATGATGAAACAAGAATGTTAAGCAAAGTAGAAAAATCGTATACACCAGCAAATGCGCCGAATGTAAATAAAGCTGTGTTTAAAAGCTGAGAAAGTAATGTGGAGCAATTGTTACGAATCCAAAGCCCCTTTTTGGAGTTGCCAAAGATTTTGCTTGTTTTGTTCCAAATAAGATGGTATAGCCACACATCGAAAAGTTGAGCAATCGCGTAGACCGCAATTCCAACAAGCATAAGTCGTGGAGTATTAGAAAATATCGCATGTAGATATGGCATTGCCCAGTCGCTAGAATTTGGTATGTACAAAAACCAAGATTGAGAGATCAATATAAAAGATATGCTTGCAATGATTCCGAAATGCACCGCTCTATTCGCACTTTGTCTATCTTCAAGCTCGGAAAGAATATCGGTTACCAAAAATGTAGATGCAAAAAGTACGTTGCCTAAAGTTTGCTCCATTCCAAAGGCATTGACCAAGATTAGAACCTCAATATTGGCGGCAATTGTAGCGATAACGGTCCACATATATAATCCCGTTTTTCCTAAAAACCTATAAAATATAACGATTCCAGAATAAATTAATATAAGTGTTATAACTAAAACAATTTCGTTTTGCATTATTGCAACTCCTTTCGTATTAAAAATAATGGCAAGAGATTAGGATACGGGATTGGTGGTAACTCCGCCTACACCAAATGCGGTGTTCTCCATTAAAATATCAACGCGATCGTTATCGATATATAGTGGCAGAACTTCGTTTTGGAATATTTTAACAACTCGAGGGTCGGGCTTAATGGGTGTAGCGTTGGCTTGCATAATGTTGATGCATACTCTTTCAAAATATTTAAGGCCAGTTTCTATATCTGCGATCATAGATGGTGCGGTTTGAGCAGGGATGCCTTGAAGTAGACAGCATTCGTCGAAGTATTGCGCAATTGYTTTGGGGTCGGCTTCGTCTATGCCTTTGGCTAAATAGCTCTCGCGAAAAAGCAGATCGAATGTTTCGATGCCAATCTTAACCTTGACATTGATGCCGAGATTGCGGAAACGTTCTTTGAGAGCTTGGACGCTGTTGCGATGATTCCAGTGGCATTCAAAATGGACTTCTTTTATATTTCGGTCGACGCAAATTTTTTGTATGAGACCGAGAGTGKTATCGGATAAATCTACAAAGCTGCCAGAGTTGATGACCTCTAATTTTGAGTAGATGCCAGTAACTTTGCTGAGCTGAGCTTTGTTGCAGTAGTCGTTATCTTCTTGGTTAGGGGAGCTGTCGAGATGATAGTCGCAGAATCGGCATTTCCTCCAGCTGCATCCGCGGCCGCGAAGGAGTACAATTTCGCGTTTGTTTTTACTTTCTATAACAGAGTAGCGCTCCATAATTTCGTTTTCTAGTTTCATGTATTACCTCCAAATAATAAAAAAAGCGCACCTAATTGTACGCATCAAAATTAAAGCACGTTGGGTGCTTCGTCCTAGTTTTGTTTAGAGACAGGATGGTCACGAACTGTCCTATTTGGTTGTAGAGTGATATTATTATATGCGGAACGGCAAATCGATATGCAAAGGAGAATTGCAAGTTTGTTTGATATTTTTAAATAAATTTGGAAAACTGCTTGAAGAACGTAAAGCAATTTGATAAAATATGGATGTAATTATCATATGTGCAGGAAGGATATCTACTATGACAAGAAGAGAAGTTGTGATTAATGCATTGAATCATATAGAAACAGAAGTTATTCCGTATCATTTAGATTTTACAGAACAGGCGCTAGAGCAGCTGATTGAGTATACAAAAGATCCTGAGATAGAACATAAAATGGGAGAGTTTTTATACTATAAGCAATATTGGGGCTGGCCAACAGAAATGCCAGAAAAGCCAGGATATTTTAAGGATGAATTTGGTGTAGAATGGAATAGAAATGGTGCAGACAAAGATATCGGGTTGCCAGATGTGTATCAGATAAAAGATATGGGAGATAATGACTATGTGTTTCCTAAATGTGATGAAGCGAGACTTCGTAAAGAGTGCGAAGAAATGACAAAAGACAAAGTGAAGGACGACAGATTTTTGATGTATGGCTTTGGRTTTTTGATGTTTGAGCGTGCGTGGTCTATTGCGGGAATGGAAGAAGTTCTTTGTGGAATGGTTTCGTCTCCAGAAGAGACATTGAAGTTCTTTAATRAAATTGGCGACTACTACTGTCATTTAGTTGATATTGCCCTCGAGTATGATTTTGATGGAATATATTTTGGTGATGATTGGGGGCAGCAAAGAGGATTGATAATGGGTCTTGCGCACTGGAGAACTTATATAAAACCACAAATGGCAAAGCTCTATAAAAGAGTAAAAGATAAGGGGTTATTTGTACTTCAGCATTCGTGTGGCGACTGCCATGAATTGTTTGATGATCTGATAGAAATCGGGTTAGATTGCTACCAAACATTTCAGCCAGAAGTGTATGATATCAAAGAAGTTAAAGAAAAATATGGAAATAAACTGGCATTTTGGGGAGGAATATCGACTCAGCAAGTATTGCCTTACGTGAGCCCGGACGAAGTTAGAGGAGAAGTGGACAAAATAGCAAAAGTGCTGATGCCAGGTGGTGGACTRATTATGGCACCGACTCACGCACTAGCTTTTGATGTACCTCCTGAAAATATTTTGGCCATGGTAGAAGCGTTTAAAGATCTTAAGAGATAATTATTTTACACAATGAGGTGTACTTGAATAAATTGCAATGCTGAAGAAAAGCAGTGTRTGTTTAATGAGTACGCCATTTTTKATGCYGAGGGAGGATTTATGATAAAATTAATAGCAACTGATATTGATGGGACTTTGTTGGGRTTAASCAAAACAATGCCAGAAAGGGCAGATGAAATTATTACTAAATTAATCAAAAAGGGTATATTATTTGTCCCGGCAAGTGGCCGTTCTTATAGTGCAATAGAGCATTTGTTTGTTCCGTTCATTAACGACATTGCGATTATAGCCGAGAATGGCGGTGTAGTAAATTATAAAGGGAAAGAACTTTTTACTAAAACTTTGCAAAAAGATACGTTGATAGAAGTTATGGAATTTTTGGATCAAGACAATGTATTTCCGATTATCAATAGCAGATACGAATCATATTTATTGCCGCAAATAGTAACAGTCAGAGAAAAGGTTGCACACTATTGTACTGCAATGAAAGATATAGACCGATTTGAAGATATTGAAAAGGATATAGTTTCGGTATCTATTTGGGTAACAGATGGAAGAGTGATCGAAGTGTGTAACGAATTAAACAAAAGATTTAATGATAGAGCAATGTTCGTGGCTACAGGAAAATTTTGGATTGAYGCTATACCRATGGGAGTAAACAAGGGGGCAGGCTTGAAGATGCTTATGAAAAAGCTAAACATAAAATCAAGCGAAGTCATGGCATTTGGTGATTATAATAATGACATAGAAATGTTGCAGTTAGCAGAAACAAGCTATGTAATGGATCACGCTACAGACGAAATGAAAGCGTATGGAAACTTTGTATGCTCTCCAGAAGAAATAATGAGTGAGATAGAAAAGCATGCGTTATAAAATATTGAAAGGAATGAGACGATGGATTTTCATTTAGAGCAAAGATTAGAGTTTATTAGAGATTATGTAAAAATGGCAGGTGCAGCAGGAGTTGTGATAGGAATAAGCGGAGGAAAAGATTCTGCAGTCACAACGGCTTTGTGTGTAAAAGCGTTAGGTGCGGATAAAGTATTGGGAGTTAGTATGCCGTGTAGTTCAAATCCAGCAGATGTAGAACATGCAAAAATGGTGGCAGAGGCATTTGGCGTTGAACTGTTTGTGGTAGAGCTTAAAGATAGCTACGAGCAGATGAAAAAATCTATTTCGAGCCAAGTGGACTTTGAGTTAAGAGATATAGCGTTAGCAAATATAAAGCCTCGACTTCGAATGATCACATTGTATACACTAGCACAAACTAAGAACTACCTTGTGGTGGGGACAGACAATTTAAGCGAAATGGTTATGGGATATTTTACAAAATGGGGCGATGGGGCATACGACATTAATCCATTATCGGACCTAACAGTTAAAGAGGTGCTAGAATTTGGGAAAGAGTTGGGAGTGCCAAACGTCATATTAACAAAAGCGCCATCTGCAGGGTTATGGGAAGGCCAAACAGACGAGAAAGAAATGGGTGTAACATATAATGAGATAGAAGAATATATCAAAACTGGCAAAACCAACGCTAGGGCTCAAGAAATTATCGAAGCGGCGAATACAAGAACTCAGCATAAACGCGAAATGCCATATTTTTTTAGAGCAAAGTAAGCATAAAATAAAAAAATCCCCTCTTAATAAATAGGAGGGGCATACATATTAATCTTGCAACGCATCGTAGCCTTCTTCACCAGTGCTAATTCTGTGAACATTCTCTACTGCGTGTACAAAAATCTTACCATCACCGATATGTCCGGTATATAATGCTGTTTTAATAGTAGCAACAACAGTTTCGGTAGGGATTTTGCAAACGACGATTTCGATTTTAACCTTAGGTAGAAGAGTTGCCTCGATAGGGTTACCTCTATAATACTCTGGTTGACCCTTTTGGATACCAAAGCCTAAAACCTGAATTACAGTCATTCCGGTAATGCCAATTGCTTCGAGAGAAGTCTTGAGTTGATAAAATTTTGCCTGATTGGTGATCACGGTAACTTTGGTGATTGGTGCACCAGGATTTGAGTTGTCAACAACAGGTATCGCCTTATTAATAGGCACAATCTCGGTTTCTACTTTGGTTGAAATTAATGTAGGAACGATATCTAGCGAAGTCATAGCAAATCCGGCGTAGCTGCTAGCAAGTGCGTGTTCGCTTAGGTCTAAGCCGATAGTTTCTTCTTCTGCAGATACACGAAGCCCATGGAATCGATCGATTAATGCGAAGAATATAGTCATCACAATTGCTGTATACAAAATGATTGATCCGATACCAACAAATTGAGTGAGTAATAAGTCTGTGCCTCCGCCATATACAAGCCCGCCATCAACGGCAAATAATCCTACTGCTAAAGTTCCCCAGATGCCGTTTACGCCATGAACAGAAACCGCACCAACTGGATCGTCCAATTTAAGTTTGATATCAATAAACTCGATACTTACAACAACCAATATACCAGCAACTAGGCCAACGATCAATGCGCCAAATGCATCGAAACTAGCGCATCCAGCTGTAACTGCAACTAATCCTGCCAACGAACCATTAAGCGTCATCGAAACATCGGGTTTACCGTTCTTAATCCAAGTGTATGCCATAGTTGATAAAGACGCAGCGGCAGGAGCAATAGTGGTGGTTAAAAAGATAGAGCCCAAGCCGCCGATTCCATCGATAGAAGTAGCTGCTGCGCCATTAAATCCATACCAGCCAAACCATAAAATAAAGCAGCCCAAAGCTCCGATGGTTAGGTTGTGKCCAGGAATAGCTTTTGCGACGATATTGCCTGTTGCAGGATCCTTTACATATTTTCCGATTCGAGCTCCTAAAAATTTGATTCCTATTAAAGAAGAAATTCCRCCAACGGTATGTATAACAGCAGAACCTGCGAAGTCGACAAAGCCYATTTGATATAGCCATCCTTGAGAATTCCAAACCCAGCCAGCTTCGATTGGATATACTAGCAAGCTTAAAATGAGGCTATAAATTAAATATGAACTAAACTTTGTACGCTCTGCCATAGCGCCGGAGACGATGGTTGCAGTGGTTGCGCAAAAGACTACATTAAAAACAAAGCTGGACCATTCAAAATTGGCATAATCGAAGAAAATGTCCAAATCTGGAATACCGATAACTCCAAATAAATAGTTTTCGCTCATCATAAGTCCATATCCTAAAAATGCAAAAGCCATAGTTCCGAGACAGAAGTCCATTAAATTTTTCATGATGATATTTCCGGTGTTTTTGGCTCGGGTAAAGCCTGTCTCTACCATTGCGAAGCCCGCTTGCATGAAGAATACTAATGCAGCTCCAATTAAAAACCAAATTCCAAAAGCATCCATAACCAATTCTCCTTTCTAGCAAAAAAAGAGGCGTATAGTCATTCCGAATAGGAAAAACTACACGCCTTTGTGAGTGTTTACATTTATATATATATGAAGTTGTGAGTTAAATGTTACAAAAAATTTAAATTAATTTACGCTATATAATAATTCACCATAAGTCGGAAGCGGCCAGTATGATGACGCAACTTTAAGCTCTAACGTATCAACAATGGTGCGCACCGAAGTCATAGCAGCAAGCACTTTGTCGCGATAGAACTGCGCATTTGCAAGAGTATCGGCTATGGTGTGTGCTTCTAAGATAGTTATGTCGAGCTTTTTGATTTCCTCGAATAGATCATAGGATAATTCGTCCAGATCAGTTGCAATGGTTTGCTCGGTGATAGCGCGTATTCCAGCAGATTGCTTAGCGTTTAAGAGATCAACCACTTGTTTTTGGTACGCCATACATGCAGGAAGTATCAACTGTTTAGCAATGTCAGATGCGGTGAGGGCTTCGATGTTTATAACCTTGCTATACTCTTCTAAYAAAATTTCATATCTTGAATGCAATTCTGCTTCTGAGAACACATGATTTTTGGTGAATAACTCAACGCTCTTAGGTGAAATAAATGTTGGAAGAGCATCAACAGTGGTTTTTAAGTTGAGTAGACCGCGTTTTTTGGCTTCTTCGACCCATTCTTCGGAGTAGTTGTTGCCATTAAAGATAATGCGTTGATGTTTGGTGAAAGTATCTTTGATGAGTGCGGCTTCGGCAGCTGCAAGATCTTTGGCACCTTCGAGTTTTTYGGARAATTCATTTAGCACTTCCGCAACGATGGTGTTAAGAATAATGTTTGGTCCAGAAATAGAAAACGCAGAGCCAAGCATTCTAAATTCAAACTTGTTTCCAGTGAACGCAAACGGAGAAGTACGATTTCTRTCAGTAGTRTCTTTGTTRAAATCAGGGAGAACACTTACTGCAGTGACCATTTTTGAGCTGCCATGGTTGGTATATGCAGTATCAGTGACGATACTATCTATAATAGAGCTTAGTTCATCGCCGAGAAACATACTAACTATTGCAGGAGGAGCTTCGTGAGCACCCAATCTGTGGTCGTTTGCCGCGCTAGCAACACTAACTCTAAGRAGATCCTGATACTCATCGACRGCCTGAACAACTGCSGCTAAGAATAGTAAAAATTGAGTATTTTCAGAAGGATTTTTGCCAGGTTCTAGAAGATTTTCGCCTGTGTTTGTAGACATAGACCAGTTGTTGTGTTTACCAGAGCCGTTGACTCCTGCGAATGGTTTTTCGTGTAATAGGCAAGTTAGTCCGTGTCGGTTTGCAACTTTCTTGGCGATTTCCATAGTCAGCTGATTGTGATCCGTTGCGATATTAGTAGTTGAAAATATAGGAGCGAGCTCGTGTTGAGCAGGTGCAACTTCATTGTGTTTAGTTTTTGAGAGAATGCCRAGCATCCATAACTCGGAATCGAAGTCTTTCATAAAGTCACTAACACGAGATTTGAGAGTACCAAAATAGTGATCATCAAGCTCCTGGCCTTTTGAAGGGCGTGCGCCATAAAGTGTTCGACCAGTATATATTAAGTCGGGTCTTTTTAGGAACATCTCTTTGTCGATGAGGAAATATTCTTGCTCGGGACCAACAGTGGTGGTAACCTTGGTAACATCCGATTTGCCAATTATATTTAAAAATTTTGTCGCAGCTTTATCAACTGCCTCCATTGAACGGAGTAGTGGAGTCTTTTTGTCTAGAGCTTCGCCGCTGTATGAGCAAAAAGCAGTTGGAATACAAAGAGTGTCATCCTTGATAAATGCATAGCTAGAAACGTCCCAAATAGTATAGCCGCGCGCTTCAAAAGTGGCACGAAGCCCACCAGATGGAAAACTGGATGCATCAGGCTCRCCTTTTACTAGTTCTTTGCCAGAAAATTCCATTATAATTTGTCCTTTGCCATCTGGAGAAATAAAACTATCGTGTTTTTCCGCAGTAATACCTGTCATAGGCTGAAACCAGTGAGTAAAGTGAGTTGCTCCAAGTTCTGTGGCCCAATCTTTCATTGCGTTTGCAACAACATTAGCAACACTAAGTTCGAGAGGTTTGCCGTTTTGAACAGTTTCGTTGATCGCTTTATAGATTGTTTTTGGTAATCTAGCCTGCATTATTTTATCGTTAAACACTTTTGAACCAAAAAGCTCGGGAATATTTTTCATTGTTTTCTCTCCTTATTATCAAAATAAATGATTGATATTAAATAGTTTGCAAATTGCATTACGACATTGTAATGTGTCTATACTTAATATGATTAAAAATACGCAAACTATGCATTCGGAAACAAAAAAAAGACGCTGTGAGCTCAAAATAGCTCGCAGCGCCTTTGCTGTTATTTGAAAATATAATATCATGCTAAAGAATAATTGTCAATAGTGAATTTATATTTTAAAAAAATAAAAAAATATATAAAATGAAATTTATATTTTATAAACTTGCAAAAGGTATAGAAAATTAGAACAATTTGATAAGTTGTTGTTCTAAATTTCTGTATTCTATTAATAATTCGTTATATTTATATTTGTATTCTGAAAAATTTTGTTCGGCAGTAGCGAGGTTTTGAGTTAATAAAGATAGATGATTAAGTTGTTCGACAGAGGGTATAAAAATGGACAGATCTTGCAAAAAATTTAACCGTTCGGATTGTGCCGTTTCAAMCTTTTTCTTTAAAATATCATATTCTTTATCTTTATTATATAATTGGTTTTCTTTGTGGAGTAACTCTTCTTCTAATTTATAAATAGCAACATCAGTTTTGAATTGATCGGCCAAGGCAGAAATTTTTTGTAAATCTACTATTCCAGATACAGAAATATCATCGCCGCTTCCTGTGGAACTAAATAATCCGTTTTTGCTAAAAATAGTTAGTTGTTTTTTGAAATATTTGTTAAAATTATATGTTTTTTCGATTATTTGAACACAAACATGTTTATAAAACGTGTGAACTCCTTTCATATAATTAAAACTTTCTGTGTAAAATGTGTTAGGATATGTATCTTCAACACCGTCGGTTCCCAAAAAACAAGCGGCAATATTTTTTTCTTTTAGATTAATCACTGTGAATTGCATGCTAGCGGCAGCATCGGGGTCGCAGATAGATGTCGTAATGTTTTTGGTGCATCGAACGTCCGAAGGAATCGGCTGATCTGCAGTTCCATCTTCATAAAATATGATACATCTGCCATCTCCTTGCTGCAATAGAATTAAGCAGTTGGGTAGTTGCAACGCGGCGATCAATGTAGTTCCATATATGCTAGGAGGATAGGTGGGGCTTGATTGTACCATGAAATCTCTAGGGGGAAAGGATAGATAATTTTCGTTAATGAATAAAATGGGGTTGTTGTTGTAATGAGTAGTTATTTTGTCGTTCCATTTGGCGACGATGGTTTGAGTGAGAGAGGACAAAATGATTTGCCGTCTGGGATTGGGGTGAAACAAATCTTCGTAAATARTATCAGCTGATTCGGGATCAGAAAAAATTAATTCGGCAAGTTTTTTCAAKGAACTAAGAGCGGTTTTGGCAGCAAAGCGCGCTCCCGTATTGCTGCGGAAGCATTCGTCGGAACCATGTCCATCTGCAACTACGGCTATGTGATATCCCATTTCGACATTGCTATAAGATGTCGAATAATCCTGACAAATTTGATTGTTGGTGRAATGAGAATGACCTAATACTGTTTGGTTAAAAGTAAATAACATTAGAAGTCACCTTCCTTTAATTGTTTAAGTTGTTCTTCTAAAGCAATACATTCATTTTCGAGAGTAGTATATATTTTTTTATAAGCAATAAAGTTTTTCTGAGCAATTTGAAATGCCTTTTGTGGTTGTGAATTTGTCTTTAACAGAGCGCTAATTTTTACGACTTTCTTTTTGTGTTGAGTAAGGGAAATTTTTACAGTATGTTTGGAATKRAATTTATTCTTGATTAAATATTTTGGTAATGAATAAGCAAAAGTTTGCTTGGCATTTTTTGCWGCAGTAGATAAAATTTGATATTTTCGACTTTTACTGCGAAGYTCGTCTTGTTTCCAATATAATTTTTCYTCTATTGCATAAATTTCGATTTCTCTACAGAATTTATCAGCAAATGTAGCGAGTTTTTCGATATCAACTATTGCCGAAACGGAGACGTCATCGCCACTGCCTGTTCGACTAAACTTTCCATACCTTGAAAAATTAGACAAAAATTGAGAAGTATCGATGGTACTTTTTAAAACCTCTAAGCATAAAAATTTATAAAAAGTGTGTACACCTGCCATATGATAGTGAGAACCAGAAAAAGCCTGATATGTATCTAAATATGTATCGGATATGCCGTCAGTGCCCAAGAAGCAAGCAACTACAGGAGTTTCTGCGAGGTCGATAATTTTGGTGCGAATTCTAGTCGCAGCGTCGGGGTCGCACATAGAAGAAGTAACATTTTCGACGCAACGTTCATCCTTTGGAATGGGTTGAGCGATCCTGCCGTTTTCATAAAATATAACGCACTCTCCATCGCCTTGCTGAAATAAAATTAAACATTTTGGCAGATGCAATGCCGCGATAAAAGTGGTGCCGTAGATGGTGGCAATGTCTTTGKCAGAAGCTTGYGATATATTGTTATGGTAATGATCAACAACGGCACAGTTCCAAGTGGTAACGATAGAATCGGTTAGCGCACGAACAGAATTGCATCGCTTAGGAGCAGAAAATAGYAAGTCATTGTATATAGCATCGGGAGATTCTAATACTGCTGCGGCAAATTTTTTTAGATAGTTGATTGCGGTTGTGGTGACTATTGCAGAGCCAACATCACTGCGAAAACATTCGACGGAGCCGTGGCCATCTGCGACTACTGCAATATGATATTGGTTGCGAGGATCTGTATATGATGCAGAATAATCTTGCAAAGGCTGGTTTTGCATCCAATGATGATATCCTTGTACGCTCTGATTAAAAGTGTATAGCATAATGAAATTCCTCTTTTCTTCGATTAATAATTTAATAAGATTTAGTTAACAAACTCCAAATTTTATCGCCAGGTACCAAGACTTCCATCTTGGCAATAGATACAGTTTGGTCGGCATATCTATTTGATGTAATCTTAGTTTTTATGGTTTTTAGTGTAGAAGGTACAACTATATATTCGAGTTTTTGGCAGCCGTTAAAAATTGAAAAGCCTATAGATGAAACGCCCTCTAATAATTGGGCATTACATAATTCAAAGCAATTGCCAAAGGCTTCGTTGCCAATGTTACGAACGCTTTCGGGTGTTTCGATAGAGCGCAAAATAGAGCAACCTTTAAAGGCGTAATTGCCAATATTGCGAACGCTGCGTGGAATGGTGATAGATTCGATATTGCTGCAGCAGTCAAAAGCAGAATCGCCGATGGCATCTACCGTGGAGGGGATATCGACGGTTTTTAGACTTCTGCAATCGCTAAATGTTTCGGTTTGTATAGCTTTGACGCCTTTTGGTATTGTGAAATGCGTAAGGCTGGTACAATTAAAAAATGCTCGAACGCCAATGGTCTTAAATTTTGATGGCAATTGTAGTGAAGTCAAGTTTCTGCAGTTAAAAAAGGCTTCGTTGCCTATAGATGAAACGCTGGAAGGCATTGTTAAAGTTCGAACGCTAGAGCAATTATAAAAAGCGCGGTCTCCGATAGAAGTGACGCCTGATGGGATTGCAATATTTTCGAGAGCACCCTTATATTTTACCAAAACTTTGTTTGCTATAAGAAATTGATTGTTATCTGTAGGGGGAGGGAGATTGCTTGGTGCAGCGGACTCAATAGTGATATTTGTTTCGACATATTTACCGAACTTAGCATATACAAAATAGTTAACAACCATTGTAGCTAAATCGTCTTGCCACATGTATCGAGAAACTAATTCACTAATAATTATGCCGATGGCTCGAGAATCGTTTTCGGAGTTGACCGTATCGATAATGGATATAGCAACGCCCTGATTTACTGCCAATGTTAGCATATATGTGTCTTTATTATTTAATAAATCTTTAATGAATGATATCAATCTATGTTTGTCTTTAAAAACTGCAGAACCATATTGAGTATAAATTTGATGAAGTACTTGTGATGTTTCGTTCATTGCAATTCCCCCTTTTGAAGTTATAATAAAGTTAGAGATATTAGCTATTATTTACACGAAAAATTTCCAAAATGAGTCTATAGGAAGTAAAACTTGCATTTTAGTAGCGTCTCGATGAAATTTTTGAATACTTGTTTGAGTAAATTCRGTTTTTGTATAATGGATTTCTGTTAATGTCGCTGGAATAACGATATATTCTAATTGAGTACATTTTTCAAATATAGCAGTGCCAACAGATGTAACGCCCTCCAATATTTCTGCAGTGATTAAGTTTGAACATTCACAAAATGCACTGTCACCAATTGATACTGCACCTGCACAGATGCTGATGGATTTAAGATTTTTACAATTTTTGAATGCGGCATTGGCTATTGTTTGAATTTTGGTAGGTATAGTAATATCGATTAGATTAGTACAGTTGTAGAATGCGTGTGCGCCAATAGAGGTTATGCTTGGGGCCAAATCTACAGTGGTTAAATTAATACATTTGTAAAAGGTTTCATCATTGATTGCGGTAATGCCTGTAGAAATTGTTGCGGTTGTGAGATTGACACAATCCTTAAATGCCTTTGCGCCTAGAGATGTTACGTTTTTTGGGATATCAATAATTGTTAGATTACYGCAATTGACAAAAGCTTCGTCTTCGATAGTTGTAACGCTGGCAGATATCGTGATAGTCTGTACGGTGTGGCAATTGTAAAATGCGCGTTCGCAAATAGTTGTAACGCCTGCTGGAATCGTAACGTGTTCTTGCTTGCCCTTATACCTAATTAGGCGACTGTCTATTATAAGAAATTTATTTTTGTCGTGTAGTATTTCGGCAATTGCAGAAGTAGCGGGTTCATATGCTATAGGAGTGTAGGCGCTGCCAAATTTTGCTTGTACAAAGTAATTTACTGCAATTGTGGCAACATCTCTTTGCCACATATACTTGGAAACAAGCTCATCTATTATAGCGGTAATCGCATCATAATCTTCCACCGAAGATACTGTGTTGATTAGCATTGTGGCAACGTTTTGATTTATTGCTAGCGTTAGCATAGAGACATCATTGTTTTTTAACGAATCTTTAACTGTTTGTTTTAATTGTGATTTATCTTGAAAAAATTCATCACCATATTGTGTATAAATTAAATTAAGTGCTGTTGCTGTTTCGTTCATATTAAATTCCTCCATATTTTTAATAAAATTTGTAATTTTTTATAAGAAAACGCTTTAGTTTATAGTTGAGTTTTTCGTAGGTATATTATTATTTATATTAAAACATAGGAGATATCTATGTTAAATTAGTAAAAAAAGTTAATAAACAATTTTGCTTTTTAATGATTGCGTGGCAGCGGGAATTGCGTTTTTGCCTATAAATTTGACTGCAGATGGAATTTTAATAGTCTTCAATTTGGGGCAACCATAAAAGGCCCAATCTCCAATGTGAGTAACGGTTTCTGGAATATTTATACTAGTGAGGTTATCGCAATGCAAAAAGGCTGCCGTTCCTATAGAAGTGACTCCGTTTGGTATAATTAAAGTTTCCAAATTATTACAATACGCAAAAGAATAATTTCTAATAGAAGTCATGCCTGCAGGAATAGATACAGTTTTTAGTTGTGTACATTCTTCGAAAGTGCTGTCTTCTATGCTAGAAACACCGGCTGGAATATTTATATGCTTGAGGTTGGTGCAGCGGTAGAATGCGGCCGCGCCAATAATTTTAAGGTTGTGTGGAATAACAACAGTTGCTAACTCACATTCTGCAAAGGCTCTTGAGTCTATAGAAATCACGGTATTTGGAATGATGGCATCTGCGTGATTGCCGAGATACTTTATAAGAACTTGATTTGCTATATGAAACAGTGAGTGATGCGTGTCCAAAATTGATTGCGTGGTTCTGGTTTTGAGATACTTAGAGGAATATGCTGTTCCAAATTTGGCCTGAACAAAGCATTGTATTGCTGTATGAGCAACATCCTCRCGCCAAAAGTATTTGGAAGACAAGTGTTCGGCAAGTAACTGTATTGCTAGATTATCGTCTTTGAATTTAATCTTGTCGATAACATCGATGGCAACGTTGTGGTCGACTGCCTGCAATAACATTAGTGTATCTGTGTTTTTAATAAAATCATTAATCAACCCTTTCAATTTAGACTTATTTTTGAAAACTTCTTCTCCGTATTGAACATATATTTTGCGAAGTATTTGTACGGTATTGTTCATGAAAACCTCCTTAATACTCAATTAATAAAATAAAAATTTTACTGCAGAATCTGGGCAGAAGCTGCAGCTGTAATTAATCTCATATTTTACCAATTATCATCATCGTCCCAATTATTATTATTGTCCCAGTTGGCATCGTCGTCTTGTGAAGATTTGGAATTATTGCCTAGGTTTGCGATTATGTTGGCGGGTAGAGAGTTGTCGTCTATAGCATCTTGGACAATCGCAGAGCCGTTGACAAAGCTGCTGGTAGTGCGAGATGAAGATGCTAACATGCTGGCGCGTACGGTAACAAATTTCATCAGGCGCTTAAATAATTCCAAATCACTGGTTTTGATTACGGCTTCGCTGTTGCCTACTATAGATGATATGATAGCGGCATCGGCATCGTCTCCGATAGCAAATCCAATCTTGGTGGAGCTTGTATACCAACGGTTTTTGCGCAACTCGGCTAATGCCGCAGCGTATTCATCGGTCGGATATCCATCGGTCATAAAAATAATTACTGGCATTAATGCACCGGTCATAGATTTTAAAAATCCGTTGCGAGATAGTTTGATATCAAGTTCGCGTAAGGCAGCTCCGATGTCTGTTACCCCTCCTGCAGATAGATGCTCCCACTCAAATTCGTCGTCGAGTGATTCAGGGCCATTGTATGTAACCCATTTAGCGCCCGTACTAAACTCCAATACGGCAATTTTGAGCTTTGCATCAGCATTTTTTTTTGCAAGATCTTTGAGCGCAACGGTGCATTCTTCCATTGCGGTATTGAGAGCTGCAATTGGAACGCCGGTCATGCTTCCGGAAGTGTCTAATACATAAAATACATGAAGTTCTTTGCGTGGCATTTCGTCTATTTCGTTAATGGCTGGCATGGTTTATACTCCTTTCTTTGCGTTGATGAAGATGGGTTGTTCGTTTATGGTTAACTGGATTCCCTCTTTTAATGGGACCGCTTCGTTTGTTGCAACTTTGCGTGGCTCACCTTTGGAGGTAATAGCATTCCAGTTGTGACCGCTTTTGTTTTCGATAAAWAGTTTTCCAGATTTTGGGTTTTGTGTAATTAAAGCAACGGGGTCTAACGCCTGGTTATCATCGGTTATGCTAATTTGGCATTTATAAATTCGACTGCCTTTTAGAGCGGGGATGCTGTATTCACCGAGATTGAGTTCAAATGATACACCAGCGTTGCGGCCGCATTTTTCACATATGGCAACACCGCCGTTGGCAAAAATTTCGTTACCGCAAGAGCAAGAAATAATACTACTTCGAAATCTGGTAAAAACTTTGAGCCATTCGATTTCGGTGGGTCTAGCAGAAGGCTTGGTAAACGATTTTTCGCTAAAAGCTTTGAGAAATATTTCTTTAATATAGTCTGGAAGAGCTGGCCAGATTAGTAGAGAGTTTCGGTGAATGATTTTATCGGGGCCATTGCTTTTATTTTTAGGATCCATTATAAAGACGGGATTGCTGCCATAAAGTTCTTCTTGAATTTTGGGAGTGAGTGCAGGAACAATGTGGCGTTTGCCTTCCAATGGATGATTTAAGCARAATAAAGCATATAAAATTACAGACATAGAAAAGCGGTCACTGAGGTTGTTGGGTTTAGTTTTGCCAAGAACAACTTCGGGCGCCATATATCTGGGCTTACCGATAATGCCGGTATCCTCACCGTTTGGTGCTACATTATCGTTATCGCAAATCAAAATTTTGCCGTTTTGAGGATTAATAAAAAAATTGCCATCGTTTAAATCTTGATAGCTGTATCCTTGATTATGTAGTTGCCTAAAAGCAGAAACGATATTGAGTGCAGCATCAGTAACGCGGCGATAGGAGCGAAACCGAACAGTGCACAGCAAAAAGTCTGTTAATTCATAATATTCTGCTGGTTTTAAATTCATAATATATCCGAACGTATCTTGATGCCAGTGAGTGATATCGATTGGCCAAAGAAAATCTTCGCTTGGAGTTCCGCGTTCCACATTTTTTTTGAGATTGTCATAAAACAGTTGAGCCTTTGCTTTGTTGCCTAAGGCAGATTTTTTGTACCACTTAAGGGCTTTTTCTTCACCGTTGTAAAGAACTTTGTAAACGCTGCCTTGTCCACCTTCAGCTAAAAACTCTTTTACCACAATATCTTTTTTGCTGAATAAAGTTTGAATCGAGAATCCTAAATTCATGAACAAACCTCCTTCTAAAAATTTTTAACGATAATATTATAACATGTTTTTTGCGAATTTACCATAATTTGGACATATTTAATTTTGTGCAAAAAAATGATAATAATATTGACAAATTTGTAATCAAATAGTATAATTTAGTTTAAGCTAACTTGGTTAAGATTGTTTAAGGAGGAAATGATATGACACTAAAAGAAGCGCCAATAAAAACAACTTTTTTGATCAAAGAGATAATTGCTAATGATAAGATAACAACTTTTCTGCGTACATTAGGATGTATGGATGATGAAGAAATTACTATCATTTCGAAAATAAGTAATAATTGGGTAATAAACGTAAAGGATACCAGATACGCAATTGATAAAAATATAGCAGAGTGTATTGTATTATGTGACTAACTAGGAGGATATTTTATGATAAAAATTGCATTGGCAGGAAATCCCAATAGCGGAAAAACTACACTATATAATGCCCTAACGGGAGAGCAAGGGCATGTAGGAAACTGGTCGGGTGTTACGATAGATAAGAAAGAACACCCTTTGAAGAAAATGTATGTGCCTGAAGGTGAGGAAGTTGTGTTAATAGATCTTCCGGGGGCGTATTCAATTTCTCCATATACGGAAGAAGAGGCAATCACCAAAAATTTTATAACAGAAGGGCAACCAGATGTAATAATAAATATTGTGGATGCGGCAAATCTAAATCGCGGATTATTTTTTACGACYCAATTGCTAGAGCTGGGTATTCCGGTAGTGGTGGCGCTAAACAAGCAAGATGCTATTGCCAAAAAAGAAATAATTATCGATAACAAAAAGTTGGCCGATACGCTTAAATGCAAAGTGGTGGCGATATCGGCTCTTAACAAAACTGGTTTGGAAACTCTCGTAAAGGTTGCGCTAAAGCTCAAAGATAAAAAAGAGCAGGAGTGTTTTATGCCAGAGTTGATGGTAGAAATCAATAGTAAAAAAGAAAAAGATACCCTCGATAAAAAACGATTTAAAGCGGTAAAAGATCTYGTAAACGAATGCGAAACTCGAGCTAAAAAATCTGAKGAACTTACATTTTCGGATAAGGTAGATAAAGTTGTAGCGAATAAAGTTTTGGGGATTCCGGTTTTCTTTTTTGTTATGTGGGCCGTGTATTGGTTTTCTCAAAGTTTTGTTGGAGGTAGTTTATCAGACTATTTAAATGATGTTGTCTTTGGCGAGATGGTGCCGGAGGCGGCTCATTCGTTGCTGGCGTCTATGAATGTAAATGAATTTTTATCTGCGTTAATTGTGGACGGAATTGTTGCAGGCTTTGGTGCGGTTGTTGGTTTTCTTCCTTTAATTATGGTGCTATTTTTCTGCTTAAGTTTATTGGAAGATAGTGGATATATGGCTAGAGTTGCTGTAGTTATGGATACTTATTTTAAGAAGATAGGATTGTCTGGAAAATCTGTTATACCTATGGTTGTTGGATCTGCTTGTGCAATTCCTGGAGTTATGGCAACAAGGACTATCGAAAATCCGCAAGAGAAGAAGATGGCGGCGATACTAACTCCGTTTGTGCCTTGTGGAGCGAAGCTTCCAATTATCGCATTGTTTAGTGTCGTGTTTTTGCCAGAGTATTCATGGGTAGGCCCTAGTATGTATATTGTTGCGATTGTGATAATTATTATTTCTGGTCTCATACTTAAAAATATATTTAGAGTAGAATATTCGAAGTCAATGTTTATYGTTGAGCTTCCTGAATATAAAATACCAAGTTTAAAAAATGCCTGTATATCGATGCTAGAAAAAGGATGGGCGTTCATTGTAAAAGCGGGAACCATAATCGTGCTATGCAATATGATTATTTGGCTATTGCAATCATATAATTTTTCGCTCCAACTTGTAGATCATGCTGACGCGAGCATGTTGGCGACAGTGGGAGGATTGATCAGCCCGTTGCTTATTCCGTTGGGAATGGCRGGGTGGCAACTGGGYGCGGCAACGCTTACTGGCTTTGTTGCAAAGGAAAATGTTGTGGGAAGCTTGGCTGTTATGTATGCGGTTTCTGGCACAGCATTGGCATCTGCAAATAGTCCGCTACTATCAGTATTTACTTTGGAGACTGCAATAGCGTTTATGGTATTAAATTTGTTTACGCCACCATGCTTTGCGGCAATAGGAGCGATGAATTCTGAGATAGGAGAWAAGAAGTGGCTTGCTATTGGAATCGGATTTCAAATTTTGACCGGATACACTCTTGCGATGATTGTGGCTCAGGTTGGAGCAATTATAAATGGCACTGTTGGAATAGGAATGTTAATTGCGGCAATAATCATTGCAATTGAAATAATCGCCTATATAATGCTTGTAAAAAGAGCCAAAGAAAAAGAAAGAGCACAATTCATGGCAGCGTAGGGAGGAGAAAATCTTATGGGAAATGTCATTGCGGTACTTGTAATAGTGGCTATAGTGGGAGGAATAATCTGCTTTTTGGTGAAGCAACATAAAAATGGCGGCGGTTGTCCGGGCTGCAAAGGTGGCTGCAATAAATCATGTAGCATCAAAAGTA
>NZ_ABEQ01000004.3 GCF_000171335.1 Candidatus Epulonipiscium viviparus
CAAATCTTCGAAAGCTGATGCGAAATCTTCGAAGGGTGATGCAAAATCTACGGCAGCTGATGCGACATTTTCGAAAGCCGATGCGAAATCTTCGAAAGTCGATGCGAAATCTTCGATAGCTGATGCAAAATCTTCGAGAGCTTATGCGAAATCTACGGCAGTCGATGCAAAATCTTCGAAGGCTGATGCGAAATCTACGGCAGCCAATGCGAAATCTACGGCAGTCGATGCGAAATCTTCGAGAGTCGATGCGAAATCTTCGAAGGCTAATGCGAAATATATGGCAGCCAATGCGAAATCTTCGAGAGCCGATGCGAAATCTTCGAAGGCTAATGCGAAATATACGGCAGCTGATGCGAAATATATGGCAGCCAATGCGAAATCTATGGCAGCCGATGCAAAATCTTCGAGAGCCGATGCGAAATCTACGGCAGCCGATGCAAAATCTATGGCAGCCGATGCGAAATCTATGGCAGATGATGCGAAATCTTCGAAAGCTGATGCGAAATCTTCGAAAGCCGATGCGAAATCTATGGCAGCCAACGTGAAATCTTCGACAGCTGATGCGAAATCTTCGAAAGCCGATGCGAAATCTACGGCAGCCAACGTGAAATCTTCGACAGCTGATGCGAAATCTTCGAAAGCCGATGCGAAATCTACGGCAGCCAACGTGAAATCTACGGCAGCCAACGTGAAATCTTCGAAAGCTGATGCGAAATCTACGGCAGTCGATGCGAAATCTACGGCAGTCGATGCGAAATCTACGGCAGTCGATGCAAAATCTACGGCAGCCGATGCGAAATCTTCGAAAGYCGATGCGAAATCTTCGAAAGCTGATGCGATATATGCCAYCCCTTCACTTTTGCTAACAATAAATAAAGGACCCCAAAATGCTGGAGTCCTTAAAAAATTTTACTTATCTGTCAATTTTAAAAATTCTTCGATATCCTCTTTTATAAGACTGAGCGATGCCTGCCAAAATTCTTTGCGCGAAACATTGATGTTTAACGTATTGGCAACTTCCTCGATGCTCATCTTGCCTGTTACTGATAGTAGCTTTTCGTATTGCGTTGGGAAATTTACTTTGTCTTCTAGATATTTGGCATAGAGACCCTTTGCAAATAGTAAACCAAATGCATATGGGAAATTATAGTAATTTCTGTTGGCGCTGTAATAGTGAGATTTCCAAGTCCACATATATGGGTGTAGGAAGTTTTTGTCTAAACCATCGCCATACGCCTTCTCTTGCGCTTCTGTCATGAGCTCTTTGATGACGTCGACTGATACATACCCGTCTTTGCGTGCTTCAAATAATGATTCCTCAAATAAATATCTGCTATATATATCTACTATCACTTGTGTCGCCCCGCATATTTCSGCTTCTAGTATAGCGAGCTTTTCTTCCGGGCCAGCTTCTGAGAGTGCCGCTTTCTTTACTATTGTTTCGCATATGATAGAGGCGGTCTCGGCTAGTGGCATAGGGTAATTTCTATTTAGATAAGCCTCGTTGTCTAAACATTGATTGTGGAAACCATGACCTAGCTCGTGGGCAAAGGTACTCACATCCTTAATGGTGTTTCCGTAGTTTAGCAGAATACGGCACTCTCGTATAGGTCCAAGTCCTGAGCAAAATGCTCCGCCAACTTTTCCAGGTTTCGGATACACATCTATCCAATCGTTATCTACAGCTTTGTGGGCAAAATTAGCTAAGTTGTCGCTAAATGTTCGGAAATGTTTCGTTACAAACTTAACCCCTTCTTCGTATGAAAACGGCATATCCTTTTCTACAACTGGTGCGAATAGATCATACCACGGCAATCCAGATGTATGCCCCAATATTTTYGCTTTGCGCTTGAGATATTCCCTAAATATAGGTAAAATGTCTTCGATCGATTTTATCATCGCGTATAACGTGATCGGTTTCATTTTTGAATTTTCAAGAGTCATTTGTATTACTGAATTATATTTTCGTATTTCAGCTTCGGCTAATGCTTCGCCCTTAATTGCGTTTAGCGCGGCAGCSACGCCCTCCTCGATTGTGGCGTAAGATGCGATTTCTGCCTCATACGCGGTTTTACGCACTGCTTGATTATTCGAATATGCTAGTGTTAATACCTCGGTAAGTGGTAACTGTTGCTTTTTACCATCTATTAGAATGTTCACTCGGTGTGTCGAGATAAGCTTGTTTTTATAATTTGCCCATGCAGATGAGCCGGTAGTTCTCATTTTAGCGAGTACATCTTCTGACGACGCTGGTAACGCATACATCTGCTGGCGTTTAATTTCCTTTAGGAAAAACGCATGCTGCTGTAGAAATGGCGACTTTGAAATTACAGCATCGAGATTAGGAACTTTGCTTATGAATTCTTTTAGCAGTGCCAGCGGCTTTGCCATGCGGCTCATTTTTGTATTTAATTGTACGTTATATTTGTTTGCAAGTTTATTAGTACTATCCACGCTGAGTGTTAATGAGATAAACGAACTGAGCGGCTGGAYTTGMGAATACACATCCACTATACCCTTTATACAGGCGCTCAGCTGTGACTCTAGCGGCAATTCTGTACTCGTCATTGACTGTATCGATTCACCAAACTTTGAAATAATTGAATCGGCCGCGTTTAATTGCTCTATAAATTTCGGATCATCAAACCCTTTATATAATACATCTAAATTCCAATTTACTCCCATAATCAAATTGCTCCTTTTTTAATATAATATAACATAATATAGTATGGTATATTTTTGGGAAATAATACAGATATTTTATGATTATATCAAAATCTCATACGTTGACTTACGAGCGATAAATGTAGTACACTGTATTTATTAAAAACGCAGAAGGGAGTAATTTTATGTCGGATAAGCATTACAGATTAGGTTCAGATCAACACCAAGCTTGGGCCAAAGATTATTTTTTTGCACCTAGAGGAATCGGATTTAGAGAACCCGGAATAGTGGCGTTAGACAGCGATCAGCTGAGCGCGTATAATGTAGCGAAATCTTTTTATCAAAGTTACCCAGAGGTTTTTAACATAGAATATATCGCGGCCGAAACTGGTATCGAACCAGAAGATATTAAGAGCCGGATCACAAGGATGTATAACGAGCGCATTATCATGTTGGTGATCAACCCCGCTGTTGCAACATATGGGTGGGGACTATATTACTGGGTGGTAAAATTTAAGCCCGATACTCCAAATCATGTCAAAATTAAATTAAGCGAGTGGTTTCAAAATAAAGATGATATATGCACAGGCTATGAAACGGTCGGGGATTTTGACTATTTTAATGGCAACCATATGCGAGTGTTAGACAACTTACTATCGGATGTAATTGGTCATTTCAAAAATATGGATGAAATAGAATACGTTCACCTATGCCCGATAAGGCGAGACGTGCGAGAATCCAATGTAAACATGTGGGATGCGCCTCAAGATAGCTACCGTAAATTTGTCTGGGCCGAGGATCAGCTGGAAAAACTTTTCGCGGGGCAAAATAAAATCGATGCCATAGATTTTGCAATCATCAACGCAATAAACAATACAAAAAGCGTGGGCGATATGTTTAACTACGACGTATTAGCGAATCTGTCGGGGCTCGATGCCAAAATGATGAAAGAAAATTTATGTGAAATTTGCGATACCCGAAGAATTATGGTGCCAATGCTATTTGTCAACTATATGAAACTGGGGCTAACCAAAAAGATGTTTCTACTACGATTATTCCAAAATATCCCTTGCTATCAAAAGGCACAACTCGTAGATAGCTTCGCAAACAACCCAACGTATGGTGATATTTGGGAATTTACGGATTCATTTTATGATATAATGATCGCAACATACGAAGAACTTTCCGACGTCGAGTCCCTCAAAAATGATCTGCTTACAATAGCCGAAATTGAAGAAATCCAAGAGGCAAGTTCCAGCAGACAATTTAGACGTTGGACAGCGAGGTTAGACGATCAAAATGGCTTCTGGGAAGAATGTGTTTTTACGGATGACTTTCTCCAAAACCGCACTGTGCCTAATTATAATACCGATAGGAGGGGAAAAAAATGGAAATAGTAAGCGCTAGAGAGTATGTCATCAACAATTTGCAGTACGCATTTAACCCAAAGTCCATCGCCATCGTCGGTGCCAGTCGCTACTATACCAAAGTGGGGTATAAAGTAATCGAGGCCCTAAACACCTGGGGATATAGAGGCAAAATCTATCCGGTTAATCCAAGAGCGACAAAAGTGTTTGGACTCATGGCGTATCCCACGGTAAAAGATATTCCAAACGAAATCGATTTAGTATTTATCGCAACTCCGGCCCATATCGTAAAATCCGTATTAGAAGATTGCGTGGCCAAAGGAGTTAAAATCGTGGTCATCGCAACGAGCGCGTTCAAAGAAATTGGGCGTGGCGATCTACAAGATAAACTGACGCAATATTGCCGTGATAATCAGCTTCCACTAATTGGTCCAAATTTAATTGGGCTGGGCAGTCCGTACCTCAATTTTAATTGTGGCTTTATACCATATTTACCAGTAAAAGGTGCCGTTGCTATGATCTCGCAATCTGGGGCCAACTTGCTCGCGTCGCTTGGCGCATCGCAGAAAGATCGGTTTGGCATAAGCTTTTTCGTAGGTCTTGGCAATAAAGCCGACGTAGATTTCTGTGAATTTATCGAATACGCAAATCGCGATGCCCATACGAAATGCATTTCGCTATATATCGAAGGAATCGATTGTCCGGAAGCATTTATAAAGACGTGTCAAAACGCGACCAAGCCAATTGTGGCGATAAAAGCTGGTGGATCAGCAATTGGAAAAAAAGCAGCCTTTGCGCATACCGCATCGGAAAATTTACAAACGAGCAACGAATACTACGACGCGCTATTTAAAGAGGCCAAAGTAATAAGAGTCGCAACATGGCAAGAGTTTTTGGATGTTTCGCTAGGGCTAGGAATGATGCCCCCTCTAAAAAGTAGCAGCATCGTCATGATAACAAACGGGGGCGGATCAGGGCTCCTTAGCTGCGATCATTTTGAAAGATGTGGCCTACCAATGCGCGAGCTTCAAGATATTTCAGCGGAATTGGCGCAACGAGTCAAAGCGTATATGCCAATGTTTGGGTCGTCGCTAAACCCAGTCGATATTTCAGGAACAGCAACACCGACGCAATACAAAGGAGCGTTCACCCAAGCGCTAAGAGACCCGAGAGTCGATGGGGTACTGGGATCGATCTGCCCAACAGCGGTAACAAAGGTAGAAGAGATCATCGACATCGTAATAGATTTGCATAAGACATATAAGCATCTGAACAAACCGTTCATCATGGAATGCCAAGGTGGCGAAGAATGCCAGCGCGCGATTTACAAACTGCGAGAGAACGGCATTCCGGCGTATGGAACACCGGAGCAAGCGGTTAACGCGATGATCGCTCTGTACAAGTACTATAACATTAAGCGGTAACGGGCCATAACGGAGCGGATCATATAAGGGGGCGATATAATCCAGGCCCCCCTTTCTAACACATGTCGCTATCGATGATATTGCTTGTCTACTGCTTTGTTTTATTGCCAAATTTTACATAAATAGTTTTATCCATCTGTATTTTATTTCGTTCTATACATATATAATAGTTGTCTTTATGATAGGATATCGCGAAAACACTGCTGCTTTTGTAAAAATATTGTTGAATTAACTCATGTCCCCATGCTATATTCGTCAATTTCAAGATATTTTTATATCTCTTGATCTAGCAGATTTGCCGAAATCAATTCGATAACAAAAAAAACAGAATATTTGTAATTTTTGGTTCATATATTCTTAATGTATTATCTATTAACATTTTGTTTAACATTTCGTTTTATTATTTCTTGCTGCGTAAAATTTTCTTATGCAGGTTTTTGCGATGTATATGATTTGATTTTTCATGCATGTACCGCATTTTTATATTCATAAAGGAGATGAGTTATAATGGCTTTAATGAAAAAATATCGAAGACAGATGGCAGCGACTCTTGTTGGTGCGATCATTTTAGGACCTATTAGTACTTTTGCAACTACCCCAGAAATTAATAAAGTAGGCGATTTAGTGGCTCTTGACGCGGCTAATACTGATCATGCAGGTCTTGCAGCAAATCATGGATACCTTTTTGAGTTACCGGGAACTCTACCTACTGATTACTCAGATGCGTTCTTAGTAACTAAGACTGACTTCGAAAATGATTACGCTATCGATGCGCTTATTCTTGACGCTATCAGGCTAACTGGTATCAACACTTCTTCTACCGATGGTCTAGAGTATAAAGCAGCTGATAAATTTGTTGCGGAGAATAACACCGCTTTCGTTGAACTAAATGATTTACTTTATAAAACCACTTTTACTGGTAAAGGGTTCCAGTCCCACGTTGCGACCCTGAACTCCTCTTTGCAAGCGGCTATTGATGCTGTCAAAAATTTAATCCCTCAATCTGGAACAGGTACTGATGCTACTGGCTCCTCTAGCTACCAATTACGCATAGATGATTTAAAGAAATCTATTCATATAATTGATGCTCATATCGATTTTTCTGCTGCTCGAACTATTACTACTGGAACTGCTGATCCAGCTACTCCAACTAATCCAACTGAATTAAAAACCGGTTCAACTTCATTAGTTCCAATTGCAATAAGCTCCGATGGGAAGGATATCGCTAGCGATAAATATTGGGTAACGGCGACTATACGTAATGAAGTTGTTGAGGCGCTCGTAGCGGCTGATGAAGCTGTACAAAATGCCTACGCCGATGCTTATGCAGCTGAGAAAGCGGCTGCTAAAGCTGATAAAGCTGTACAAAATGCCTCCGCCGATGCTGAGGCTGCTACTGATACTGATACTGATACAACGATTAAAGAAGTATTTGAAGATAATATAGAACATGGAATTACGAATCTCGGAACATTAGTTGCGCCGACTAAATTTAGTGGCTCACCTGATTTGGAGAAGGAAACCAATGAATCTGGAGAAGCTAAAACATCCACTGAGGAAGATTACGATAAGGATACACTAAGATCAGCTGATCAAGATTACACCACCACCGAGGAGCTTATTACTGCACAACAAAATCTGACGAATGCTTATGCGAAATATATCGCATCTGCTAAACTAGGCACGCATGTTGTCAAAACAGCGAATCTCGAAGTTCAAATCGCGTTAGCTATGTTAGGATTAGATATTGAGGATGCTGTGACATTAAAAGATGATACTGTACCAGATTCGATTTCAAGGGCATCTGATACTCCTAAATTTTATGTTTATCAAACAACTGATGGTGCCTCTTTTACAAATTCTACAAAAGCCACAGCTACTAAGATTGTAGAAACTACTACCGCGCCTACAGTTTTGAGAGAAGGCTTTAGCGATGACGCTACCTATTTTATAGCGCCAGCTGTACTTGATAGTGAGTCAACAGAAAATTGGACTCATGGTATTACTGGTCTTTCACCAGCGGATATGCCTATGAAATACATCTTGGAATCTGATGCCGAAAATATTTTGGCGGATTTGCAAGCGAAATACAACGAATATTTGGGATATGATGGAAACGATGAAGATGGAGAACTATTAAACGGTCCTACATACTCAGAAGAAATCGCGGCGGGGGCGACAACTAATAAGCTGGCTGCAGTTATCGGAAACATCGCGGAGATCGCGACAGCTGTCGAAAATAAGACTAAATTGGCTAAAGTGGGTGATGAGGATCAACAAAAACAGGCCGCGATATTGGATTTGAAAAAGTATCTATTATACTTCGATGTGGCGGAGGTGGTAGATAATGCTGGATCTAAAGTATTCAAAAAAGCTGATGCTTTTACCGTGGCTGGTCTTAATAAAGAAGTAGTTGATAATGATACTCCGGCTGTTGCTGCTAGTAAAGCCGCCGAGTTCAATCCTGCTTCCATTAATGATGATTTAACAGGTACGATAACACCTAGACCCGAAACGGAGTATTACAATATCTCAGCTTACAAGGGAGTTGATATAGCAGATACTCAGTATTGGATCCCTAACGGTAAAATTTCTTTACAAACCAATCTCGCGAATGCAATTAAAGCGGCTTGGGAGTTGTTCGAAGTGGTACCTGACACTGAAGCTGGTGATCAAGTTGATGACACTACTTCAGCTACTCTATCCACTCTCACCAGCAAACTCGATGACATTAAAACTGCCCTTAAAGCATACGATGATGCGGCTAAGCCAGGTCGTTTAGCTGAATTTACAGATTCAAATGCAACCGGTGTACTCAAAGATGCTGAAACTGCGTTAGCCACTCTTGATGGTCTCATCACTTTACCAACCATTGCAGTAAATACAGAAACTGGCAAACTTAAAATCACGGCAGCAAGAAAGATGGCTGCCGAAAGTGAGAGCGTACCAGCTTTATCTGATGACGGAATTTTCGCTATTAGCCAGGAAGCGTTTAAATCAGGATCTGATACAGGATATGAGTGGGGCGGCGACTCCAATGTTGCTGATGAGCAGAAAAAACTCATCGCTACAGCAAAGAAATATGTAACGCCAGCTCAGCTGGATGACTTAATCGCAGCCGCTAAGAAGCTGATGGATTTTGTAGCATACAAAGATCAATTCGCCGAAATTCATGCTGCCGGTACAAAGCAGGCGTTGAAAGATGAACTCTCAGACTATATCGACTACGCTACTGGCGACCAGCTTCAAAATGATATAGCTAATCTCGCTAATGCATTAATTGAGTTTAATGCGGGCAGTAAGCCGGTGATGTCTTATACAACTAATAGAACTGCATTAAATGATGCTATCATTGACCCAACTACTGGACTTCGAAACACAATAAAAGTAGATAATACTAATAATGGAACTGTTTACATCGATTCTGCTGATAAAAAATTAGTTGTATCCGATGACGGTGGATATACTTATAAGACTTATACAGTGGGTACTGGATGGGATACGACTACTACATCATTTGCAGCTGATGGCAGTACCGCTGAGTTGTGGGTAACAACCGAACAGCTCGAAGATTACAACGACGCTATCGTGGCCGCTGAACAAGTTATTTTAGAGACTTTCCCTACAGCAAAGAAAGGTGATGGTAATCCTGAAACTGAGCAAGCATTGAGCGGAACATATACCGAAGTAACATGGGGCTCTGGTGTACTTGCAAAAATGACGGATGCCTTCAAATCTGATAAAGACGACTACTTCACCCAAGCGACGGCGACATTAGCTAAAGCGACGTCGGTATTCGATGCGGCGAAGTCAGATAAAACCGATATTACAGCTGCGGCAGATGCGTATGATGATTTTATGGAAGAAATTGGAGATCCGTATACTGCAGCTACTGACGATCCTGCATTACGTGCTTTAGGATATCTTGATGCTAACGAGGTAACAGCTCCAGATCCTACAACTGGAATCGCAGCGAAATTATATAAGATCACAGATAAAGAAGACTACTTCCCAGTGGGTGTATACGTATCTGGTGATGGTAATGTCGTTATCAACTCTGCTACTGGTAAATTATATGGTAAACTAGCGGATGGTACAACTGAGGATACACCGGCACCAACTACATTCGTTCATAAAAATTTAGCCGATGCCTTAATCGCAGAGTACAAAGAAATTTTGACATTCATAGGCGATAAAAGTAAAGAGGAGCACTTGGCGGAATTCAATAAAGATAACAAGTACTTCACCAACGCTATAGCAGATCTCAAGGCCGCGGCGAAGGCGTATGACGATGGCACCAAAGACCATCAAGCTACGGCTTATACAGAAGCTTATACAGGAATTCAAAGCGAGTTAATAACTGATACTGCATTAAACACAGATACATTTAAGTTCACAAACGCAGATGGAACAGCTTCTGGTCTTACCGCGGCGAATGCATTTGCAGCGGGGACAGTTGACAGTGCTAATAAAAAAATCGACACCACCCAGATCGCGCTAGGCGATGCAGTAAAACTTTCTACAGACGGTATATATGTATATGGCGAAGATGGCAAAAAAACTAGTGCTGTATTAGAGGCAGAAGATTATTGGGTAACACCGGATATGTTCAAAACCTTAAAAGCGGCCATGATCGCGGCACAAACAATAGTGAATAAGGCAGCTGACTTAATAAACGATTCTGTCGAAGGTTATATCGGTGATGAAAAGTACTTCGATACAGAATATACTAATAGTAACTTAGAGTCAGCGATCACAGCATTCACACCAACCCAAATTGGGGCCACTGAAGGTTTCGATGATGCTGGCAAAAAGCATTGGCTGGATCAAGCGAATGTAATTCTCTACGGTACAGATGGGATATTGGGCGGAACCGACGCCGATGCGTATGTCAGCGCTGAAAAAGGTGGGGTAGACGTTCTCAAAAAAGCCGCACTAGATATTATTGCAGCTAAAGACGGTATTGCAGGAATATCAGACGATGAGATCACATCATTTATGACCGGAGCTCCTGACGTTACTAATCAATATCTCACCCAAGATTATGCAGATAAATTGCTCGCGGCTATCGATGCGATACCAGATACTGGATCTACTTCTGATCAAGTGGCTACATTGGCTGAGCTCGTGAATGCAAAATCGCAGAACACCGCTATTATCGATCTACAATCTTCAGCCAAAGTTGATCTCTACAATGCTCACGTTACTGCAACTGCGAAACTCAAAGATGCTAACGGTACAGATGTGACCACAAGTGGAGTCGCTGGCGCTGATGTTCTTAGCCACGAATATTGGGTTACCCCGGCTGCTAAAGAAAAACTTGATTCTGCTATCGAGGCAGCGGCTATCGAACTCGATAAAACGGCGAACACCTCCGATGTGAGCACCGCGCTTAAAACTCTGACTTCCGCATCTAACGCTTTCGTTCCTAAACCTGGTACGGCTACCGCAGCCAATATCAAAGCTCTCGAGCAAGCGAAAGCTGATTTACTCGAAGCTATCAACGTTGCCGCACCTCTTGTTGGATCTAAAATCTATGATGAAGCTGGTAAATTAACATCGGATTCAGGCACCGGCGATGAAATCGTAGTGAGCGATGCGAACGGTACAAATGTAAGCGGCACGACAACAGGAACTAGCCTTATACCAACTGGCGGAACTAAGTGGACTTCTTCTGCAGTAAGAAAAGTTATGACCACCGCTATCGATGATGCGCTCGAGGAGCTCACATCTCCTCAAGCTACTCTTGCAAAACTCGAGGCTGCCATTACCAAAATTACAACTGCTACCGAGACATTCAAGACGACAGCTCAATTCGGTACCAAAGAATCTTATGACAAAATTGTTGCGACACTCAGAAAATATATTTCTTACGTCGAGAACGGTAACTTTGCTTATAAGATAGATACTGATCTTATAATCCAGGTGCCTGCAGTGGAAGATATTTTGGTCAGCTCCGCATTCGGATCCGATGTTCCAGCGAGCGCGTTATGGACCACCGCCACCGCTAAGTCGACTATCGCCAGTGCCGCTACTAAAGCTAACACTTTCGTTGACAAATTTGCTAGCCCTGACACCCCTGATGCGAGAGCAACTCTCGATGTGGCAATCGCGGCTCTCACCGAAATGCAATCCGCGTTCGAGTTATTCTACGGCCGAAACATCAACGGCGATATTAAAGCTGATATTGTTCCAGCGTTATTACTCGGAACTGATGCTATCGAAACGGCGTCTCTACGAGAGGCTATCAATACGGCCAATAAAGCAATCAACAACTTGAAATATCTTCCAGGAGTTGCTGCACCTAGCAATACGTACACCAGCGAAGATGGCCAAACTGGAATGGAATACGGAACTACTGGAGCTGGCGAGATCCACGTTACTGCCAAAGTCAATGGCGTCGACGTACCGGCAAACGCAAAATGGGTTACTTCACTCGACGTTACAAAATATGCCAACGCTGTGACCGCGGCTCAATCCGTTCTCGATAAATTTATGACCGCATCAAACGCAAACGCGACACCTTTGACTACCGCATTAAAAACTCTCGACGCAGCAACTACGGCGTTCGAAGCCGCGACGAAAACCGCTGGATCTCCTAATTCAGAAACTCTCGCATATAGCGCAGCGCTCAAGCAATTGTCCGAAGCTGTAGCTCAGGCATATAGCGTAATCGGCTTAGCTAAAGATGGCGTATCGTCACAAGATGAGTTGGTTCCAGGCCCACTCGATTTATATGCGCAGGTGAAATTGAGTCTCTCAGGAGATGGTGGCGACGTGTCCTCGTTCTACGCGTGGATTCCACAACTCAACTACACTGCCTTCAAAACTGCGATCGATCGTGCCGCAACAGCAGTTAACACAGCAACGTCAACCACTTTAAATCTGAACAACGAGTACAAACTTTTGAACACCGCCGTGACTACACTCAACAAAGTGATCACCAGCGCGAAAAACTCTGCGGGCCAAAACAATGCGCTTATCGAGCAAGTGGATATCGTCAACGAGCTCATCAAAGCTGCAGAAGCGATCCTTTACGGAGCGGACAGACGCAGTCCAGTTTTCACATCCGCAAATGGCCTAGACGTTCCAACCGACTCCAAATGGCTGCCTGCTACAACGATTACAGCTTTGAAAAATCAAATTACGTTAGCGCAAGCGTCGATCTTCAACACCACAACCGAAACAGTTGGCGAAGCGACAGGCACAGGCAAAACGACCATCGCGGCATTACAAAATATTGTAAAAACATTCACAACTACAGTGCAAACAGCCGAAAAAGCATTGAAAGACGGTAAGCTCGATGCGGAGCTCGAAGCGGCAGATGCGGCGAAAGCAAAAGTGGAGTTAAAAATATTAATCGACGAGGCAAATCTGTTAACAGAAACTAAAACTAGCGAAGCGCAAGGCACGGACGTGGCAGATAGCTTTAAGTGGGTAACGACAGAAGATGTAGACGGCTTCAAGTACACAGCAGACGGCGATGAAGAATCTGAGGCACCGCTAGTATTTATCGAGGCAGTACTCAAAGAAGCGACTACCGCATATGCGACGAAATATACCGAGCCGGGAGCAAATGCGACGTTCACCGTAGCAGCAGCTAACCTCGAAAGCGCTATCACTCAGTTTACAAATGTAACTGGAAATCTTTTACCAAATGGTGAGGCACTTGCTGAGGGCGATGAAGCAATCGGCGGAGCGAACGGTACATTGACATCACTGACTACAGCCAAATCTGTGTTAGCAAATAGTATAGCAACGATGACTGAATATGTAGAATCGATCGTCGAAGTTGATGACCCTGCTGTCCTCACTGAAGATGGTGACATATACGAATTGGCAATAGGAACGCTTTACGCAGATACTGATGACATCGAAGTTATGGTGACCGCGATCGAAAAAGCTCAAGATGCGATCGACGATCTTGAGGGAACTCCAGACGATGCGAAAAAATTAACCGCGGGCTCAACCGATGGAGCAACAGTTACTGGTGATACAACTAGTACATTATATACTCTAAACGAGGCGTTCAAAACTTTCTCTGGAAAGGCACACGCCAATGGTACAGTAGTTGGAACACCTCAAGTAGTTGCAAAAGCAAAATATGCGGGAACAGCATTAGAGCAAGCGAAAGCAGCAGTAGAGGCACTTATGGCCAACGGCGATGCGCTTCCGATCGTTCCATATGCTAGTGCAGCCGTGGCTGATGCAAAAACTTATCTGACAGGATTAATCAATGCAGTTATTGAAAATGCATATATCAATGAAACAATCGCCGTGGAAGTAGCAGATCCTGAAATTGAAGCTCCAGTAGCTGGAACGTCCGAAGAGCCTGAAGGAACAGTAGGCGAGGGTACAGCAACAATTACGTTGTCAGTGAAGTCTGCAGGAAAAACTGACATTAAGGCAACAGTGGAAGACCTTGAATTCATCATTGCGACAGAAGCGTATAAGTGGACGATGATAGAGAAGGCAGATGTGTTAACAGCGGCGAGCAGATTGGATTCCGCTAGAGACAGCTTTGTACTCGACGGAACTATTCTCACCGACAAAACGACCGACAAAACGGATGAAAGAATAAAAGCGAATGCAAAACTAGCGGCCGCAGCGATCTATACTCAAGTAACAAAATTGATAGGCAATTCAGAGATAAATGTTTCCATTATTTCAGCAGATGCGGACGAAGACAATGCAATGGCAACTGAGAATGTTTTCACGGGCACAAATGGAACGGCAACCGACGCGACTGGATTGGCGAATGCATATGAAGAGGATGGCGTATTCGCATTCAACGTAGCATTACAAATTCCTTATGATGGTACTTTCGCTCCAGCAATTATTGCGACGATAGCATCTGAGTATGATATCGAGAGTAAAGTTATAGAAGTTGTAAACGATGGCGAAAGCGCAGCAGATACGTATACAATAATTTTCGACGAACCATTTGAAACAGAGATCACAAAAGCAGAGTGGCCTACTTCAGATACGTCTACTCTAAAGACAGCGGTAGAGAAAATTGAGAAAGGTAGATCTACAACACTTGCAACCCCAGTAACCGGTGACGATGAAGCCACAGTTCTTGGTGGAATTTTAACATCGATCACTACGTTAATCGCTAGTCCTGACATCCAAGTTTATTTAGTATCATCAGAATTTGATGCGGAAGGAGATGAACTGACAGCCGCTAACATTTTCGTACCTACTACTGCTCCAGGAACTAATGCAGGTGGAATCGCAGGTGCAGCACCAGCTGTAGATGCCTACGAAGATGGAAAATTTAGCTATAATATAGCGTTAAGAATTCCGTATAGTTCAGGTGTAACAATCAGCGAATTGGATAATGTCAAAGAAGTCATCACCGACGGGCATAACGGCGACGAAGACTATAGCAACCATTTCTATACAGTAATCTTCGACGAATCATTCAGCACAAAAGCAACAATAACAAAAAAATCAAGTAGTAATACAAATCAATACGCACCGAAAAACAGTATCGCGAGCAGAATAGTAAATTTCTTTAAGCGTGGGTAAGCAAGAAAGCAGAAAGAAAGCAGGTTGTATCGATAATCCTAACCCGATGCAACCGTCCAAAATACTAAACCATCCTCCGAGGCAGCAATAGCTCGGGGGGCGATAATAGCTCCGGAAGCGACATCGGCTCAGGGGGCGACAGCGGCTCAGGGGGCGACAGCAACTTAGGATGAGATAATAGCTCGGGATACAACATCAACTCGAGAGGCGACAGCAACTCAAGATGCGACATCAGCTCAGGAGGCAGCATCAGCTTAGGAGGCGATAAGAGCTCGGGATGCGACATCAACTTAGGATGAGATAATAGCTCGGGAGGCGGCATCAGCTCGGGATGCGACAATAGCTCGGGAAGCGGCATCGGCTTAGGAGGCGGCATCAGCTTAGGAGGCGATAAGAGCTCGGGAGGCGACAGCAGCTCGGGAGGCAACATCAACTCAGGAAGCGGCATCAGCTCGGGAAGCGATAATAGCTCAGGATGCGGCAACAGCTCGGGATGCGACATCAGCTCGGGAAGCGACATCAGCTCAGGATACGGCATCGGCTCAGGATGCGATAACAGCTCGGGAAGCGACATCAGCTCAGGATACGGCATCAGCTCAGGATACGGCATCAGCTTAGGATGCGGCAATAGCTCAGGAAGCGATAATAGCTCGGGAAGCGGCATCAGCTTAAGAGGCGACATCAGCTCGGGAAGCGGCATCAGCTTAGGATGAGATAATAGTTCGGGAGGCTACAATAGCTCGGGATACGGCATCGGCTTAGGATGCGATAACAACTCGGGAAGTGACATCAGCTTAGGATACGATATTAGCTCGGGGCTTGATTACAGAAATGGCAATGATTACCAATGCGAAAATAGTATTTTCAATCGGCGACACAGCAACTGAGGATGCGGCATCAGCTTAAGAGGCGACATCGGCTCAGGAAGCGGCATCGGCTCGGGAAGCGGCATCGGCTTAGGAGGCGACATCAGCTTGGGAGGCAGCATCGGCTCGGGATGCGGCATCAGCTTAGGAGGCGGCATCAGCTCGGGAGGCAGCATCAGCTTAGGAGGCGACAATAGCTCGGGAGGCGACATCAGCTCGGGAATCGACAGCGGCTCGGGAGGTGGCATCAGCTCGGGATGCGACATCAGCTTAGGAGGCAACATCAGCTCGGGAAGCGGCAGTAGCTCAGGATGCGGCAACAGCTCGGGAAGCGGCATCAGCTCGGGAGGTGACATCAGCTCGGGATGAAATAATAGCTCGGGAGGCGGCATCGGCTTAGGAGGCGGCAATAGCTCAGGGGGCGACATCAGCTTGGGAAGCGGCATCAGCTTGGGAGGCGGCATCAGCTCGGGATGCGGCATCAACTCAGGATGCGACATCGGCTCGGGAGGCGGCAACAGCTCGGGATGCGACAATAGCTCGGGAGGCGGCAATAGCTCGGGAAGCGACAATAGCTCGGGAGGCGATAATAGCTCGGGAAGCGGCAATAGCTCGGGAGGCGGCAATAGCTCGGGAAGCGGCATCAACTCAGGATGCGACATCGGCTCGGGAGGCAGCATCAGCTCGGGGGGCGACAATAGCTCGGGAGGCTGCAATAGCTCAGGAAGCGACATCAGCTCGAGGGGCGGCATCAACTCAGAGGGCAACAATAGCTCGGGGGACGACATCAACTTAGGATGAGATAATAGTTCGGGAGGCTACAATAGCTCGGGAAGCGGCATCAGCTCGGGAAGCGGCATCAGCTCGGGAGGCAGCATCAGCTTGGGAAGCGGCATCGGCTCAGGATGTGACAATAGCTCGGGAAGCGATAATGGCTCGGGAAGCGATAATAGCTCGGGATGCGATAATAGCTCGGGAGGTGACATCAACTCAGGATGCGGCAACAGCTCGGGAAGCGACATCAACGTAGGATGAAATAATAGCTCGGGAAGCGATAATAGCTCGGGAGGCGACATCAGCTCGGGAAGCGGCATCAGCTCGGGAGGCTACAATAGCTCAGGATGCGGCAACAGCTCGGGAGGTGACATCAGCTCGGGATGCGATAATAGCTCGGGAGGCGACATCAACTCGAGAGGCGACATCAGCTCGGGGGGCGACATCAACTTAGGATGAAATAATAGCTCGGGAAGCGACATCAGCTCAGGAAGCGACATCAGCTCAGGAAGCGATAATAGCTCAGGAGGCGACATCAACTCGGGAGGCGACATCAGCTTAGGAGGCGATAAGAGCTCGGGATGCGACATCGGCTCGGGATGCGACATCGGCTCGGGATGCGACATCGGCTTAGGAGGCGGCATCAGCTCAGGAAGAGACATCGGCTCAGGATACGGCATCAACTTAGGAAGCGGCATCAGCTCGGGAGGCTACAATAGCTCGGGAAGCGACAACGACTCGGGTGGTGACATCAGCTTAGGAGGCGATAAGAGCTCGGGAGGCGACATCAGCTCGGGAGGTGACAGCAACTCAGGGGGCGACATCAGCTCGGGAGGCTACAATAGCTCGGGAAGCGGCATCGGCTCAGGATGCGACATCGGCTCAGGATGCGACATCGGCTTAGGAGGCGACATCAGCTTAGGATGAGATAATAGCTTGGGAGGTGGCAGCGGCTCGGGAGGCGATATCAGCTCAGGGGGTGACATCAACTTAGGATGAGATAATAGTTCGGGAGGCTACAATAGCTCGGGAGGCGGCAACAGCTCGGGAGGTGACAATAGCTCGGGAAGCGATAATAGCTCAGGAAGCGGCATCAGCTCGGGAAGCGATAATAGCTCGGGAGGTGACATCAGCTTGGGAAGCGGCATCAACTCAGGAAGCGGCATCGGCTCAGGATGTGACAATAGCTCGGGAAGCGGCATCAACTCAGGAAGCGGCATCAACTCAGGAAGCGGCATCAGCTTAGGAGGCGGCATCAACTCAGGGGGCGACATCAACTCAAGAAGTGACAGTAGCTCGGGAGGCGACATCAGCTCGGGAGGCGATAAGAGCTTGGGAAGCGACATCAACTTAGGATGAGATAATAGCTCGGGAGGCGACATCAGCTTAAGAGGCGACATCGGCTCGGGAAGCGGCATCGGCTTAGGAGGCGACATCAGCTTAGGAGGCGGCATCAGCTTAGGATGAGATAATAGCTCGGGAGGCGACAATAGCTCGGGATGCGACAATAGCTCGGGAAGCGACATCAGCTCGGGATGCGACAATAGCTCGGGATGCGACAATAGCTCGGGAGGCTACAATAGCTCAGGAAGCGATAATAGCTCGGGAAGCGGCATCAGCTTAGGAGGCGACATCGGCTCGGGAGGTGACAGCAACTCAGGAAGAGACATCAGCTCAGGGGGCGACAGCGGCTCGGGAGGCGATAATAGCTCGGGAGGCTACAGCGGCTTAGGATGCGACATCAGCTCGGGATGCGGCAATAGCTCGGGAAGCGACATCGGCTCAGGATACGGCATCGGCTCGGGAGGTGACATCGGCTCGGGAGGCAGCATCAGCTTAGGAGGCGGCATCAGCTCGGGAGGCGACATCGGCTCGGGAGGTGGCATCAGCTCGGGATGCGATAATAGCTCGGGAAGCGATAATAGCTCGGGAAGCGGCATCGGCTCAGGAGGCGGCATCAGCTTAGGAGGCGATAAGAGCTCGGGAGGCGGCAATAGCTCGGGAGGCGGCATCAGCTCGGGAAGCGGCATCGGCTCAGGATGCGACATCAACTCAGGGGGCGACATCAGCTTAGGATACGATATTAGCTCGGGGCTTGATTACAGAAATGGCAATGATTACCAATACGAAAATAGTATTTTCAATCGGCGACACAGCAACTGAGGATGCGACATCAGCTTGGGAGGCGACATCAACTTAGGATGAGATGATAGCTCGGGATACAACATCAACTCGAGAGGCGACAGCGGCTCGGGAGGCAACATCGGCTCGGGAAGCGACATCGGCTCAGGATGCGACATCAACTCGGGAAGCGGCATCAACTCAGGATGCGACATCAGTTTGGGAAGCGGCATCAGCTTAGGAGGCGATAAGAGCTCGGGAGGCGACATCGGCTCAGGGGGCGGCAGCAGCTCGGGAGGCAGCATCAGCTTAGGATGAGATAATAGCTCGGGGGGCGACATCAACTTAGGATGAAACATCGGCTCAGGAAGAGACATCAGCTTGGGAAGCGGCATCAGCTCGGGAAGCGGCATCAGCTTAGGAGGCAACATCAGCTTAGGAGGCAACATCAGCTTAGGAGGCGATAAGAGCTCGGGAGGCTACAATAGCTCGGGATGCGACATCAGCTTGGGAGGCGACATCAACTTAGGATGAGATGATAGCTCGGGATACAACATCAACTCGAGAGGCGACATTAGCTCGGGAAGCGGCAGTAGCTCGGGAAGCGACATCAACTCAGGATGAGATAATAGTTCGGGAGGCTACAATAGCTCGGGAAGCGGCAGCGGCTCAGGATGCGACATCGGCTTAGGAGGCGGCATCAGCTTAGGATGAAATAATAGCTCGGGAGGCGACATCAACTTAGGATGAGATAATAGCTCGGGAAGCGGCAGCGGCTCGGGAGGCGACATCAGCTTGGGAAGCGGCATCAGCTCGAGAGGCGACATCAACTCAGGAAGAGACATCAGCTCGGGAAGCGGCATCAGCTTAGGAGGCGACATCAGCTTAGGAGGCGACATCAGCTTGGGAAGCGGCATCAACTCAGGAAGAGACATCAGCTCGGGAGGTGACATCAACTTAGGATGAGATAATAGCTCGGGAGGCAGCATCGGCTCAGGAGGCTACAATAGCTCAGGGGGCGACAGCGGCTTGGGGGGCGATAATAGCTCGGGACTTAGTTATGAAAATGGCAATGATTACCAATGCGAAAATACTACTTTCAATCGACTACACAACGACGAATACATATGATGATTTGACTTTGAATGAAACGGCGACTGTATCGGCCGCGGATGATACAGAATTATGGCTCTCGTTATTCTTGCCATAGTGATGTACTTTGTGTTTGTATTACTATGGCTTTTTTAATTTTCTTGATGCGGATGGCATCAGTTTGTTCTATTTGAAAAGGAGATGACTTTATGTCTTTATTAAAAAAATATCGTAAACAAATGGCTTTTACTTTATTGGCTACCGGCGCTATTACTATCGCACCTATTGATGCTTTTGGAACTACTCCGTCGTACCCAGATAATTCTATTGGGAAGTTAATTGAGGCAGCAACTAAAACAGTCGACGGCGTCAGTACAATTGACGATACTAATGCAATCGGCTATAGTGCAGATTTCCCAGATGAGGTAGATGTAGATATAGAAGACTTAGCGATTGACACTAACTTAAATGCTGCACTCAGGTTTACCGAGTTGCATATTTCTGACATATTAGGTTTGGAGTTTTCTAAAGATCAAGGGTATATTGATTTGCTAGAGGACGATGACAATGTGTTTTCCGAGTTGAAAAAAATGCTTAGCACCACAACTATTTCTAAATCTGCTAATCCTGGATTGGTGGAACATCTCAAGTCTCTCACAACAATAATTGAGGACACTACTGATAATGTGAAGAAACTGAAGATTGAAGTGGGCGCAGGTTCGGAATACAAAACTTTGATCGATACGCTAAAAGCTGAGATTCATTACGTTGATGCTCATATGGATTTCTCTGAGTTTGCTTCAGTGAATGCGGATACTGCAAATGAAAAACCATTCGATTTCGGAGACAGCACCAAAACTGTAAATGTTAGTGATCCGACAACGGCGGTATCAATTGCGATTAGTAAAGACGGCTCAGATGTATCCGAAAACAATTACTGGGTAACGCAGGAAACTTATAATGCATTGAAGTCTGCTCTCGATGATGCTGTTGAAACTTTGATGAATGTATACAAAGATACCACAATTCTCTCTGATGCAACTAATGGATTCGGTGTGGCGGTGGAATTATTAGATTCTCCAGATGCTACTACTTCAGCATTCTCAACTTTTGCTGCGGGTAATGAATTCAAAAATGAGGTTGATACTAACGGCACTGCGTTAGCTATGGGTGCAAAAGCTATAGCGTTGCTACCAGATGAGACTTTCTACAAAATTGAACAGATGCTTGGCACCAAGGAGAATCACACAACCGCTGAAAATATTGATGAAACCATCGCGGCATTAGAAGATGCATATAGCGAATATCTTGCAGCTGAAAAAGGTTCAGCCGAACTTGCTGATCCAGCTAAATTTGCGTTAGACACCAAAATCGCCTTGGCGATGACGGGATTGACATCTACCGATGCTATTGCTGGAACCATCCCTGGAGTACCTGCCTTTGAAGATTCCACCACGGGGATTATATATGTATACACTAATGATACTAAGGCGGTAGATGGAAGTATTCCAAAATCAGCGGCCACTGGTATCGCGGCATACCCTGGCACGGGTGCTCTGAAGGTAGATGCAAAGGATATGGGATTCGATGATGACTCTAAATTCTTTATTGCTCCAGTAGTAACTGATGATCCATATGATCTTGTAACTGAGAATTTTGAATTAGCTGACGTAGAGGTAACTGGAGAAATTCCTCTTAAGTACATCACCAAGGCGGAAGCAAATGCAAAATTTAAAGCTGTAAAAGCAATGGTTGATGAGATGAAACTTTATGATGGTAAAGATATTACAGAAAATGGCGGAGAAGCTGGTGTTGATACTGAAGCCGAATATAAAGCATACCGTGCAGAAATCAGTGCGGGAGTTTCAGCGGCGGCTAAAAATGATTATGATGCGGATACCAAAATCACTCTTGTAGCCGAGAAGATGGCGGCATTTGGCGAAGAGATGGTAGAATTTGCTAAAATGGGCACTGGTGCGGAGCAGAAAATTGTGGCAAATACATTAGGGCAATACTTAGCTCACCTCGGCTATGCGACTTGGGATGGTACTAAGAAGACATACGCACTAGTAACGATAGATACAACTACTCCTGCGTTCGCTAACCAAAAAGCTGTGGGTACAGATAATACCGAAGTTGCGGGCACCGCTCCAACGGAAATTGGCGATATCAAGATTGATCCTGACACTACTTCAATAACTGCCAAAACGAACTTCTTTAATATTTCAACTAATGGCGTAGATATTCCTGAAGCACAGTCTTGGGTAACTGTAGAAGAACGCGATGCCCTTGCCACAGTATTATTGAGTGCTTATGAATTACTTAAAGAAAATCAAACTAAAGTTAATGAAATTACTACTATAGTCGCAATACCGAGGTTAGAAGCAAAAATCGAAGAGGTGAAAGCGGCAATTGCGGCATATGATGCGGCCGCTAAAGAGGGTCTCCAGGACAACTTCAAAGAAGAGGTTAAGAAGATTACCGAAGCTTTGGCTACTGTGGAAGAGTTCGTTACATTACCAGTCTTTGCACTTGAAGATATTGCGACTGAACCTACTCCTGTTATTACAGAGCAAAGAGCAATAGTGGCTACTAGCAAAACTGCATTATCAAACGAAGGTATTTTCTCTATCACTCGTGAAGTATTCACCGAGGCACCTGCCGGATTTACATTAACGAAGAAAGACGGTAACACGAAATCTGCTGCATATAGCGATATCCAGAATCAGAAACTTATCGATACGACTGCTATCGAGAGCTACGTAACTCCAGCGGATCTTGATGCATTGTTTGCGGCAATCGACCCAGTAGCGTTGTTGGTTAGCAATGAGACTATTGTTCCAGCTGAGGGCATAGTAGACGTTCACTCTGATGCGATCAAGAATGCGAAAGATCTATACGACGACTTAGTTGCTAAATACTTAAATGGCGAAATCGAAGCAATAGTCAATAAAATTGAAACAGCGGTGGGAGTTTTCGAAGATGCTAAGAAGGAAGTTGTGTCATATGCCAAAAGAGCTGATCTAGTTGAGGCGATAGATGCTAATATGGAAGATTCTACCAAGCCAGATGCCGCAGATGGCTCAATTAGAGATCTAATCCGCGTGGATACTGGAACAGTTTATATAGATCCAGATTCAAAAGATCTTATGGTATCAAAAGATGGTGGCTATACATTTGTGAAATACACCCCTTCTCCTGATAACGGGGCTACTCCTAGCAAGTGGGAGACTGTTGATGAAGCTCCAGAGAAATGGGTTGATGAAGCAACTCTGTCGGCATATAACTTAGCAATTGTGGCCGCTGTGAAAGTTGTTGAAGATAGTAAGATTGCAGCTTATCTTGTAGAAGAAGGAACCTCACCTTCAACTCCATCTGATGATAAGAAAGCAGATGCCGAAAGTACATTCGATCCAGACTCTACGAAGCCATATGCGGAATTAAAGCTCAACGAAGATGTTCTAGCAAATATATTGTCAGCGGCGGCGAATGGTGAAGATTACTTCGAAGAAGCGAAAAAAGAACTCGATGCAGCTAAGGAGGCTTTCGAGAAGGCAGCTAAAGAGCCAGTAAAAACAGAGGCTGTTGAAGCAAAATTAGAGGAATTCAAAACGGCTCTTGAGGAGCTATACACCATTGAAGAGGCAACAGATGTAACTTCACGTGATACTCTTGGATATGTGGCGGCGGGCACAGCTGATGACACCAAAGTAACTGTAGCTAAATTTGTGGATAATAATGGTACTGCAGACGACAAGACTGACGATACAATAATTGGATACTTCCCAGCTCACATCTACGTAAGTGACGATACCACTGGCGTAATTAACTCTGTTACAGGCAAGGCATACGGGTTGAATACTAGTGGTGAGTCTGATGGTTCGGCTCCTAAGAAGTATGTAAATACTAGAGTATCCAAGAACTTTATCGAGGCCGTTCAAGCAGCAGAAGAAGTAAAAACCAAGAGCCTTGCGGACCTCAACAAATTGATTACTTCGAATGGCAAATACTTCGATAACATTATAGCTAAGTTGACAGCAGAGAAAGTGAAATTTGATGAGGCATCCAAAGCGTATATCGATATAACAGCCTTCAACACAGCCGCAACTGCTGCTCAAGCTTTAATTGGCGCCGGAACAGAATTAAGCGGTGACTTCACATTCAAAGACGCCGCTGGTGAAGAGTTCGTAAAAGGAGATGTATTCGAAGGACTAACAATTGCTGATGGCGTAATAGATTTAACGACAGAAATTATATTGGGAGATACATTAGTATTCTCACTTGATGGTATTTATGAATGCGATGAGAATGGCGTAGCATCTGAGGAAAAACTTGAAACAGGTACTACAACACACTGGGTAACTCCAACGATGTTCAAAAATCTCAAAGACGCTATCATCGAAGCACAGGAATTAGTCAATTTGGCAACTAGTCTTAACGAAGATATAGTATACGAATATGCTAATACCATAAATACCCTCAATACAATCGAAGCCGGCCTCGCTGTAACAGGAGATACTGATGCAGATAAGGCTCTTAAAGCGGCTGGTGCAGCAGCAGTAGGGGATCTTGAGCTTTCAGCAGAAGATGAAGAAAACCTCATAATTGCATTCGGCGATGATGCAACTGAAGATCAAAAAACGGAAGCTACCAATATTGTAGGAAAATTAAAATCTGACTACTTTACAAGTCAAATAGATTTCACTAAAGTTGTGACGGAGTTCGTACCAACTACAATAGAGGCTGTTGATGAAGCTGCAGCTGGTGACTGGGTTAAGAAAGCGAAAGTAATTATCTATGGAGCTGACGAAGTAGCTGGCGGTGCTGTAGATACTACCAATCCTGATGAACCTGTCGACAATAGAGATGCGTTAGTCAGCGAGCTACCAGGTGGATTCGATGTTCTTACGCTAGCCGCTCTTACAGCAGCTGACACGGAGGAAAAGGATGGCGATGGCAAAATTATTTATGGCCTATCTGATGCCGAGATCACAACCGCATTTGGTGAGGCGGTATACTTTGAGAAAACATACATCGATGCGTTGAAAGCGGCGATAAAAGTAGTAGAAGATGCGGGCGAAGACGTAGAAGCCGAAGAAGTAGAAGCACTTGCATTGTTAGTAAATCAAGCACCGAAAGAAGTTAAAGATGTAGAAATCGAGAATAACGCGAAAATCGATCTATACAATAGCTACGTGAGCACCGAAGCTCTATTAATGAAAGACGGCAAAGAAGTTGTAGCCAGCGACAACAAAGGTGCTTCAACATCTAAAGACACATATTGGGTAACATCCGCACAATTAAATGGTTTGAAGGCAGCGTTGACGAACACCGAAAAATTATTAAACAATACAACCACCACCGCAAAAGCATCTGCCATATTTAATAAAAATCTTGTTGCACAACTTACAACTAACGCGCGTCTTGGAGCGGCGTTCAAGCCATCACCAGGCACCGCAAATCCAGATGAGCTGACTAAACTTAATGCAGCCAAGGCCGAATTATTAGCACGAATAAATTACGCGACAGTTTTGATAGGCCAAAAAGCATATTTGGAAGACGGGACTCAAGATGAAAATGCCGTAATTATAGATGAAGGCAGAATCGTTGTCAGTACAGCATTCGGAACCGATGTATCTGGAGAAGATAAAGACGGCAATTTAATTCCAGATTCTGGAGATCGCTGGACATCGCAAGCGGCGCTCAATGCAGCGACGACAGCTGTCAAGGCCGCTGTTAATGCATATAAGCATACATTAGCAACTGAAACATCGTTAGACAAAGCGCAACTGATACTTAATAATAGCATCGCCAACTTCGAGAGAACCGCTCAATACGGAGCGAAAGAATTATACGCATCAGTGGCGGCGACAATGCAAACGTATGTGAACAACATCAGAAAAGGAAACGAAACTTATGCCGATGGGGCGATCATCGCAGCAGATCAATTAGCACAAAGTTTACTCAACGGAGCCGACGTCGCGGTAAACCAATATTGGTCAACCAAACTTGAAGTAACCAAGATTCTTAACGCAGCAACAGTGGCGGAAAACGTTCTTTTGAAATTTGCCAACCCTGATAAACCAACATCGAAAACTAGCCTTCCGGCGCTTGTCGTATCGCTCAATAATATTAAGAGAGCATACGAATTGTTCTACGGAAGAGATTTAGAAGGCAAAGTGATCGACGAGATTGTTCCGAAAGTACAGCAAGGAACGAACTTAGTGGAGACATCAGAAATCCGCAGCCTTATCGAACTTTCCGTAGCCAAAGTCAACGACCTTGTATACCTCAAAGGAGCACCAAGACCGCATTTTAAATACACATTATCAGACGGAACTGCGGGCAACTCGTATGGCTACGACCAATTGATTCCAGATGAAGATTATAACTTCGAGAAAATGGAAGACGGCGACGATGGCAACGGAAATGGAATCGACGAAGAAGAAGCAGAAAACGGAATAGATATCCGCGTATCAAGTAAAGCCAATGGAATCGATGTACCAACCGATACTCAATGGATACCAAGTGTCGCAGTAAATCAATTTGTAGCAGCAATCAATGGAGCGCAAACGTCATTAGACCGATTCGACATGGCCGCAGATAAAGTAAAAAATCAAATCATCCTAACAAACGCGATTGCAGCGTTAGAGAAAGCCAACGGAGCGTTCGACGCGGCAGTAAAAACATCAGATTCTTCTATCAGCGAGGCATCAGAAGCGTATCAAGATTCATACAAAACACTAGCAAATTCGATAATACAAGGTTTCAGTGTACTTGGATTCAATGAAAACGGTGTACTCGAGGAAGACATTAGCATGGCGAGTGGAGAATTAGCTATCGAGGTCGCAGTAAGAGGAACGTTATCAGGAGACGGTGGTGACGTCGACAGTTCATATAACTGGGTACCGATGGTAAATTACAACGGATTTAAAAACGCAGTGATCGTAGCGCAAACAGCACTCAATGCTCCAGCGGCAAATACCAAGAGCCTGACCTCCGCATATACTATATTGAACAACGCGGCAACGACGTTGGCGAAAGTAGCAAGCGCTAAAGGCGAAGGAAGATTTGATGAAAGAGATGGATTAGTATCAGAATTGCAAGGACTTGTCGACGAGGCGAATGCAATTTTATTTGGAGACGACGGGGAAACACCAATTTTCACAAGTGCAACTGGCAAAGACGTACCGGTAGGCGAGAAATGGCTTACTGGACCAACAATATCCTCGTTGAATGCACAAGTCACACTTGCAACAAACTCGATTATAAATGCCGGGACCAATCCGCACCCTGTAACTGGCTTAAAAGGCAACGGAAGAACTACAATAAATCAGTTAAAAACTAACATTAAAACAATAACAACGGTATTAGACAAAACGGAACCAAAAGAAGGAACATTGGAAGGCGAGATGACCGATGCGGCAAAAGCGAGATTAATTCTCAAAGCTCAAATCGACCAAGCGAATGAATACGTAAAAACTCGCATAAGTAATTATCAAGGAACTGAGTTAGCAGACGGAGTCATCTGGGTAACAGGTGCGAACGTGGACGGATTTAAATATAGCGATACGGAGAACGCAGACTCGATACGACCTACAATATTCATATCAATGGCAGCAAAAAGAGCGATGCCAGCATACAATAAACCGTATACAGCGGTAGGAGCGAAAGAAGGCTATGAGCAAGCGAGCGCCGATTTACAAAGTGCCATCGACCAATTCGAAAATATTTTGGCAAATAAAACACCAAGCGGAGCGGAAGTTGGAGCAGACGAACCACAACTATCTGGAATAGGATCACTCAATTCAATCAACGCCGAAAAAGTGGCAATCAACGCCAAAATGGCAGAATATTCCACAACAGTCAAATTAACCAGAGTCGCATCCGAGGAAACAGCAATAGCGAAGTTACCAGAAGGGGTGTATTACGCATCAGCAACAGAGATTGGAACAATGAACACCGCTATCGCAACAGCGAGAACGGCACTAGGTACATTCGAAAAAACAGTCGATGCTGTCGAGTTTTTAAGAGACGTAGTGTCTGCTGATCTCACTGAAGCACACGATGAATTCTTAAATGTACGTAAAATGAAAGGTATATACGAAGAGACTACAATGGCAACGGCCGAAACAGCGGTAAAAACATTATTCGATGGCGAAGATGAGAACCAAATCATCCTTCCAGCTGGTTCAACTGTCGCAAGTGCCACAGCGTATATCAAAAATCTCGTTGAATCTGTTATAGCAAATGAAACTATCACGGTAGATGTTATTGATGCAAAGATTACAGAGCCAACAGCTGGAACCGCAGAGGAACCAGAAGGTGAAGCAGGCAGTGGTACAGCAAAAATCAAGTTAACTAATACCCAAGCGGCAGAAGATGCAGATGCAGCTGACAAAGAGGTAACTGTTGATGCAACCTTCAAAGTAGCGGCGACACCATATAAGTGGGACGCTATAAGCAAAACGAATGTACTAATGGCGGCATCGAAAGTTCATTCCAAGACAGAATTTGTAGTAGACGGTGCGATAGCGAAAGCGGCCCGCGATGCAGAAGCAGTTGACGCAGACGACGATACAAAACTCGCAGCTGAAGCAAAAGCAGTCGCAGCTGATTTGAAGATACAAATCGAAAACTTGATCAACGACTCGGCGATAGAAGTGTTTGTTGTCGCAGCCGACTCTGCTGAAGACAACGCATTAACTGACGCCCAAAATCTGACTAAAATAACAGCGGCGACTGATGACTACGATAATCAAACACCAGATACCGAAAACAAAAAAGGAGAAGATGGCAAGTTAGAATTTAACGTAGCATTGAGATTAAGCTTTGACGAGGTTCCTGGAATCCTAATGATCGCCGAACCAGCTATCGTAAGCGAATTGGTTGAAGTTACCAACGATGATGCTGCTGGAACTGGCGCAAGCGATGAGTATTACACCGTTATATTTAAAGAGGCGTTGACAGCTAAAGTAACGGCAGCACCATACACCGTGAGTTCACCAGCCGACAAGGCAGCAGTTGATATGGCTAATACAATCTACACAGCGAACGTAAAAACAACAGCTCATAGTATTGAGAATACTCTTGAGAATCCAGCGACTACAGAAGCGTTAGCGAAGGCGCAAATTTCTAAGCAAATCACCAACTTACTAACCGAAGGATTGGGAGACAACAGTACAGATGAAGCTCATAATTATGATGTTATCGAGGACGTAACTTTCGAAATTATCACTACAGAATTTAAGGCACCGACCCGAGAGGCAGCCGGATCATTCGCCTTTGCAGTTAAGTTCACCCAAGGCATTGATTCTACATCTAGTGCGGACCAAACTGCATTGGCTATAGAGCAAAATCCAGAAGATGTATTAGGCGACTTCGTGGCCGCGCTAGAATCATTCCCTACATTTGCAGCCACTTACGTGTACAATGCAAGCGGTTTACTTGAAAAGGTTGATCCAAAAGATGATGGAAGCTTCGAATACGAGGAAGGTGTAGGACCATATGTCTTAGCCGACAAAAAGGCAACAGATAAGCTAAGAGCTAGCAGCGAAATGATGATGTACCTCAACGCAGCAGTGGGCGAAGCGATAGGTGGAGAAGCTAAAGTTACAATCGATGATAAATACACAGCCTTCAAGAAAGCCCTTTCAGCAACACCAGCCAAAGCTGGAATAGACGGAATATTCAAATTTGTAGCCGTTGTCACAGACGGGGATAGAACCGAAAGAACATTCCAAATCACTATACCGATCGTCGCGTTACCATACGAAAAACCAGAAGAAGTCAAAGCGGTAGAAGCGAACCTAATCTCGCTAGGAGTCGACCTTGAAGCGATCGGCCAGTTTGAAGAAGAAGAGATACCGGCATTCAACGAACCAGTAATCGAGGAGAATTATGAAGACGAATTTGTAAGCGAATACACCGAGGAATTTGTAGAAGAAGAGTTAACATTCGACGAGCCAGCATACGAAGAAGAAGCATACGAAGAACCTACATTCGATGAAGAATACTTCGAAGAGGAATATTTTGAGGAGTTGTTCGAAGAAGAAGAGTATTTCGAGGAGCAATTTGAGGAGCAATTCGAAGAGGAACTGTTTATGGAAGAATCATTTGACTTCTCAGCAAGTAAGAATAAGTCATTTATAGCAAGAGTGAAAAACCTATTTAAGCGTTCATAAGCCGACATATAGCACGAGGCTGAGCTTGTAGTAGCAATGATAGAAAGCCTTCCCTGGAATTTTTTGGGGGAAGGCTTTTTGTATGCTACCTTGGCGATAGTAGCTGTATTAGCAGTAACTTCGAGACATATGAGCGTTTTTTAATATTGGTGCCAAATAGCCTATTCTCAATAGAGAATAACTAAAGAGGAGGTACTAAAAATAGCAAAACTCAAATTTCGGAGAGGCAGCGAGAGGTTCAGAATTTGTACAGCGTATTAAACATGCTCATACAAATAACTCGAAAAATTTGGTTTGGGATTTAGATTAGGATGAGATAATAGCTCGGGATACAACATCAACTCAGGAAGCGACATCAGCTTAGGAGGCGATAAGAGCTCGGGATGCGACATCAGCTTAGGAGGCGGCAGCGGCTTAGGAGGCGATAATAGCTCGGGAAGCGGCATCAGCTTAAGAGGCGGCATCAGCTCAGGAGGCTACAATAGCTCAGGGGGCGACATCAGCTCGGGAAGCGGCATCAGCTCGGGATGCGACATCAGCTCGGGATGCGACATCAGCTTGGGAAGCGGCATCAGCTTAGGAGGCGATAAGAGCTCGGGATGCGATAATAACTCAGGGGGCGACATCAGCTTAGGAGGCGGCATCGGCTCGGGAGGCTACAATAGCTCAGGGGGCGACATCAGCTTAGGAGGCGGCATCGGCTCGGGAGGCTACAATAGCTCAGGGGGCGACATCAGCTTAGGAGGCGGCATCGGCTTAGGATGAGATAATCGCTCGGGAAGCGGCATCAACTCAGGATGAGATAATAGCTCGGGAAGCGACATCAACTCAGGATGAGATAATAGCTCGGGATGCGACATCAGCTTAGGAGGCGGCATCGGCTTAGGATGAGATAATCGCTCGGGAAGCGGCAGCGGCTCGGGAAGCGGCATCAGCTCGGGAGGCAGCATCAGCTTAGGAAGCGGCATCAACTTAGGATGCGACAATAGCTCGGGATGCGATAATAACTCAGGAGGCGGCATCGGCTTAGGATGAGATAATAGCTCGGGAAGCGGCATCAGCTTGGGAAGCGGCATCAACTTAGGATGAGATAATAGCTCGGGAAGCGGCATCGGCTCGGGAGGCGACATCAACTCAGGAGGCGGCATCAGCTTAGGAAGCGGCATCAACTTAGGAAGCGGCATCAACTTAGGATAAGATAATAGCTCGGGAGGCGACATCAACTTAGGATGAGATAATAGCCTCGGGATGCGGCATCGGCTCAGGATGCGACATCGGCTCGGGATGCGACATCGGCTTAGGATGCGACATCGGCTTAGGATGCGGCATCGGCTTAGGAGGCGGCATCAGCTCAGGAGGCTACAATAGCTCAGGGGGCGACAGCGGCTCGGGATACAACAATAGCTCGGGAAGCGATAATAGCTCGGGAAGCGATAATAGCTCGGGATGCGACATCAACTCAGGAAGCGGCATCAACTTAGGATGAGATAATAGCTCGGGAAGCGGCATCAGCTTAAGAGGCGGCAGCGGCTCGGGAGGCTACAATAGCTCAGGGGGCGACATCAGCTTAGGAGGCGGCATCAACTTAGGATGAGATAATAGCTCGGGATACAACATCAACTCAGGAAGCGACATCAGCTCAGGGGGTGACATCGGCTTAGGAGGCGGCAGCGGCTTAGGAGGCGATAATAGCTCGGGATGCGATAATAACTCAGGAGGCGGCATCAGCTCGGGAAGCGGCATCAGCTTAGGATGCGACATCAGCTTAGGAGGCGGCATCAGCTTAGGAGGCGATAAGAGCTCGGGAGGCGGCATCAGCTCAGGAGGCTACAATAGCTCAGGGGGCGACAGCGGCTCGGGAGGCTACAATAGCTCGGGGGGCGACATCAGCTTGGGAAGCGGTATCGGATCAGGATGCGACATCGGCTCGGGAAGCGGCATCAGCTCGGGAGGCAGCATCAGCTTAGGAAGCGGCATCAACTTAGGATGCGACAATAGCTCGGGATGCGATAATAACTCAGGAGGCGGCATCAGCTCGGGAAGTGGCATCAGCTTAGGAGGTGGCATCAGCTCAGGAGGCTACAATAGCTCAGGGGGCGACAGCGGCTCGGGAGGCTACAATAGCTCAGGGGGCGACATCAGCTCGGGGGGCGGCATCGGCTTAGGATGAGATAATCGCTCGGGAAGCGGCATCAGCTCGGGAAGCGACATCAGCTCGGGAGGCGGCATCGGATCAGGATGCGACATCGGCTCGGGAAGCGGCATCAGCTCGGGAGGCGACATCAGCTTAGGAAGCGGCATCAACTTAGGATGCGACAATAGCTCGGGATGCGACATCAGCTTAGGAGGCGGCATCAACTTAGGATGCGACAATAGCTCGGGAAGCGGCATCAGCTTAAGAGGCGGCATCAGCTTAAGAGGCGGCATCAGCTCAGGAGGCTACAATAGCTCAGGGGGCGGCAGCGGCTCGGGAGGCTACAATAGCTCAGGGGGCGACATCAGCTTAGGAGGCGGCATCAACTTAGGATGAGATAATAGCTCGGGATACAACATCAACTCAGGAAGCGACATCAGCTCAGGGGGTGACATCGGCTTAGGAGGCGGCAGCGGCTTAGGAGGCGATAATAGCTCGGGAAGCGGCATCAGCTTGGGAAGCGGCATCAGCTCGGGAGGCAGCATCAGCTTAGGAAGCGGCATCGGCTTAGGATGAGATAATCGCTCGGGAAGCGGCATCAGCTTGGGAGGCGACAATAGCTCGGGATGCGACATCGGCTCGGGAGGCGGCAACAGCTCGGGAAGCGGCATCAACTCAGGATGAGATAATAGCTCGGGAGGCGACATCAGCTTGGGAAGCGGCAGCGGCTTAGGAGGCGGCAGCGGCTTAGGAGGCGATAATAGCTCGGGAAGCGGCATCAGCTTGGGAAGCGGCATCAGCTCGGGAAGCGGCATCAGCTCGGGAGGCGGCATCGGATCAGGATGCGGCATCGGCTCAGGATGCGACATCGGCTCGGGATGCGACATCAACTCAGGAGGCGGCATCAGCTTAGGAGGCGACATCAGCTTAGGAGGCGGCATCGGCTCGGGATGCGACATCAGCTCGGGGGGCGACATCAGCTCGGGAAGCGATAATAGGTGATCTTTGATAAAAGTGAACCGATAGAGTTTTCATATCAACCGAAACTATCCGTGAGACCCTGAGATTTGAAGTTTTGCTAGCAGATATAATTATCTTTGGCTATAGAAAAGGGATGAAAGAAGGTATGGAAGAAGCAAAACTTAAAACTCATTCTACTACATGAAGGGATCGATATGGCCATGAAAGTAACAGGGTTGTCAAAAACAGAATTACAACAACTCCAAAATAGCGCATCTTTTTGAAAAATTAAAGCCGAAACCTTCTGTGTTGGAATATACTAGGAGGTTTTTTTATATACGAAAATATAACATCTCTAGCGACCGTTTCAGCGGCAGCTAAAAATTCTGCTATACGTAAAATTACGATTACATACAAAAAACCTTCCCCCAAAAAATTCCAGGGAAGGTTTTCTATTGTTGCTACTACAAGCTCAGCCTCGTGCTATACGTCGACTTATGAACGCTTAAATAGGTTTTTCACTCGTTCTATAAATTCTGATTTACTGAGCTTGCTGAGAAGTCAAATTATGCATTGGCTTATGAACGCTTAAATAAGGCTTTTCACTCGTTCTATAAATTCTGATTTACTGAGCTTGCTGAGAAGTCAAATTATGCATCGGATTATGAACGCTTAAATAGGTTTTTCACTCGTTCTATAAATGACTTATTCTTACTTGTTGAGAAGTCAAATGATTCTTCCATAAACAGCTCCTCTTCGAATTGCTCCTCAAATTGCTCCTCGAAATACTCTTCTTCTTCTTCGAACAACTCCTCAAAATATTCCTCGTATTCTTCGTCGAATGTAGGCTCTTCGTACGCTTCTTCTTCGTATGCTGGCTCGTCGAATGTTAACTCTTCTTCTACAAATTCCTCGGTGTATTCGCTTACAAATTCGTCTTCATCATTCTCTTCGATTGCTGGTTCGTTGAATGCCGGTATCTCTTCTTCTTCGAACTTATCGATCGCGTCAAGGTCAAGTCCTAGCGAGATTAGGTTCGCTTCTACCGCTTTGACTTCTTCTGGTTTTTCGTATGGTAACGCGACGATCGGTATAGTGATTTGGAATGTTCTTTCGGTTCTATCCCCTTCTGTTACAACGGCTACAAATTTGAATATTCCGTTTATTCCAGCTTTGGCTGGTGTTGCTGAAAGGGCTCTCTTGAAGGCTGTGTATTTATCATCGAGTGTAACTGTAGCCCCACTGCCTACAGCATTTTTCACTGCTGCGCCGAGGTACAGCATTATGTCGCTGCTAGCTCTTAGCTTATCTGTTGCATTTTTGTCGGCTAAGACATATGGTCCTACACCTTCCTCGTATTCGAAGCTTCCATCATCTTTTGGATCAACCTTTTCAAGTGAACCGCTTGCATTGTACACGTAAGTGGCTGCAAATGTAGGGAATGATTCTAGCGCGGCCACGAAGTCGCCTAATGCATCTTCTGGATTTTGCGTTATAGTCAATGCAGCTTGGTCCGCACTAGATGTAGAATCAATGCCTTGAGTAAACTTAACTGCAAAGGTGAATGATCCGTCTGCCTCTCGGGTCGGTGCCGTAAATGTTTTAGTGATAATTTCGAAAGTTACGTCCTCGATAACATCATAATTATGAGCAGCATCTGTACTGTTGCTTCCAAATCCTTTGGTTAGTAAGTTGGTGATTTGCTTAGAAATTTGCGCCTTCGCTAACGCTTCTGTAGTCGCTGGATTCTCAAGAGTATTCTCAATACTATGAGCTGTTTTTTCTACGTTCTCTGTGTAGATTGTATTAGCCATATCAACTGCTGCCTTGTCGGCTGGTGAACTCACGGTGTATGGTGCCGCCGTTACTTTAGCTGTCAACGCATCTTTAAATATAACGGTGTAATGTTCCTCGCTTGCGGCAGCTCCAGTAGCATCATCGTTGGTAACTTCAACCAATTCGCTTACGATAGCTGGTTCGGCGATCATTAGGATTCCAGGAACTTCGTCAAAGCTTAATCTCAATGCTACGTTAAATTCTAACTGGCCATCTTCTCCTTTTTTGTTTTCGGTATCTGGTGTTTGATGCTCATAGTCATCAGTCGCCGCTGTTATTGTAGTCAGATTTTTGTCGCCAGTTAATGCGTTGTTTTCATCAGAGTCGGCTGCGACAACAAACACTTCTATCGCCGAGTCGTTGATCAAGTTTTCGATTTGCATCTTCAAATCAGCTGCGACCGCTTTTGCTTCAGCTGCGAGTTTTGTAGTCTCGTCTGCTGCAGGATCTTCAGCATCACTGGCCGCTTTCGCTATCGCACCGTCTACTACGAATTCTGTCTCGGAATGAACTTTCGATGCCGCCATTAGTACATTCGTTTTGCTTATAGCGTCCCACTTATATGGTGTCGCCGCTACTTTGAAGGTTGCATCAACAGTTATATCTTTGTCAGTTGCATCTGCTGCCGCTTGAGTGTTAGTTAACTTGATTTTTGCTGTACCACTGCCTGCTGTACCTTCTGGTTTTTCTGCAGTTCCAGGTGTTGAAGCAGTTCCAATAGCTACATCATTAACATCTACCGTGATAGTTTCATTTGCTATAACAGATTCAACGAGATTTTTGATATACGCTTTGGCACTGTCGACAGTTGAACTAGCTGGAAGGATGATTTGGTTCTCATCGTCGCCATCGAATAATGTTTTTATCGCTGTTTCGGCCGTTGCCATTGTAGTCTCTTCGTATATACCTTTCATTTTACGTGCACTTAAGAATGTGTTGTGTGCTTCAGTGAGATCAGCAGACACTACGTCTCTTAAAAACGTGGCAGCATCGGCTGTTTTTTCGAATGTACCTAGTGCCTTTCTCGCTGTTGCGATAGCGGTGTTCATTGTTCCAATCTCTGTTGCTGATGCGTAATACACCCCTTCTGGTAACTTCGCTATTGCTGTGTCGTCGGATGCGACTCTGGTTAATTTGACTGTTGTGGAATATTCTGCCATTTTGGCGTTGATTGCCACTTTTTCAACGTTGATTGAATTGAGTGATCCTGTTCCAGATAGTCGTGGTTTGTCTGCTCCAACGTCCGCTCCGCCTGGCGTTTTATTTGCCAAAATATTTTCGAATTGGTCGATGGCACTTTGTAAATCGGTGCTCGCTTGCTCATAGCCTTCTTGCGCGCCCACCGCTGTGTACAACTTATTGTATGCTGGCATCGCTCTTTTTACTGCCATTGATATGAATATTGTAGGTCGTATCGAGTCTGCGTTCTCCGTATCGCTATATTTAAATCCGTCCACGTTCGCGCCTGTTACCCAGGTGACTCCGTCCGCTAACTCAGTTCCTTGATAATTACTTATGCGAGTTTTTACGTATGCATTCGCTTGGTCGATTTGAGCTTTGAGAACCAATCTCGCTTTTGCCGCATCGGTCATATCGCCTTCCAATGTTCCTTCTTTTGGTTCCGATCTTTCTAATACCGTTGTTATTGTTTTAATGTTAGTGTTTAACTGATTTATTGTAGTTCTTCCGTTGCCTTTTAAGCCAGTTACAGGGTGCGGATCGGTCCCGGCATTTGTGATCGAGTTTGTTGCAAGTGTGACTTGCGCATTCAACGCGGATATTGTTGGTCCAGTAAGCCAGTTCTCACCTACCGGTACATCTTTGCCAGTTGCACTTGTGAAAATTGGTGTTTCCCCGTCGTCTCCAAGTAAAATTGCATTCGCCTCGTCGACAAGGTCTTGCAAGTCTGATACTAATCCATCTCTTTCATCAAATCTTCCTTCGCCTCTAGCGCCTGCTACTTTCGCCAACGTTGTTGCCGCGTTGTTCAATCCGGTATATGCGGCAGTCAGGCTCTTGGTATTTGCCGCTGGAGCATTGAGTGCTGTTTGCGCTGCGATCACCGCGTTTTTAAATCCGTTGTAATTTGCCATCGGTACCCAGTTATATGAACTGTCGACGTCGCCACCGTCTCCTGATAACGTTCCTCTTACTGCGACATCGATCGCTAATTCTCCACTCTCCAGGCTAATGCCTTCCTCGAATACACCGTTTTTATCAAATCCAAGTACACTGAAACCTTGTATTATCGAACTTGCTAGCTTTGTATATGACTCTTGATACGCTTCTGATGCTTCGCTGGTAGAAGAATCTGATGTTTTTACTGCCGCGTCGAACACTCCGTTGGCTCTCTCTAATACTGTAATCGCGTTTGTTAGGATGGCTTGATTTTTTACTTTATCTGCGGCCATATCGAATCGGTCTAATGACGCTTGCGCTCCATTGATTGCTGCTACAAATTGATTTACTGCGACGCTTGATATCCATTGAGTATCGGTTGGTACATCGATTCCATTGGCTTTACTTGATACGCGGATGTCTGGTCCGTTGTCTGCTTCTTCTTCATCGATTCCATTTCCGTTGCCATCGTCGCCGTCTTCCATTTTCTCGAAGTTATAATCTTCATCTGGAATCAATTGGTCGTAGCCATACGAGTTGCCCGCAGTTCCGTCTGATAATGTGTATTTAAAATGCGGTCTTGGCGCTCCTTTGAGGTATACAAGGTCGTTGACTTTCGCTACAGAAAGTTCGATAAGGCTGCGGATTTCTGATGTCTCCACTAAGTTCGTTCCTTGCTGTACTTTCGGAACAATCCCGTCGATCGCTTTGCCTTCTAAATCTCTTCCGTAGAAGAATTCGTACGATCTCTTAATATTATTGAGCGATACGACAAGTGCCGGAAGGCTAGTTTTCGATGTTGGTTTATCAGGGTTGGCAAATTTCAAAAGAACGTTTTCCGCCACTGTTGCTGCGTTAAGAATCTTGGTCACTTCAAGTTTGGTTGACCAATATTGGTTTACCGCGACGTCGGCTCCGTTGAGTAAACTTTGTGCTAATTTATCTGCTGCGATGATCGCTCCATCGGCATAAGTTTCGTTTCCTTTTCTGATGTTGTTCACATACGTTTGCATTGTCGCCGCCACTGATGCGTACAATTCTTTCGCTCCGTATTGAGCGGTTCTCTCGAAGTTGGCGATGCTATTGTTAAGTATCAGTTGCGCTTTGTCTAACGATGTTTCAGTTGCTAATGTATGCTTATATGCATTAACAGCGGCCTTGATAGCTGTCTTCGCTGCATTGAGCGCCGCTTGCGATGTCCAGCGATCTCCAGAATCTGGAATTAAATTGCCGTCTTTATCTTCTCCAGATACATCGGTTCCGAACGCTGTACTGACAACGATTCTGCCTTCATCTATAATTACGGCGTTTACATCTTGAGTCCCGTCTTCCAAATATGCTTGTTGGCCTGTCAAAACTGTCGCGTAATTTATGCGTGCTAATAATTCAGCCTTGGCCGCATTAAGTTTATCCATAGCCTCTTTCTCTGCGGTGCCTGGTGCTGGCTTGAACGCCGCTCCAAGACGCGCGTTAGTTGTAAGTTGCGTAACAAGAGTTTTATTAAATGTGGCAGATGCTTTTGCGGCGGTGGTTGTATTGTTTAATAATTTTTCGGTGTTCGTCAATGCTGCCTTCAAACCATTTAATTGTGCGGATGTTACCCAATATGTGTCTTTAGCTGTTGAAGCACCTTTGTTGTCGCTGGCTACAACTTCTTTGCCGTCTTTCATTAATAGAGCCTCGGTACTCACGTAACTATTGTATAGATCGATTTTCGCGTTCTTCTCGATTTCTACGTCTTTAACTTCTTTCGGTGCTTGATTTACTAACAATGCAAGCGCCTCTACTTCTTCGGCTTCTACTTCGTCGCCAGCATCTTCTACTACTTTTATCGCCGCTTTCAATGCATCGATATATGCTTTTTCAAAGTATACCGCCTCACCAAATGCGGTTGTGATCTCGGCATCAGATAGACCATAAATAATTTTGTCATTGTCATCCTTATCCTCATCCGTGTCAGCTGCTGCAAGAGCGGCTAGCGTGAGAACATCGAATCCACCTGGTAGCTCGCTGACTAACGCATCTCTATTGTCGACAGGGTCAGCACCGCCAGCTACTTTGTCAGCTCCATAAATAATTACTTTTGCCGCATCAATCCACTCCGCAGCTTTTTCTGTACCAACATCCTCAGTTTTAGTAGGAACAAATGCCGCCACCACTTCAGTGAAATCTACTTGGCTTTCAAAGTATTTAGTCGTTAATGTTCCTACAAGTGTTTTAGCTGCATCTGTTTTCGTAGTATCAGCGAATGCAATTGTGAGGGTTTCTTCATCTTCTGCTGAAAGCTCGAGATCCCCTATTGCTGCTGCACCAGCCGCTTTAAGAGCCTTACCTTCTTCAGTAGCTATATCAGCCTCGAGGCCGGCTTTGATTGTATTGAGCGCTGTTATTGTGTGAATATATGCATCAACAATACCTTCGTCGAAGCTTGCGGCATCGTTTATTAATTCCTGCGCATCTATGATAGCGTCTTTTAGGTTTTTGAACATTGTTGGAGTTACCCAATACATACCATCTTCATATACTTTATCTTCAGTCGCCACACCATATTCGTCACATTCATAAATGCCATCAAGTGATAGTTTAACTTTACCTCCCAATATAATTTCTGTCGTTAAATCTACTGCATTATCAGAATTAAAGGTTACAGTAATCGCATCTGCAGTTGCGAAAACTTCACCAGCGGCATCTTTGAATTTGAAGTATTCAGTACTGAGTGCCGTGGTTCCAAGTGCGGTCTGAGCCAATCCATAATTCGTTGTGAAGGCAGCTTTAACGTCAGCATGTGCTTTCTTACCAGCATCATAGGCCTCTTTCGCAGTAGTAAGTTTAGTTTGAATATCGTTTAAGTAGTTAGCATTTAGTTCAATTAGCTTATCTAGGTCAACGAGACTCTTGTTCTTAGCATCTTCGGCTGCTTTAATAGCTAACATATAGTCGTTTACAACTCGTGAATTTACGTAATGAGCCGGAGTATCTTCATATGGCTCGCCCGATACAGAGTTGATAAGGCCAAACTTGTCATTACTTACATACACACCTGCAGGGAAGTAGGTGATTGTCTTATCAGCGTTTTCAATTTTATAAACGCTATCTGCAGCTCCTTCGATCCATCCAGATTCTTCACGGTTATCTTTCGTAGGAGCTCCAGTCGCAAGAGTGTATAGAGATCCAACAGCGGTGATGAACGTGTCAAGGTCACCTTTTACACTCGTAATATCTTCTGGTTTTTCATACGCCTTCTCGAAAGCCGCCTTAGCTGTAGCGAGGGTCTCGTTCGCCATTTCAAAGTAATCTTCACCGGTCGCCGCCGCTGATACCATCTTCGCTAGAACATCTTCGTTAAGACTTAATTCCGCATATGCTTTTGTACTATCAAGAGCGTCGGTTACATCAGCACCGACTTGAGCTGTAGCGCCTGTGCCAATAATATCTTTAGCTGCAATCTTACTTTCTTTAACAACGTTCTCAGCGGCCACAATTGCTGCATTATATGCCGAAAGCGTTGCTTCATCAACCCAATTAGTCGGAGCTGTAGTAACAGGCTCCCACTTGCCAGAAGTATCTCCGTTAATAGGGGTGTATTTCACAAATGTATAGCCACCATCTTTTGATATCGCAACTTCTGTTGAATCTGGATCTATATAAACTGTTCCATCAGTATCCACGCGGATTAGATCTCTAATTGAGCCATCTGCGGCGGCAGTTCCTGGAGGAGCTTCCATGTCAGCATTTATAGTAGTAACTAGCTCAGCTCTTTTGGCATATGACACAACTTCCTTCTTAGCATCTTCGAAAACTCCCACCGCTGTTTCAATTTTATCGGCTATTGCTTCGATTTCGCCATTTAAGTATTTAGCAACTAAGTCGTTATATAGATCGCTCGCATTCTGGATTGCTGTAGAGTGAACGTCTACTATAACTCCAGCTGGAGCGATAGTAGTATTGTTAACCAACAACGCTACTGGGTCGATTGCCGCAAACAATGCATCAAGATCCGCTGGAGTTACGTAATGAGTAGCCGTAGCCGCCATAAGCTTCTCGTTTTGAATGAAGCTATGCGCAGCAGTAGCTTCAGTGGCCGCAGCATCAAGTGCGAATCCTTCTGGAGCTACAGTGAATACTTCACGAGTGATAGTGAATACTCCATCATCGGATAATACAGTCTCCTTAGCCTCAGGTATAGATCTTTGCGTTGCAAGAACCGGAGCAGGTTTAGTGGTAGGATCCTCAGGCGTAAATGTAGGAAGAGTAACATGTAGCGTAACCGTAGCCAAAGCATCAGTAATTTTCTTAACCTCTTCTGCGAAGTCGTCCTTGAGACCTTCTTTAGCGGCTGCGTCGTATGCCTCAATTGCTGCCTCTACCTCCGCGATCTTTGCTTCAACTAAAGCTGTTGATGTTGTAGATGTAGAATCAGCAACTAGGCCAGAGAGGAATGTGTGCGCATCGTTTAAGGTATATGCAAGATCATTGCGCTCATCAGCAGTTACCCAGAAGTGGTCTTTACCAACATCGAGGCCATCTTTTGCTGAAATATTGTAGAATGTCTCAACAGTTTTAGCTAGTACAGTAGTAACATCTTTGCCAACATTGAGTTTACCAATCTCCTCGCCAGCAGCTGTTGAAACAGCGGTGAGAGCCGGTTTTGTGACAAATGCAGTAGTAGCTGTATCAGTTGATGCTGCGAATTTACCATCTGCCCAAGTACCATAGTTAAAGTAAGCAAGATACTTGCCAAGCGTATCCATAGCCTCTTGCCTTTCAACAGAAGCACCAACTTTTGCTATGTCGGCGATTTCCTCACCAAATGCTGCCATCTTCTCGGCTACAAGAGTGATCTTGGTATCCGCACCATAATCATTTTTAGCCGCCGCTGAAATTCCCGCACTGATTTCTGCACGGTATGCTTTATATTCGGCTTCAGTATCAACACCAGTCTTTCCGCCATTTTCTGTAATATCTTCACCATCATAAAGTTTCATCTCCGCGATTAACTTTTTCAATACACTAGCTTTAGCGTTCGCCTCAGCTGGTGTGATATATGTGGCATCGATTGCAAGATCAGCATCATTTGCAAGATTACGAACTTTTCCAATGGCGAAGGAGTTATTGGTCACAGCTGGAGAGATAAAGTATTTATCATCATTACCAAAACCGATTTCAGCTTCAGTAGGGTCTGTACCAGTCGCCTTTACAACTTTAGTAGCCGCACTTTTTGCAACTGGAGCAGTAGTAGTAGAATCGGCGGCGACGGCGGCATACATATACACTTGAGGAGTCGATGCGAAAGAGAGAGCACTCTCTAAGTTAGGATTATCAGCAGGATCAAGTCCGAGCATCGCTATAGCAATTTGCTTGTCGAGTTCGAATGTAGCGGCATTGATAAGTTCTGCCTCACCGTCTTCGGCATCAAGATAGGTATCATACGCATCGGATAGGTTCTTCAACGCTGTTTTTAAATCTTCGATGGTAGTATAGTTGGTAGCGGTTCCGGTACCCATATCTTTATCGTAAGCGGTTTCGTCTGGTAATTTGGTTATCATTCCCGTAGTGCCTGCTGTTTCATTTGTCGTTAAAGTAGAATCAGTTACCGCTCCGGCGAACTCTTTAAACTTATCAGAAGTCTCGACAGCGGTACCAAAATCAAATTTAATTGCGGTGTCATCTGCGGTATTCTTGACTTTGGTATCAGGGTAGAAGTTCTTTACAGCGGCAACGGCTGCATCTAGCTTATTTTCTAAGTCTGTGTAGATAGCATCAGTAACCCAGTATTTTCCATCTGTAACATCGAGTCCATCTTTACTAATAGCAATTTTCACGGCCTGCGTCGCGGCTATAGTTGTATCTTCGCCAAAGTCAACTGGCTTCTGCTCAGTTCCCGCTGGTGGGGCATCAAGAATTAGTGGTGCAAACTCAGAATAATCCATATGGGCATCAACGTAGTGAATCTCTTGCTTTAGCTCATCGATAGCTGTTTTGTACGCATCTCCAGTTCCAGCTTCTAAATCGATTTTAGCAACATCTTTATTAACATCTGTAATAATTTTAGCTATTTCTTCAAGATGCTCAATCAATCCGTGAGAACTGTCTTGTGCTATCTTATCTGTTAGTAACATATTTTCGAGAGCAACGAATGCTTCATCATCCTCTGGAATATAAAATTGAGTTGTAGCGAATTCTAATCCTTCTGTGAGAGAAGTGTGAAGAGCAGTGAGCCTCAATGACTTGCCAAATTCATCATCTATTACAGGAACATCTTTCGGATCAGTAAGCTCTACATAACCAATTGAATCATCAGCATCAGCCTCTGTCATAAGAGAGCCGATAGTCTCAGCCGCAACATTGAGCGGAGTAACAGCTATAGCACCAGAAGCAAGTAAAGTAAAAGCCATTTGTTTTCGATATTTTTTCATTAACGACATTTATTCATCTCCTTTTTTGAAAGAAGCGGCGCACGTGGCCGCAATATAAAGTGCAGAGAAAACACAACACTCTGCTAGAAATTGGATATACGAGATCCAAAAGTAAACATAATAAGAGCCCTAAATAAAATGAGAGAGGGCGTTAAGTATTCATCAATCACAATGGTCGCATTAGCTATTATCGCGACCTGAATGATGATTGTGTATTGCCATTATTTGGAATTATCAAGATATAAGGTGCCATAACAGCTTAAAGTATTACTTTAACCGAGAAATTTTCGTCACCGGAAACGCTTGTGGTTGCTACATAATTAGCTTCAAGTATTACTTTAACTGCGGCAAAATCGGCTGTAATTCGTACAGTAAAATTATCGGATGTACCAGCCACAGCGACGATCAAGATGTAAATCACCATAACAGCTTAAAGTATTACTTTAACCGAGAAATTTTCGTCACCGGAAACGCCCGTCGTTGCTACATAATTAGCTTCAAGTATTACTTTAACTGCGGCAAAATGGGCTGTAATTCGTACAGTAAAATTATCGGATGTACCAGCTATTGCGATGATCAAGATGTAAGTCGCCATAATAGCTTAAAGTATTACTTTAACCGAGAAATTTTCGTCACCGGAAACGCCCGTCGTTGCTACACAATTAGCTTCAAGTATTACTTTAACTGCGGCAAAATCGGCTATCCTAGCTATTGCTATCGCATCGACCTCACCAGCTATTGTCATTGCATCGACCTCATCAGCTGTTGCCACCGAGTCGGCTACCCCAGCTATTGTCATCGCATCGACCTCACCAGCTGTTGTCATCGAGTTGGCTTCGCGAGCTACTGCCATCGAGTCGACTGCCTAGTTATTGCCATTATTTGGAATTATCAAAATGTAAGTCGCCATAACAGCTTAAAGTATTACTTTAACCGAGAAATTTTCGTCACCGGAAACGCCTGTGGTTGCTACATAATTAGCTTCAAGTATTACTTTAACTGCGGCAAAATCGGCTGTGATTTGTACAGTAAAATTATCGGATGTACCAGCCACGGCGATGATCAAGATGTAAGTCACCATAACAGCTTAAAGTATTACTTTAACTGAGAGATTTTCGTCGCCGGAAACGCTTGTGGTTGCTACATAATTAGCTTCAAGTATTACTTTAACTGCGGCAAAATGGGCTGTAATTCGTACAGTAAAATTATCGGATGTACCAGCTATTGCGATGATCAAGATGTAAATCACCATAACAGCTTAAAGTATTACTTTAACCGAGAAATTTTCATCACCGGAAACGCTTGTCGTTGCTACATAATTAGCTTAAAGTATTACTTTAACTGCGGCAAAATCGGCCATCCTAGCTATTGCCAGCGAGTCGGCTACCCCAGCTATTGCTATCGCATCGACCACCCCGGCTATTGTAATCGAATCGGCTCCGCTAGCTATTGCTATCGCATCGACCTCACCAGCTGTTGCCATCGAGTCGGCTACCCCAGCTATTGTCATCGCATCGACCTCATCAGCTGTTGCCATCGAGTTGGCTTCGCGAGCTACTGCCATCGAGTCGACTGCCTAGTTATTGCCATTATTTGGAATTATCAAAATGTAAGGTGCCATAATAGCTTAAAGTATTACTTTAACCGAGAAATTTTCGTCACCGGAAACGCTTGTGGTTGCTACACAATTAGCTTCAAGTATTACTTTAACTGCGGCAAAATCGGCTATAATTTGCACAGTAAAATTATCGGATGTACCAGCTATTGCGATTATCAAGATGTAAATCACCATAACAGCTTAAAGTATTACTTTAACCGAGAAATTTTCGTCACCGGAAACGCTTGTGGTTGCTACATAATTAGCTTAAAGTATTACTTTAACTGCGACAAAATCGGCTGTGATTTGTACAGTAAAATTATCGGATGTACCAGCCACGGCGATGATCAAGATGTAAAACACCATAATAGCTTAAAGTATTACTTTAACCGAGAAATTTTCGTCACTGGAAACGCCCGTCGTTGCTACATAATTAGCTTAAAGTATTACTTTAACTGCGGCAAAATCGGCCATCCTAGCTATTGCCATCGCACCGACCTCATCAGCTGTTGTCATCAAATCGGCTTCACCAGCCGTTGCCATCAAATCGGCTCCGCTAGCTATTGCTATCGCATCGACCTCACTAGCTGTTGCCATCGAGTCGGCTACCCCAGCTATTGCTATCGCACCGACCACCTCAGCTATTACCATCGCACCGACCACCTCAGCTATTACCATTGAATCGGCTCCGCTAGCTATTGCTATCGCACCGACCACCCCAGCTGTTGTCATCAAATCGGCTTTGCCAGCTGTTGCTATCGCATCGACCTCACCAGCTGTTGCCACCGAGTCGGCTTCGCCAGCTATTGCTATCGCATCGACCTCATCAGCTGGTGTCATCGAGTTGGCTTCGCGAGCTACTGCCATCGAGTCGACTGCCTAGTTATTGCCATTATTTGGAATTATCAAGATGTAAGGTGCCATAACAGCTTAAAGTATTACTTTAACCGAGAAATTTTCGTCACCGGAAACGCTTGTGGTTGCTACATAATTAGCTTAAAGTATTACTTTAACTGCGGCAAAATCGGCTGTAACATCATTGTGATTGAAAATCATTTTTGTATAAGTATCGACTGATTCGTTATCATTATTTTATGCCATCAAATCAGTCGCGTTAGCTGTTGCCATCGAGTCGGCTTCGCCAGCTATTGTCATCGCACCGACCTCATCAGCTGTTGCCACCGAGTCGGCTACCCCAGCTATTGTCATCGCACCGACCTCATCAGCTGTTGCCACCGAGTCGGCTACCACAGCTATTGCTATCGCATCGACCTCATCAGCTGTTGCCATCGAGTTGGCTTCGCGAGCTACTGCCATCGAGTCGACTGTCTAGTTATTGCCATTATTTGGAATTATCAAAATGTAAGGTGCCATAACAGCTTAAAGTATTACTTTAACCGAGAAATTTTCGTCACCGGAAACGCTTGTGGTTGCTACATAATTAGCTTAAAGTATTACTTTAACTGCGGCAAAATGGGCTGTAATTCGTATAGTAAAATTATCGGATGTACCAGCTATTGCGATCATCAAGATGTAAAACACCATAACAGCTTAAAGTATTACTTTAACCGAGAGATTTTCGACACCGGAAACGCCTGTGGTTGCTACATAATTAGCTTAAAGTATTACTTTAACTGCGGCAAAATCGGCTGTAATTTGTACAGTAAAATTATCGGATGTACCAGCCACGGCGATGATCAAGATGTAAAACACCATAACAGCTTAAAGTATTACTTTAACCGAGAAATTTTCGTCACCGGAAACGCTCGTCGTTGCTACATAATTAGCTTAAAGTATTACTTTAACTGCGGCAAAATCGGCTGTGATTTGTACAGTAAAATTATCGGATGTACCAGCTATTGCGATGATCAAGAGGTAAAACACCATAACAGCTTAAAGTATTACTTTAACCGAGAGATTTTCGTCACCGGAAACGCTTGTAGTTGCTACATAATTAGCTTAAAGTATTACTTTAACTGCGGCAAAATCGGCTCCGCTAGCTATTGCTATTGCATCGACCTCATCAGCTGTTGCCACCGAGTCGGCTTCGCCAGCTATTGCTATCGCACCGACCACCCCGGCTATTGTAATCAAATCGGCTTCGCCAGCTATTGCTATCGCATCGACCTCACCAGCTGTTGCCACCGAGTCGGCTCCGCTAGCTATTGTCATCGCACCGACCTCACCAGCTGTTGCTATCGCACCGACCACCTCAGCTATTACCATCGAATCGGCTTCGCCAGCTATTGCTATCGCATCGACCTCACCAGCTGTTGCCACCGAGTCGGCTACCCCAGCTATTGCCACCGAGTCGGCTTCGCCAGCTATTGCTATCGCATCGACCTCATCAGCTGTTGCCATCGCACCGACCACCCCGGCTATTGCAATCAAATCGGCTTCGCCAGCTGTTGTCATCGCACCGACCACCCCGGCTATTGCAATCAAATCGGCTTCGCCAGCTGTTGTCATCGCACCGACCACCCCGGCTATTGTAATCGAATCGGCTCCGCTAGCTATTGCCATCGCATCGACCTCATCAGCTGTTGCCATCGAGTCGGCCATCCTAGCTATTGCCATCAAATCGGCTTCGCCAGCTGTTGTAGCTACTCTGACGGATTTAATGGTATTTTTTGCTAATTTTTGAGCTTCTTATGAACGCTTGAAGAATGACATAATTCTAGATCCTATAGATCTTGTCGGAGTAGCATTTTTCATTGGTGGTGGGCTACCTGCGTCTATTTTTAGATACTCACCAGGAGTTATGATCGCTTCAAATGTTTCGTCGAAGATTACTGTGTAGAACTCATTGTTGGTAGTGTCATCGGCACCAGAGGCATCATCTTTAACTACTTCTACTAATTCATCCTCGATTGCTGGAGTAGAGATAGTCGCCACACCAGGATTTGCTTTGGCATAAGGGATTCTTAATGCTATATTAAATACGAATGCACCGTCTTCAGACTCATCTTCGGCTTCTGGATCCTCAGGGTCTGGCTTATTAACTTGTGGCTCATATGCTGCTGTTGCATCGACAGTGTCAGTTGTGAATATATTCTCGGCTTTTAATTCGCCAGTTTCGGCATCAAATCCTTCGGATACAATATATACTTCAACATCTCCATTATTAATTAACGCTTTCACTTGTTTCTCGATTTCTTTAGCGGCGAGAAGAGCATTAGCTTTATTTCTAGTTGCCTTATCTGCATCTGCATTGATTAGTAAGTTGCCATCGATCGTGAATTCTCTTGAAGAGTGAATGCGAGATGCGGCTTCGAGCACTGCTGACTTCTCGATTACTGTCCACTTATATGGAGCGGCTGCCACTATAAACTCACCTTCGATCACTACTGGTTCAATACCCGTACCCGTAACAGCAGTAGTGCCATCATCTTCCATTAATGTAATCTTAACGGAAACTTCATTTTCACCAACTTCACCATCAGGCTCTTCTGCAGTACCTGGAGTTGCTGCTGTGAAACCAGTGATTGTAGCTTCAACCTTAAATTGAGCCGTAATAGGAGTTGCTGTACCAGATCTATCAACAGTAATATTCATGTCTATGCCCGCAGCGGTGATTACTTCGTTAAGTTTAGTTTCGATATGAGCTTTTGCTCCATCAGTATCCATAGCGTCGGTGGTGCCGGTTTTAAGTGCTGGAACCACGATCAACTCGTCGCTTTCAAGTACCGCGGTTATGGCCGCTACAGCTTGCTCTAATGGAGTACCTGCGTACTTAGATTTTTCTTTTACTTTGTCAATTTTAGTTGTATCTTCATTAGTTTTGGGATGATTATCGTCTATTCCTGAGAATAATTCGAATGCGCTATTTAAATGACCCAATGCGCTAGTAGGTGCCGCAGCTGGATCATCGGCGGTGGTTCCGTCTAATGAACCTGCTGTTAACTTAGCCGCATCTGTGGCGGTGTCCTCGAGATCGCTTATCGCATCTGTCGCAATTTCGATCGCGGTTTCTATTGCAGAGATAGAATCAGTGTCTGAATACAACGTGCCCATCGCCAATTCGTAAATATCGCCGTCTTCACTTTCGTCAGTCATACTGCTTACTTCTACGACTGTTTCCACATAGGCTTTGATTGCCTCGATTCGTGCAGTTAACACTTCTTTTGCTGTGTTCAGAGTATCCATTGTTCCAAGGCCTCCGATTAGTGTATCACCAGCGACAGCCTCTCCAGCTGGTGTTTTGTTAGCTACAACGTTGGCAAACTGCTCGATCGCTAACTCTAATTTTCCGATTGCTTCAGTCAACTTGGCCGCAGATCCTTCTGCTGTATGCGGATTCGCCTTCAATACATCGCTCGCCGCCTTATGCGCGTCAATGATAAATTCTTTCGGTGCCATCGATTCGCTCTCGCCATCAACTGTGAACCCATCCACGTCTTCTTCTGTTACCCAAGCTAGGCCGTCCGCGACATCGTTCCCTTGTACATCGCTTTGCGCGTACTTTGTATATTCGAATGCCTGCGCTATTAACATCGTAAGTTCGTTTTTCGCTTTTACCGCATCGGCTGTTTCGAGATCTGAGTCCAGCTTACCAGGTTTTAAAAGTTTGGTTGCAGTTGTGACGCTATTTTTGAGAGACGTGATCGTTTGCCCAATACTAGCGAGCGTGGTTTTGCCTGTACCAACAGCTCCGGTGATAGGGTCTTTGTCAGTTGTGGTGTTGAAGATAGCAGCAGTAGCTAGCTTGATCTGGTTGTTGAGTGCAGTGATTTGCGCCGTCGGAAGCCAATTGGAATCATCTGGAACATCCGCCCCGGTCGCTGATGCGAAAATAGGGGTACGTCGGTCGGAACCGTAGAGAATGGCTTCGATATCTTTGATAAGCGATTCCAATTCTTCGATTTTGGTGAGCATTTCATCGTTTTTACCCATTCCGTTTTTCGCCGCCGCTGAAGTTAGGATGGCTGTTGATTTGTCGAACGCGCTATACGCATTGCTAAGCTGAAGGGTAAGCGTGGTCGGTAGGCTGATCACTTTCTTCGCGTTGTTAATAGCGTTGACGTAAGCGTTATACTGCAATGTATTTACCCATTGCGAATACGAATCTACGTCGCTACCGTCTCCCGCGAGGCTAAGCTTTATCGTGTTGAGTAACGCGAGTGGGCCGCCAGCCAAATTGCCGTTGATGACMGTGCTAGTAGCTTGCGCGATCGCGTCGTTTAATTTGGTAAGAGCCATATTGTATTTTGATGCCTCTGCAGATAGAGCCGCGGCAGGTTTGGTTGCCTTCTCGAAATTCTGTGTTGCAAGAGCGAGGGCATCAACGGCCTTGTCGATAGTGAGTTGAGACTGAACTTTTGCAGTTGCGAAGGTATCGAGTGTCTTTTGCGCGACAGATATAGCATTGGCGTATACATTCACATCTGTGCTAGCCACCCATTGTGTATTGGCAGGTACGTCAACCCCGCCCGCTTTTACAGAAACTTTGGTTGTTCCCGCGTCGTTGTTTTCGTATTTATTACCAGCCAAACCGTCGGCGTCGGTGTAAGTTGCAGTCGGAGGCGTTGCGCCAGGTAGGTATGCCAGCCCGTTTATGGCAGTGACAGCATTTTGGATTGCAGTGCGTAATTCTACAGTTTCGATAGCATCGGTGCCCTTCTGAGCTAACGGAGTAATTGTGTCGAGTTTTAAGCCGTTAACATCGTAGCCATAGAAGTTTTGATACGCAGTTTGCATTTCCTTGAGAGCTAAGATGGCCTTGTCGAGCGATGTTTTCTTGTCAGGCGCATCAACATTGGCAAAGCTGTTGAGGAAAGTTGCGGCCTTTTGGGTAGCAGCAGTGATGGTATTTTTTCCAGCAGTAGTGGTCCACAGCGATGTTGCTGGTACGTCTGCTCCAAACGAAGAGCTCACGGCTATCGATTCCACTGCTGAGAGGTGAGCACCATCATCGGCAAATGTGCCTTTTTCAGTGTTAGAAATATAAGTTCTGAGAGTGGCAACGACTTTGTTATACGAATCCTTGGTACCAAACTGAGCTGCAGTTTCGAAAGCTGTAGTAGCTTTTTCGAGAGCAGTGAGAGAGGCCTGCAATGTGGCGGTTGTGGATTTAGTATTTTTCAATGCGGTAACGGCTGTGTTGAGAGCGGTAGTTATTTTGGTATAGTCGATTGTTGATACCCATTTAGATCCACCGTCTGGAATTAGATCGTTATTGGTATCGTCGCCTTCGACATCGGTTCCGTAAACTTTACTTTCAACGATTACAGCTTTGCCAGTTGCTAGCTCAGTCCCTTGTGTACCATCTATATTATACGCATTCACATTAGTAAGAGCAGCTACAACATTGATGCCATCAAGAAGCGCTTTTTTGGCTTCATCAAACGCTTTAATAGTAGCCCCAGTTGCAGTTCCAGGAAGCGGCTTAAAGTTTTTGGCAAGATTTGCCAATGCAGTAGCCTTAGTAGAGATAGAGGTGTTGACTGCGGTATCGTCGAGAAGCGTTTCTGCCTCTTCGATAGCCTTTGTGATATTAGCGTGTACGGCGCTCGTTACCCAATATGAAGAAGTCGAGATGTTTGCACCAGCCGTGTCGCTAATTTCTACATCAATACCATTAGCATCTTTGAGTACAGCTTTGGCCGCATGATATGCGTTGTAGAGAGCAATTTTCTTCGAGCTAGCAGGATTCATAGCATAAGAGTTGGCATCCATAGTATTCACAAGCACCGCGAGATCGGCAACTTGCTCGGCTGTAGCTTGGTCGGCAGCTTCTTCTAAAGCGGCGAGAGCTTCTTTTAAGTTCGTTGCATAAGTTTGGTCGAGATAAGTAGGATTAGAGTCTATGAATGCTTCGAGCTCTGCATCAGAAACGCCATCTTCAGTGGTATCGATTGCTACTTTAATAGCGGTACTAGTTAGGGAGTAGTCACCTTTGTCTGTACTAGTTCCGATGAAGGCATCAACGTTTGCGCTAGCAGTAGGAGGCGCATCTGATGTATCGATTGCTTTGTCGTCTCCGTAGAGAATAACTTGGGCCGCTTCGATCCACTTATCTTTGTCACCTGTAGTAGTTGTCGCAACAGCGGTTGGTTTAAATGCTAGAATCGCATCTGCTAAGCCGCTCTCATTATATTGGGTTGCGAAGTAGGAGTCAGTAGCATCAAGATTCCCAGGATTATCCAAATAGCCGGTGCGCGAAGATGACTCTAGAGTGGCAGCAGCGTCGACTATTTCTTGTGCTTTGACCATAGCCTCTTTGAGGTCGTTGAACATCGTCGGTGTTACCCAATGTCCATCTGGTAGAGCAGTGCTTGTTGCCGTGCCATTTGCATTGCAAGTATATACTCCGTCTACAGATAAATTTACTGTGGCTGGATCTAAAGCGATGCCGTTCTCAACGATTTTTCCACCCACGACAGTTCCAGTTGCGAATTCGATGGTGAACGGGCCGTCGGCTGCATCTTTGGTTGCGAATGTATCTGCGTTAACGGCGCTAGTAGGAGTTGTTGAACTATCACCAGTAAGATGAGTTTGAACTGATGTATAAGCCGTTACATAAGCCGCGCTGTCATGCTCTTTAGTTTTTGCTTCATATGCTGCTATCGCATCTTCAACCTTCTTCAATGCATTATCGAAATAGCTAGGGTCATTTGCGAATGCTTTGTAGTGGTCTGTATCGCTTTTGGCTAAAATTTCATCGACTTCGAGTAGCGCATCTGAGAGATCTTCTACGGCATCGGTGTCTACGAATTTTCCGATAGCTTTTGAGCCACCAGTACCTGCAACCGCGTCGACTGCGCCAGTTTTATCATAGCCGTATAGCATGCTTTTGGAATTGTCACCCTTTTTGGAATTAATGATGGTATCAGAATGACCTTTACTTACTATATAAATATCTACTGGAACATAGCTAGTGACTTCACCCTCTGCATTTTCGATAGCGTAGACTTTTACTTTCTGACCACTTCCTGCTGTAGGATCTAGATTAGTAGTGTCCGTAGATGATATATATCCAAGAGCATCGTATGACGGTGGATTTGTCGCTGCCGTTGTCGCTGTATATGCCACACCGATGGCTGTTTCGAATGCGCTCAAAGCCGATTCGGCATCAGTGGTGGCAGCCTTCTCCTTCGTAGTCGTTCCATACGCTGCTGTAGCCGCCTCGAGTGTAGCCTTAGCTGCTACAAAGTCAGTTTCAGATGCGTCTGGAATATTTGAGCCCCAATCTACTTCTGAATAATATTCTCCCAATGACCCTGTATCTTCAACATCTTCTGGAGTAGCATTAGTATCTTTTAAAGTAGATGGGAAAGTATCCTTTAATACTTTGTCGGCCGCCTGGATCGCGTTGTAATAAGTCTTGAGTGCTTCGTTGGTAGTCCATTTCGCTGGGTGAGTGGTGACGCTGTCATCGGCAAATGATATGAAGTCGCTCCAGCCGTTGCCAGTTACATTATAAGTTTTATACGTATATCCACCATCCTCTGATACGCCGACAGTAACGGCAGTGTCAGTGGAATAATATTCATCCTTACCGTCAACTTTTTTGATTTTAGTTATAATTCCGTCTGAAGATGCGCCATGTACCGCTTCATACAATGTTCCTCTTGCGGTATTATCGAACGGAACGATCGGCTGCTTACTGTCTTCAAATGTAGCGACTGCTTTAGCGATGTCATCGATTTCTTTTTGCAAGTTTCCGGATACGAAATCGTCCATATATTTTTCGAGCTTCGTCTTTGCGGACGCCTCGAGACCATAAACGGTTACACCTGCATACTCCTCAAGCTCATTGAGATATCTCGCTTCGGACGTTAATTTATCTAAATCAGACACTTCAACGTAATGTGTAGCGCTTGTATTGACTTCCGTGATGAGTTTTTTCTTCTCTGCATCAGTACCTGTAGTAGTATAGTCGTCAGCGGCATCTTTAGAAGATTCGGTAATAGAGAAAATACCATCATCAGATAGAGCGATTGTACCACCATCTTTTACTGCTCTTCCTGTTGTTAAAGAAAGTGCACCGGTAGTAGCATTAGCTTCAAGCACTGGCAAAGTGACGTACTGTTCAACATCTGCTAGTGCTGTGGTCGCCGATGTAATCGCGGTACCAAATTCAGTTTTCAATCCAGCTTTAGCCGCTTCATCGTATTTATCAAGCGCTTCTTTAAGCTTCTTGATATAGCCTTCAATGGCAGATACGGATGTACTGTTTAATTCATATAGAGGAGTAGTATTATCTTTATCTTTTTCACCAGAATCTTTGATATAGGTTTTCGCAGTATTGATGGCCGTCACAAGATCATCATGAACACTTTGCGTTACCCAGAAATTATTTGCATCGAGATCCACCCCTTTATAGGCAGAGATGTTGTAGTAGTTGTTGTCTGCTCGTGTTGCAGGTGAAGCTAAAAGAGGATTAAACTGTCCTTGCCTTGGAACTGCTACAGCGCCGTTATCTGCATCAATTTCTGATTTAGCTTTCAGTGCGTGATTGTCATTTAAGCCAGCGGTGGTAAATCCATCGGTTAGCTTAAGTAGTGTAATCGGACTAGGAGTACCCGCGCCCTCGACACTAGCAAGAGCATCTTCAGCAGGTGGAGCAGGTGTAAATTCCACTGTTGTTGCTAATCCCAAGTGAACGAAGTAGTTGTATAACTGAGTAGTAACTTTCGCGAGCTTCTCCTCGGTAGTAGTGTCAGCAGAATCTGCAAAGGCAGTGTAGTTATCAATGCTTGGAGCTATACCAGCTATATCCTTTATAATCTCAGCCATTTCATTTGAGCTACCAGATGTTTTAGAGCCGGCCTTAACTTCGGTTGTATAATCTTCTCCCTCTAATGGAGTTGTTCCATCAGGTTTGAATCCATCATAACTTTCATACGTTTCGATGTATCCGCTTAATTTCTCAAGCTGTGTATCGACTTTAGCATGGGTAATGTATTTAGGTTCAGTTTTTACGCCGCCTGGTGCGGTCCAGGTAATTTCTTTTGCGGCAGCTGCATCTTCAACTACGGCTGGCGCTATAAAATATGTAGCATCTGGACCAAAACCTTCTCGATCGCTCGCTAAAATGTCGGCACTTGATGCTGTAATACCTTTAGCCGTTGCTTTGGTAGCCGGTGCGTCGCTATCGCCTGTATATTTGTAAATTTGAGGGGTAGAGCGGAGACTACTGTTGGCACTTTTTGGTAAATCAGCCTTGGGATCTATTCCTAGCATAGCTTTTGCGATTTTAATTTCTAATGTAGCAGCAGCTATGTTAGTAGCGAGATCGTATGTCCCATTAGATGCGGCAAGGTAGGCCTCGTATGCCGCATTGAGGGTAGCTTGAGCGGCGTCTATTTCAGCGAGTGTTGAGTAATCTCCGTCAGAACCTTGCAATGTCTCTTCTTTATATTTTTCCTCATTAGATTTTTTAGCATACGGGGAGCTTGATTCACCATCTAGATTAGGAGCTAACTTGTAAAATCCCTCAGTATTAGAAAACGTTACATTATCTTCGAAGATATCTCCAAGTGTAGCAGTGCCATCGACATAAGCTCCAGAGTATGCGTTGTCAACAACAGCCTCGGCAGCAATTATAGCCTCTTGTAATGCGTCGACTACGCTTTGAGTAACCCAATGTCTAGTTGTTTCGACGGTTTTTGCGTCTTTAGAAATTTCGATCGCTACGGCAGCGGTGGCAGCGGTGGCATCGGTGACAGTTCCGAAATCAGCAGGAGTTTTACCGGCAGCTGTTATAGCGTTATCTTCGTTAGTTGAAAAATCGATGTGCGCATCTACATAATGGATAGTTTTTTTGAGTTCATCAATAGCCGCCTTGTAGGTATGTGCACTAGCAGTAATAGGCGTAAGCTGTTTAACAGCATCTACAGCCGCCTTAAGATCAGCCGCTATATCAGCTATATGTGCTTTTATGCCTTTGCTGGTAAATGTGGCAGGATTTGCCAAAATGTTCGTTAAATTTTCGAAGGCAGTTTTTGTTGCAGAATCATTTAAGTTTAAGTATTTATGAGTATTGGTGTATTCTAAACCATCCGTTTTAGATGTAAAGATTTGAGACAATCTCATTGCCTCTGTAATTAATGTATCGAGTTGATAATCTGTATTGAACGTTGCTTGATCTACCAACAGTTCATTGTCAGGGTGAGCAGTACCTAAATCTGTCGCGTTGGCTGGCAGAGTGGCAATGTATCCAGCAGCTGCCGCATTAGTAGCAGTACCCGCAATTAAACCAGCTACATCCTTCGCTACATTCTCGGTAGCGTTAACATCGATCGGTAACATAGTAATTGCTCCGGTCGCTAAAAGTGTAAAAGCTACTTGCTTTCTATATTTCTTCATCAAAGCCATTAATTCATCTCCTTTTTTTGTATAGCATAATAAATCGAATTTAGTTATAGTCTAAAAAATATATTGCATATCCAAATATATGAGCTCGGGTAATAATGCATTCATATAATAATTTATGATATTAATTATATCGGATACGGTGTTATAGTACATTAATAAGACTTATCCAAGATTTGGAAAATTAATTGTAATAAAAATCCAAAAAATTAGAAGAAATTAGTGTAAAATGCTAAAAATATAACATAAAATAATGAAAAGCATTATATAAAGTTGGAGATAAACAACCTGTAGAATCTTCATTTTTATGTGCGATATATAGAAATAAATAAAGCGTCGTATTTTTTAACGATCTACAGGGGGGCATCGCATGTTATAGCGAACTACATAAAAAGGAAAAGAGAATAGCAAAGAAGCTGGCGCCGATCGAGCAGCTGTAAAATCTGGAGAGGATGTAGCGGATGGAGAAGATCGAAAAGATGTAGATGACGGAGAAGATGTAGAAGCTGGAGACGGTGTAGTCGATCGAGAAGATTGAGATGATGTAGAAGACGGAGATGATGTAGAAGCTGGGGAGGATGTAGCCGATCGAGCAGATGTGGAAGATCGAGCAGATGTGGAAGATCGAGCAGATGTAGATGACGGAGATGATGTAGAAGCTAGGGAGGATGTAACAGATTGAGCAGATGTGGAAGATCGAGCAGACGGAGAAGATGTAGAATCTGGGGAGGATGTAGCAGATCGAGCAGATTGAGCAGATGGAGAAGACGGAGATGATGTAGAAGCTAGGGAGGATGTAGCGGATCGAGCAGATGTGGAAGATGGAGATGATGTAGAATCTGGGGAGGATGTAGCGGATCGAGCAGATGGAGATGACGGAGATGATGTAGAAGCTAGGGAGAATGTAGCAGATGGAGCGGATGTGGAAGATGGAGATGATGTAGAATCTGGGAAGGATGTAGCGGATGGAGATGATGTAGAATCTGGGGAGGATGTAGCAGATCGAGCGGATGTGGAAGATGGAGATGACGGAGAAGCTGGAGACGGTGGAGAAGATATAGCGGATGGAGATGATGTAGAATCTGGGGAGGATGTAGCAGATGGAGAAGATGTAGATGACGGAGATGATGTAGCAGATGGGGAGGATGTAGCCGATCGAGCAGATTGAGATGACGGAGATGATGTAGAAGCTAGGGAGGATGTAGCAGATTGAGCAGATTGAGATGACGGAGAAGATGTAGAGGCTAGGGAGGATGTAGCAGATCGAGCAGATTGAGCAGATGGAGATGATGTAGAAGCTAGGGAGGATGTAGCAGATCGAGCAGATTGAGCAGATCGAGCAGATTGAGATGACGGAGATGATGTAGAAGCTAGGGAGGATGTAGCAGATCTAGCAGATGGAGAAGATGGAGATGATGTGGAAGATGGAGATGATGTAGAAGCTAGGGAGGATGTAGCAGATCGAGCAGATGTGGAAGATGGAGATGATGTAGAAGTTGGGGAGGATGTAGCGGATGGAGATGATCGAGAAGCTGGGGAGGATGTAGCAGATCGAGCAGATTGAGATGACGGAGATGATGTAGAATCTAGGGAGGATGTAGCGGATGGAGATGACGGAGAAGATGCGGAAGCTAGGGAGGATGTAGCGGATCGAGCAGATGTGGAAGATGGAGAAGATGTAGAAGCTAGGGAGGATGTAGCGGATCGAGCAGATGTGGAAGATCGAGCAGACGGAGAAGATGTAGAAGCCGGGGAGGATGTAGCCGATCGAGCAGATGTAGAAGCTAGGGAGGATGTAGCAGATCGAGCAGATTGAGATGACGGAGAAGATGTAGAAGCTGGGGAGGATGTAGCGGATCGAGCAGATGTGGAAGATGGAGAAGATGGAGATGATGGAGATGACGGAGATGATGTAGAAGCCGGGGAGGATGTAGCGGATCGAGCAGATGGAGATGACGGAGATGACGGAGATGATGTAGAAGCTGGGGAGGATGTAGCAGATTGAGCAGATGTGAAAGACGGAGAAGATGTAGAAGCTAGGGAGGATGTAGCAGATCGAGCAGATTGAGATGATGGAGATGATGTAGAAGCTAGGGAGGATGTAGCAGATGGAGCGGATGTGGAAGATGGAGATGATGTAGAAGCTAGGGAGGATGTAGCGGATCGAGCAGATTGAGCAGATGGAGATGACGGAGAAGATGTAGAAGCTGGGGAGGATGTAGCAGATCGAGCAGATGGAGATGACGGAGATGATGTAGAATCTGGGGAGGATGTAGCGGATGGAGATGATCGAGAAGCTGGGGAGGATGTAGCCGATCGAGCAGATGTAGAAGCCGGGGAGGATGTAGCAGATCGAGCAGATGGAGATGACGGAGATGATGTAGAAGCTAGGGAGGATGTAGCGGACGGAGATGATGTAGAAGCTAGGGAGGATGTAGCAGATTGAGCGGATGTGGAAGATGGAGAAGATGTAGAAGCTAGGGAGGATGTAGCCGATCGAGCAGATGTAGATGACGGAGATGATGTAGAATCTGGGGAGGATGTAGCCGATCGAGCAGATGTAGATGACGGAGAAGATGTAGAAGCTAGGGAGGATGTAGCCGATCGAGCAGATTGAGATGACGGAGAAGATGTAGAAGCTAGGGAGGATGTAGCAAATTGAGCAGATGTGGAAGATGGAGAAGATGGAGAAGATGTAGAAGCTGGAGAAGATGTAGAATCTGGGGAGGATGTAGCAGATCGAGCAGATGGAGATGACGGAGAAGATGTAGAAGCTAGGGAGGATGTAGCGGATGGAGAAGATGTAGAAGCCGGGGAGGATGTAGCAGATGGAGCGGATGTGGAAGATGGAGATGATGTAGAAGCTAGGGAGGATGTAGCAGATCGAGCAGATTGAGCAGATGGAGATGATGTAGAAGCTAGGGAGGATGTAGCGGACGGAGATGATGTAGAAGCTAGGGAGGATGTAGCAGATCGAGCAGATGGAGATGACGGAGATGATGCGGAAGCTGGGGAGGATGTAGCCGATCGAGCAGATGTGGAAGATGGAGATGATGTAGAAGCTAGGGAGGATGTAGCGGATGGAGATGATGCGGAAGCTGGGGAGGATGTAGCAGATCGAGCAGATGTAGAAGACGGAGATGATGTAGAAGCCGGGGAGGATGTAGCAGATGGAGCAGATGGAGATGATGTAGAAGCTGGGGAGGATGTAGCAGATCGAGCAGATGGAGATGACGGAGATGATGTAGAAGCTAGGGAGGATGTAGCAGATCGAGCAGATGTAGATGACGGAGATGATGTAGAAGCTAGGGAGGATGTAGCAGATCGAGAAGATGGAGATGACGGAGAAGATGTAGAAGCTAGGGAGGATGTAGCAGATCGAGCAGATCGAGCAGATTGAGATGACGGAGATGATGTAGAAGCTGGGGAGGATGTAGCAGATGGAGCGGATGGAGATGACGGAGAAGATGTAGAAGCTAGGGAGGATGTAGCTGATCGAGCAGATGGAGATGACGGAGAAGATGCGGAAGCTGGGGAGGATGTAGCAGATCGAGCAGATGGAGATGACGGAGCAGATGTAGAAGCTGGGGAGGATGTAGCCGATCGAGCAGATGTGGAAGATGGAGATGATGTAGAATCTGGGGAGGATGTAGCGGATGGAGATGATGTAGAAACTGGGGAGGATGTAGCAGATTGAGCAGATGTGGAAGATGTAGATGACGGAGATGATGTAGAAGCTAGGGAGGATGTAGCCGATCGAGTAGATAGAGATGACGGAGATGATGTAGAAACTGGGGAGGATGTAGCAGATTGAGCAGATGTAGATGACGGAGATGATGTAGAAGCTGGGGAGGATGTAGCAGATTGAGCAGATCGAGCAGATTGAGATGACGGAGATGATGTAGAAGCTGGGGAGGATGTAGCCGATCGAGCAGATTGAGATGACGGAGAAGATGTAGAAGCTGGGGAGGATGTAGCAGATTGAGCGGATGTGGAAGATGGAGATGACGGAGAAGATGTAGAAGCTAGGGAGGATGTAGCAGATCGAGCAGATGTAGAAGACGGAGAAGATGTAGAAGCTAGGGAGGATGTAGCAGATCGAGCAGATGGAGATGACGGAGATGATGTAGAAGCTAGGGAGGATGTAGCAGATCGAGCAGATTGAGATGACGGAGATGATGTAGAAGCTAGGGAGGATGTAGCGGATGGAGAAGATGGAGATGACGGAGATGATGTAGAATTTGGGGAGGATGTAGCGGATCGAGCAGATTGAGATGACGGAGATGATGTAGAAGCTGGAGACGGTGGAGAAGCTGGAGACGGTGGAGAAGCTGGAGACGGTGGAGAAGATGTAGCCGATCGAAAAGATGTAGAAAATCGAGCATATAAAAAAGAGGCCCATAAGACCTCAATAAATTAAGCAACTTTTTTTTCCTGATCGCCTTCTCTGTGAACAGCAATCTCGGTGTAATATAGCATTGCAGCAAGAATGATAGTAAGACAAATAGAAAAGTGAACAAAGAATAACGAATTGCTAAAGACCGATGATAAAATGATGCACGCACCGAAAATGGCAAGACCTGGAATAACATACCCTTTGACTTTGCTCTTGATTTCGCCACTCTTGGCAAGCAAAATTACATGGATGTATAGATAAATATATAAACCGTAGCTAAGGGCAATAGAAATTTCGGAGACATCACCGGATGTTAATAAGGCAAATTTCTGAGTAATGAAATGAATTACAAGCCAAAACATAACAACAACAAAAAAGACGATAGCTGACCTGATGGAAACGCCATATTGTTCACTGATAATCTTAATTTTATTAGCAAAAGGAAACATATTGCGAGCGGCAAGAGATTGTGGAAGCCTAATACCACCCAAAATGAGGCCATTTACAGTACCAATAACAGAAATAATAACAAAGATGAGAACGATTTTAGCGCCCATAGGACCTATTAACGAATTGGCAGCGACATCAACATGCGCATCACCTAAAGCAATAACATTTTGCGGACCTATCAGCGTACTGATACCGACAAAATAAACGATATAAACAGCCAGAACAATAAGAGGGCCAACAACAAAAGCGATAGGGAGATTGCGYTTACTATTTTTAACTTCCGCACCGATCGCAGAAGTTACGATCCATCCATCAAAAGAAAAGGCRATAGGAGCGAGGGCAGCCAAAACGCTTGCTGTACCCACAGTTTTCACATTGGTAGAAGTGAGAGTAGCGCCGGGGTCACCCATAGTAAGGCCGCATATAGCAAAGAAAATAAGAGGAATCAATTTTATAATAGTGGAACCGTTTTGCAAATAGCCGCCAAATTTTTTAGATAATATATTAATAACAAATAGGAAAACAATATAAATAGCGCCAATAACGGTTTGATTCATGAGAGTCATGTCGAAGCCAAAAAGCAAGCAGGTGTAAATGCCGGCAACCCAAGCTACAACTGCAGTAATAGTGGGGTAATACAAAAATACCTGAAACCAACCGATAGCACAAGCGACGGGTTTGCTAAACTCTTCGGCATAAGTAATGATACCGCCGGACTTCGAATTACGAGCGGCGAGTTCGCCAATAGTGAGGCTACCAAAAACAATGCTAATGGCAGCGAAAGCAAAGACCAAAATACCGAGACTAACGCTCCCACCAGTGTAATTTAGAATGTCATCGCTTTTAAAAAAGATACCCGAACCGATAACGATGCCAACTATCATAGTGATAGCAGTAAATAATCCATATTCTTTCTGTTTCATATTATAATCACTTCTTTCTAATTAAAAATGTGTAATAAAATTTAATGCTATGCATGCGGTCGCGGTATGTAAAAAACTGATCCGCACAGCATAAAGCATTTGCAAAATGAAAATTAAAGATAACTAGTCTGCAATGACAAGTATAACATATAAATAATGTAAATTCTAGATTTTGTTGCAAAATTTAATATCTTTGTTATAATAATGAAGTACCCTAAAAATTATTTTAAATTGTCTTGGTCAAAAAGAAAATCAGAGAACAGGAAAAAAAGTAACTGATAAAAATGCTGATAAAGATAAAAAAGAATAAAGTTAAAGGGACAAATTTTTTTTGAATCAACACACTTTTTTTGGAATTACAGTTATAATTATTAGAGTTATGAAATATGTATAGTAGTGTTAGTGATCATACTAAAGGGGGAGAATTATGAAAAGAAAAGCGTTCAAAACGCAAATTAACATTACATTTGGTATAATTGTTGCAATTATATTATTATGTAGCACCATTATTAGACTATTTTCTATTGCGACAACGACAATTGAGGTGGCAGAAAAGACGTCGATCAGCAATGCATCGATAGCTGTAAACGGGTTCTCAAACTGGCTTACAGATAAAACTACTTTAGCAGAAACATTGGCAACAAAGCTATCAGTTGTAGACGAAATAAATTTAGAGCAGCTGAGAACATACTTACAATTGCAATCTAATTTAAAACACGATATCGAAACTTTATATTTCTTCACAGCCGATGGCGAAGTAATAGACCCTGATGGATGGGAGCCATCTTTCGGAGAAGACCTCACGCAATCAGGATGGTATAAGGGAGCAATGTCTACAAATGGTACATACGTGTCAAAACCATATACAAGCCCTCTAACTGGAACTCTATTAATTGGAGTATCTAGAAAAGTAACACAACACGCGACACACGAATTGCTTGGAGTAATAAATATGGAAGTACCACTAGACTCAATGCAAGATCTGATAATAGAGCTTTCTGGCACAGATGGAACAAGCATATTTATTATAGATCAGGACAACGAAATCGTCGTTCACAAAGAAGCGATCAATATGCCATCTGGCGGAAAAATGAAAACATTACAATCAATCAATCCATCAGCAAACGACATCATTACAATGCGCGATGGAGACGTCATTCCGACCACTACATCAATGGGCGAAGGGGCTTATACAACAGCATTCTCAGTGCCTAATACATCATATAGAATGGTATCAAATTATCCGAAATCACATGTAACAGACGCCATATGGAAAGAAATTATCTCTAGCACATTAATTATGGTAATTAGCCAAATAGTATTCTATATAGCAGTAAAAATAATTGTAAGAGTATATATTTCTCCATTAGAGCACGTAGTAACAGAGCTAGGCAAGCTTCAACAAGGAAATTTAAACATTTCAACAACTCACATTGCAAAAACCACACTTGAGCTAGAAATGATCGTTGGAGCGCTAGATACTGTTTCAAGTTCAATTAACGGATATATCGAAGAAATAGCGAAGATTCTACAAAGCTTCTCAGATGGCGACTTTACACCGACACCGCAACAAAATTATGTAGGCGACTTCAACAAAATCAAGGTATCGTTGCTAGCGATTTCAGTAAGCTTAAAAGACCTATTATATAATACACAATCATCAACAGGTAATGTTTTAGACGCGGCAAATCAAATTGCAGGCTCCGCACAAGAACTAGCAGACCTAACAATCGGTCAAGTAGACCTAATCAGCCACTTCAAAGATGAAACCATCCAAGTAGCAGAAGGAGTAATAGGCATAATCGGAGATATCGATAAGAGTTATGAAGTAGTAAATGACATGACCAACAAAGCGCTTGATAGCAAAAAGATAGGAAACGACCTAGTAACCGCAATGAAAGATATCAGCGTATCTATCAACGAAATTAGTGGTGTAATTGGATCGATCGAAAATGTTGCAACACAAACGAATCTGCTAGCACTTAACGCATCAATCGAGGCAGCACGTGTCGGAGAGCAAGGAAAAGGCTTCGCAGTTGTAGCAAACGAAATTCGAGAGTTGTCAACAACTACAACACAAACCGTAAAAGATATATACGGTCGAATCGAAAAGAATCTAGAAAGTTTACGCAAAGGAGAAAACATGGTGCAATTAACATCGACCGCGCTAGACACAATCGTTCAGTCGAGCGTCGAAACCAGAGACTTCTCCAAAAATCTTTCTGCTAATGCAACTAGTCAGAAGGAATCGTTACACGCAATAATAGCCAAAGTTGAGATGTTACAAACAGAGATCAGCAAAAACTCTGGCATATCAGAAGAAAACGTCGCAGTCAGTCAAGAGCTTGCAGCACAAGCAGATAATTTGAAAGGTCAATTAGATAAGTTTGAGATATAGGAATGTAAGAAGATAGTTTTTCCCCAAGAATCTTGAATGACGGATAAAATTCTTCAACAACAAGAGTTTCGATGTAAAAGTCGGAGCTCTTTTTTAATGCAAGAAAGTTATAAAAGCTACTTTGAAAGGTCAAATATAAAAGCTACCTAAAAAGCTGTCTAAATGGTAACATTTACCTTATTATCTGCAGATGTACGAGTAGCAAGTAAGCGCATCAGCGTTGGGTTTGGCATCAACTTCGGTTACGGCATTACGGCATCAGCGTTGGGTACGGCATCAACTTCGGTTACGGCATCAGCGTTGGGTTCGGCATCAACTTCGGTTACGGCATCAGCTTCGGTTATGGCATCAACTTCGGTTATGGCATCAGCTTTGGTTATAGCATCAACTTCGGTTTCGGCATCAGCTTCGGTTACGGCATCAGCTTCGGTTGCGGCATCAGCGTTGGGTTTGGCATCAGCTTTGGTTGCGGCATCAGCTTCGGTTACGGCATCAGCGTTGGTTACGGTATCAACTTCGGTTACGGCATCAACTTTGGTTACGGCATCAGCGTTGGGTTCGGCATCAACTGCGGTTATGGCATAAGATCTGGTTACGGTATCAGCTTCGGTTACGGCATCAGCGGTGGGTTCGGCATCAACTTCGGTTATGGCATCAACTTCGGTTACGGCATCAGCGTCGGGTTCGGCATCAGCTTTGGTTATAGCATCAGCTTCGGTTACGGCATCAACTTCGGTTACGGCATTTTGGCATCAGCGTTGGGTTCGGCATCAACTTTGGTTATAGCATCAGCGTTGGTTATAGCATCAGCGTTGGGTTCGGCATCAACTTCGGTTACGGCATCAGCGTTGGTTACGGCATCAGCGGTGGGTTCGGTATCAGCTTTGGTTATAGCATAAGATCTGGTTTCGGCATTACGGCATCAGCGTTGGGTTTGGCATCAGCGGTGGTTGCTACATCAGCGGTGGGTTCGGCATCAACTTCGGTTACGGCATCAGCGGTGGATTCGGTATCAACTTCGGTTACGGCATCAGCGTTGGGTTCGGCATCAACTTCGGCTACGGCATCAGCGTTGGGTTCGGCATCAGCGTTGGGTTCGGCATCAACTTCGGCTACGGCATCAGCGTTGGGTTCGGCATCAGCGTTGGGTACGGCATCAGCGGTGGGTACGGCATCAACTTCGGTTATGGCATCAGCGGTGGGTACGGCATCAGCGGTGGTTACGGCATCAGCGTTGGGTTCGGCATCAACTGCGGTTACGGCATCAGCTTTGGTTATAGCATCAGCGTTGGGTTCGGCATTAGCGTTGGGTACGGCATCAGCGTGGGGTACGGCATCAACTTCGGTTATAGCATTAGCGTTGGGTTCGGCATCAACTTCGGTTACGGCATCAACTTCGGCTACGGCATCAGCGTTGGGTTCGACATCAACTTCGGCTACGGCATCAGCGGTGGATTCGGCATCAGCTTTGGTTATAGCATAAAATCTGGTTACGGCATCAACTTCGGTTACGGCATCAGCGTTGGGTATAGCATCAGCGTTGGGTTCGGCATCAGCTTTGGTTATAGCATAAGATCTGGTTACGGCATCAGTGTTGGATACGGCATCAGCTTCGGTTACGGCATCAACTTCGGTTATGGCGTTACGGCATCAGCGTTGGGTTTGGCATTAGCGTTGGGTTCGGCATCAGCTTTGGTTATAGCATCAGCTTCGGTTATGGCATCAACTTCGGTTATGGCATCAGCGTTGGTTACGGTATCAGCTTCGGTTACGGCATCAGCTTCGGTTACGGCATCAGCGTTGGTTACGGCATCAGCGTTGGGTTCGGCATCAGCTTTGGTTATAGCATCAACTTCGGTTACGGTATCAACTTCGGTTACGACATCAACTGCGGTTACGGCATCAGTGTTGGGTACGGCATCAGCTTTGGTTACGGCATCAGCTTCGGTTATGGCATCAGCGTTGGGTTCGGCATCAACTTCGGTTACGGCATCAGCGTCGGGTTCGGCATTAGCGTTGGGTTCGGCATCAACTTCGGTTTCGGCATCAGCTTTGGGTTCGGCATCAACTGCGGTTACGGCATCAGCTTTGGTTATAGCATCAACTTCGGTTACGGTATCAACTTCGGTTACGACATCAACTGCGGTTACGGCATCAGTGTTGGGTACGGCATCAGCTTTGGTTACGGCATCAGCTTCGGTTATGGCATCAGCGTTGGGTTCGGCATCAACTTCGGTTACGGCATCAGCGTCGGGTTCGGCATTAGCGTTGGGTTCGGCATCAACTTCGGTTGCGGCATCAGCGTTGGGTTCGGCATCAGCTTCGGTTACGGCATTAACTTCGGTTACGGCATCAGTGTTGGGTTTGGCATCAGCTTCGGTTGCGGCATCAGCTTCGGTTATGGCATCAACTTCGGTTATAGCATCAACTTCGGCTACGGCATCAGCGGTGGGTTCGGCATCAACTTCGGTTACGGCATCAGCGTTGGGTACGGCATCAACTTCGGTTATGGCATCAACTTCGGTTATGGCATCAGCGTTGGGTACGGCATCAACTTCGGTTACGGCATCAGCGTTGGGTACGGCATCAGCGGTGGGTTTGGCATCAGCGGTGGATTCGGCATCAGCGTTGGGTTCGGCATCAGCTTTGGTTGCGGCATCAGCTTCGGTTACGGCATCAACTTTGGTTGTAGCATCAGCGGTGGGTTTGGCATCAGCGGTGGGTTCGGCATCAACTTCGGTTATGGCATCAACTTCGGTTATGGCATCAACTGCGGTTATGGCATCAACTGCGGTTACGGCATCAGCGTTGGGTTCGGCATCAGATTTGGTTATAGCATCAGCGTTGGGTTTGGCATCAGCTTCGGTTACGGCATCAGCGTTGGGTACGGCATCAGCGTTGGGTTCGGCATCAACTTCGGTTACGGCATCAGCGGTGGGTACGGCATCAGCTTTGGTTACGGCATTAGCGGTGGGTTCGGCATCAACTTCGGTTACGGCATCAACTTCGGTTACGGCATCAACTTCGGTTGCGGCATCAGCGTTGGGTTCGGCATCAGCTTCGGTTACGGCATTAACTTCGGTTACGGCATCAGCGTTGGGTTCGGCATCAACTTCGGCTACGGCATCAGCGTTGGGTTCGGCATCAGCGTTGGGTTCGGCATCAACTTCGGCTACGGCATCAGCGTTGGGTTCGGCATCAACTTCGGTTTTGGCATCAACTTCGGTTACGGCATCAGATCTGGTTACGGCATTAGCGGTGGGTTTGGCATCAGCTTTGGTTATAGCATAAGATCTGGTTACGGCATCAACTTCGGTTACGGCATCAGCGGTGGGTTCGGCATCAGCGTCGGGTTCGGCATCAGCGTCGGGTTCGGCATCAGCGGTGGGTTCGGCATCAGCGGTGGGTTCGGCATCAACTTCGGTTACGGCATCAGCTTTGGTTATGGCATYAGCGGTGGGTTCGGCATCAGCTTTGGTTATAGCATAAGATCTGGTTACGGCATCAACTGCGGTTACGGCATCAGCGTTGGGTTCGGCATCAGCTTTGGTTATAGCATCAACTTCGGTTACGGCATCAGCGTTGGGTTCGGCATCAGCTTTGGTTATAGCATAAGATCTGGTTACGGCATCAACTTCGGTTACGGCATCAACTTCGGTTATGGCATCAGCGTTGGGTACGGCATCAACTTCGGTTACGGCATTAGCGGTGGGTTCGGCATCAACTTCGGTTACGGCATTAACTTCGGTTACGGCATCAGTGTTGGGTTTGGCATCAGCTTCGGTTGCGGCATCAGCTTCGGTTATGGCATCAACTTCGGTTATAGCATCAACTTCGGCTACGGCATCAGCGGTGGGTTCGGCATCAACTTCGGTTACGGCATCAGCGGTGGGTTCGGCATCAGCTTCGGTTACGGCATCAGCGGTGGGTTCGGCATCAGCGGTGGGTTCGGCATCAGCGGTGGGTTCGGCATCAACTTCGGTTACGGCATCAGCGTTGGATTTGGCATCAGCTTCGGTTGCGGCATCAGCTTCGGTTATGGCATCAGCGTTGGGTACGGCATCAGCGGTGGATTCGGTATCAACTGCGGTTACGGCATCAGCGTTGGGTTCGGCATCAACTGCGGTTACGGCATCAACTTCGGTTACGGCATCAGCTTTGGTTATAGCATCAGTGTTGGGTTTGGCATCAGCTTTGGTTATAGCATAAGATCTGGTTATGGCATCAGCGTGGGGTTCGGCATCAGCGTGGGGTTCGGCATCAACTTCGGTTATGGCATTAGCGTTGGGTTCGGCATCAACTTCGGTTACGGCATCAACTTCGGTTACGGCATCAGCGTTGGGTACGGCATCAGCGTTGGGTTCGGCATCAGCTTTGGTTATGGTATCAGCGTTGGGTTCGGCATCAGCGGTGGTTATAGCATCAGCGGTGGGTTCGGCATCAGCGTTGGGTACGGCATCAGCGTTGGGTTCGGCATCAGCTTTGGTTATAGCATCAGCGTTGGGTTCGGCATCAACTTCGGCTACGGCATCAGCGTTGGGTTCGGCATCAATTTCGGTTATGGCATTAGCGTTGGGTTCGGCATCAGCTTTGGTTATAGCATCAGCGTTGGGTTCGGCATCAGCTTTGGTTAGAGCATCAGCGGTGAATAAACAAAAAAAAGATAAGATAGTTTTTGACTACCTTATCTAAGTTTCTTCTTATTATAATGATTATAGAAATGCTTTGATATCTTCTTTTGTAATGCATTTGAACGCGAATAAAAATGTGATGTAGAACAACCCTAACAATGCGATCGCTATTACTGTAGCTACCTTCGCTCCCACCATGCCGCTTAGCAAGCTGTTATATATATATCGAATGGCAATCGAGCCGATGCTTATCGCTATTGCTGGTTTCATTATCCAACTGAGAACGTTTATTGGTAGGCTGATAGAGTCTAGCGCATGGTAGAGGTGATAGCATGTCGCGATTCCTGCTTGGGCTAGTAGCGCTAGCGTGAATCCTACTAATCCAGATTTTGGTACYCCGACTATTATTAACACGATACATGCTACTGACCCTAGTATGTTTCCTTGGAATGTTGTTTTTTGTAGCCCAAGCCCGTTTAATACGCCGTTTAGTATCCCTTGTAAATAGAAAAATGGACATATCAGCGCTAGCAGTTTGAGGAGGTGACCCACTTCGCTCATATTATAGACTAGCATCGCTATTTCRTCTCCTAATGTAAAAAATAGTCCCCCCGCTCCTATTCCGATGATTGCAGATAGTTGTACTGACGAGGCCACCGTGCGTTGTAATTCGGCGTTGTTTGATCTCGCTTTCGCGTCGGAGATCGACGGGATGAGTGCYACCGATAGCGACCCCGTTAGCATTGACGGAAATAATAAAAGTGGCATCGCCATTCCAGAGTACATTCCAAATACGCTTAATGCATCGCTCGAGCTTAGTCCAAATTTTTCGAGTTGCATGGGGATTAGGATATTTTCTACTGATTGCAATGCGGAAGTTAAAAATCGATTCGCTGTGATTGGTAATGACARRTAGAAGATCGTGTTGATGGCACTATTATATGTAATTATAGACGGTTTGGTACATTTGATTTTGTTTCGAGCCCTAAAAAACATAAATATGGCAAATCCACAAGAGGCAAATTCGCCACCGCAGAGTCCGAGCATCGCCGCCGCACAGGCATATTCCAAGCCGTATGGAACCATCATTCCAGCAACGAGATAAATAATAATCATTCTAGCAACTTGCTCTATTACCTGAGCTATTGCAGGAACGCTCATCTCTTGACGACCCTGAAAATAACCGCGGATGCAGCATGAGGTTGCCATAAACGGTAGACAAGTTCCGAGTAATTGAATAGACAAAGACGTATCTGCTGCATGAACAAAGTATATGGCAATGGGCTCGTGAAAAATAAATAAGAATAGAGAAATTGGTATGCAAATAACCAGGGATAGCACGATCGCGCTTTTCATAATTTTAATAGCATCGTCATGGAATCCCCGAGCATTGTATTCGGCAACTTTTTTGGAAACGACTAGCGATACTCCCGCACTGGAGACAGCCCAGGCAAGCATATAGATCGGAAAGATCAGTTGGTATAACCCCATTCCTTCGGCACCCATAGTGTGAGATAAAAAGATTCGAAATATAAAACCTAAAATTCTAGTTATAAAACTGGCACCAGTAAGAATCATAGTTCCTATTAGTAGTGTTTTTTTACTCATCATAAAGCTCCTTTCGTTGTGCTTATATATATATCTTTATGAGGCTTGTCCGCAAAGTATGAAAAAAAACTTTTGTCCGCAATAAAAAAGACCCTATGAACTAAATCATAGGGTGAACTAAACATGGTAAAAAAATTTTGTAAATTGAACAACAATTATGTTTTGTAACAAACTCAAAAAAAGAAAAATGATAAATAGTTAAATTACTTWAACATAAAACGTTAAATGGGTTCAATTAATTTGATTTGTACTGAACTTTAAAGCTCAATTACATGGC